>NZ_VCKX01000024.1 GCF_005889725.1 Nonomuraea zeae
CCATCCATGTGTATAGGCGGCAGCCTCCGATGTGTATAAGAGACAGGGCCAAAACCTCCCGGACCAGTCCCACCTTGACCCGTTCCACCTTGACCCGTTCCGCCCTGGGCGGTTCCCCCGGAACCTTGGCCCTGCCCCGTACCCGACGGCTGTTGGGCTGACTGACCACCGTCACCAGCGGGAGGCTGACCGGCCGCCTGGCCACCGTCAGACCGCCGGAACCCTCCCCCCGGACGTTGGAACCCGCCGCCGCCCGGCCTTCCGAACCCGCCGGTCGAAGGTCCTGCCGTCGGAATGGCTCCGGTGTGCGCCGACGAGGCCGTGTCCACCGCGTACGCCGCAGGCCCTGCCAGGCAGGCGACGCACGCCACCACCGCGACGGTGACGATCACCACGGCCCGGCGCGCGAAGAGCATCGCCAGCGCCGCTCCCAAACCGGCCGCCAACACGGCGACGCCCAGCCACGAGTTCCAGTCAGCGCTGCGCGACAACAGGAAGTAGGACCACACGGCCGTCCCCGCAGTGATCACGGCGAGCAGCCGGTACGCCCGCCGCTCCCACAGCATGGCCACCCCCATGCCCACCAAGGCGGCGATGGCCGGCGCCAACGCCACGGTGTAGTAAGCATGGAAGATCCCCTGCATCAGGCTGAAGACCAGCCCGGTCACGACCAGCCAGCTCCCCCACACCCAGAACGCGGCCCGGATCGGATCGGCCCGAGGCGCGCGCCGCGTGAACCAGCTCCCGGCCACCAGCAACGCCAGCGCCGCCGGCAGCAGCCAGGAAATCTGGCCGCCCGCCTCGCTGTCGAACAGCCGCAGCAAGCCGGCCTCCTGATTCAGATTGCCGAGCCCTCCGTAGTCGGCGCCGTTGAGTCGCCCGATGCCGTTGTAGCCGAGCGCCAGCTCCAGCACGCTGTTGGTCTGAGAGCCCCCGATGTACGGCCGGTCGGCCGCCGGGGCCAGCGCCACGGCCAGCAGCCACCACCCCGCCGAGGCCACCATGGCCGCACCCGCGAGCAGCAACTGCCACACTCGCCGCCAGAACGCCACTGGCGCCGTAACCAGGTAGACCAGCGCGAACCCTGGCAGGACCAGGAACGCCTGCAGCATCTTCGCCAGGAACGCGAACCCGATCGCAGCCCCCGCCAACACCAACCACCGCGTGGCACCCCGCTCCTGGGCTCGCACCACGCAGTAGCCGGCGACGGTCAGCAACAGCACCAGCAGCGCGTCAGGGTTGTTGAACCTGAACATCAACACGGCCACAGGCGTGAGCGCCATGACGACCCCGGCCAGCAGCCCTGCCCAGGCGCTGAACAACCGGCGCACGGAGGCATAAACCATCGCCACCGAACCGACGCCCATGAGCGCCTGCGGAACGAGAATCGCCCATGCGTTGAGCCCGAACAGCCGCACGCTGAGCACCATCGGCCACAGTGAGGCAGGGGTCTTGTCGACGGTTATCGCATTGGCGGCGTCGGAGGCACCGAAGAAGAACGCCTTCCAGCTCTGGCTGCCTGCCTGCACCGCCGCCGAGTAGAAGGAATTGGCCCATCCTGAGGCCCCCAGACCCCAGACATAGAGCACACCGGTGCCGACGAGCAGCCCGGCCAAGGCCCAACGAGACTTCGCTTCGATACCCACACCAGGCACGCTAGGCAGGCCGGTTGGCGTGGCGATGAGACGAACATGAAAATCTTCTAAGCACCCCCACGGGTTGCTCCGCGCACCCAGCCCACCACCTGCCGGGACGCGCACGGTGCAGGTCACTCCCCCGCTCCGTTGCTCCCCCGCTCGGTTGCTCCGTTGCTCCGTCGCTTCGCCGTCTCGTATGGCGTCCATGTCCGGCACGCAGCCGCCGCGAGCTCTCCACCGCGGGTTCTGCGTTGCCCTCGACCGCTCCTCGCCGCGACCGGACCCCGCCGCGTGTATGCCGCGCCCCGCATTCCGACAGGACCCCGCCGTACGCGCCTCAGGGTGCCCTGACGCGACACGCCACACCGACGTACGCGACCCCGACGTACGCCGTTTGCGACAACGCGGGTCACCGCCACAAGGCGGCAGTTTCCGCCGTACCGACACGGCCGCACGAGCATCCCCGTACAGGCACCACCGCACGAGCACCACCGCACGGACATCGCCGCACGGACATCGCCAGAACCGGCGTCCCCGGGAATGCGAAAAAGAGGCGGTACACCCGGCACCTGGGTGTATCCGCCTCTTCTCGAAAAGCTCGCGTGAAGGGGGAAGTTACTTCACGGTCACGGTGGCGCCGGCGCCCTCGAGGGCAGCCTTGGCCTTCTCCGCCTGCTCCTTGTTGACCTTGCCGTCGAAGACGTTCTTCGGCGCGCCGTCCACCAGGTCCTTGGCCTCCTTGAGGCCCAGGGAGGTGAGGGCGCGGATCTCCTTGATGACCTGGATCTTCTTGTCGCCGGCAGCCTCGAGGACGACGTCGAACTCGTCCTGCTCCTCGACAGCAGCGGCCTCGCCACCGCCACCAGCGGCGGGGGCGGCGGCAACCGCGACGGGGGCGGCGGCCTTGACGTCGAAGACCTCTTCGAACTGCTTCACGAACTCGGACAGCTCGAGGAGGGTCATCTCCTTGAACGCGTCGAGCAGCTCGTCGGTGCTGAGCTTCGCCATGATGCTTTCCTTACGTTTAGGACTTGCTGAAAACTAGGAACGGGACCGCGGGATTTGCGGCAACCCCCGGGTGTTACTCGCCTGCCTCTTCGCGCTTCGCGCGGAGGGCGTCGGCCAGCTGAGCCATGTTGGTGGGCAGCGCGGCGAACATCGCAGCAGCAGCGCTCTGCTTCGCCTTGAGCGCGCCAGCAAGCTTCGCGAGGAGAACCTCACGGGACTCGAGGTCGGCGAGCTTGGTGATCTCGGTGGCGTCGAGCGTCTTACCGTCGAGGACACCACCCTTGATCACCAGAAGGGGATTGGCCTTGGCGAAGTCACGCAGACCCTTTGCCGCCTCGACAACGTCGCCGTTGACGAAGGCGATCGCGGTCGGACCGGCGAGCAGGCTGTCGAGGCCCGCAAGACCGGCCTCGTTGGCCGCGATCTTGGTCAGGGTGTTCTTCGCCACGGCGAACTTCGCATTCTCACCGAGAGAGGTGCGCAGCTCCTTGAGCTGAGCAACGGTGAGACCGCGGTACTCGGTCAGAACGGCGGCAGCGCTGCCTTCGAACTCGCTCTTGAGCTCGGCAACTGCTGTCGCCTTATCCGCCCTCGCCATGGGCCTCCTTCCAGATGTGCCACCGGCGAAGGCCCAGAAATGAGAACGGCCCCGGGCGCAGGGCGCACACGGGGCTCGCACACGGATCAAACCATGTGGAAACTCGCATCACACCTGCGCGGGCCGTCCACATGATGTGGATCCTTCGGTCGCCAGGTTTTTGAGGCACCTGACGACGACCGGCGGTCTTCGGCAACACCTAGAGTACGTGCTGGCCGCCGAGTTTCCAAATCGTTCCCTGGTCTGTCCGAGCGGTTCTCAATCCTCCCGGTTCTCGGTCTTCCCGAATGGTGCCCGGTATTCCGAGTTCTCGGTTCTTGCAGTCCTAGTTACCGCGAGCTTCAGTTGGTCGTGCCCTTGGGCAGCTCTCCCACCTGGTCGGCGGGCGGGGCGTCGATCTTGACCGCCTCGTTGAAGCCCTTGAAGAACAGGGTCGCGTCGAGCGTGGCACCTTCCTTGGAGCCGTTCAGGGCCAGCTTGCGCGGCAGCCCGTCGGAGCCCGCCCAGAGGTCGAACTTGATGTCCTTCAGCTCGGCCAGGTTCGCACGGGCCTGCTCCTGCTTGTCGGCAGGCAGCTGCTGGACCGCGACGTCGACCGGGAATGTGCCGCTGTAGTGGGTGGTGTCCTCGCCGTTGACGCTCTCGTTGCCGACCGACTTCACGTCCTGCGAAGCCGTGATGAGCTTGGTCATGTTCGCCAGGTCGAACTGCTGGATCTGGCTCAGGTACTGGTTCACCTGGCTGGAGTCGCCCGCCTCGCTGAGCGAGACCTTGATCCACGGCTTGGTGGCACCCATGAGCTCCTTGAGCGCCTCAACCTTGACGTAGACGGTGTCGCCCTGCAGCACGGCTCGTACGCCGCCCGGCAGGTTCTTTCCGCCCATGTCGACGGTGTCCAGCGTCAGGTCCACGGCGAGCTGGGGCTTGCTCTGGTAGAGCATGCGGCCCTGCACCTTGCCCGAGCCTTCCTGGGGGTGCGTCACATTCACCACGGCGTCGACCGTGTAACTGGTGACCTCCGCGGTCTTCTGCGCGGCTTGCGCGAGCACCTCTGAGGCAGCCAGATTGACTTGAATAGGCTGCGCGTTCGATCCACAACCGGCGACCGCGGCTACGACGAGCGCGGCACCGGCCGCTGTGAGAGTTATCGTGCGCTTCAGCATGACTTGACCTTACGTTTGGATTCTCCCGCCGTGGCGTCTTCCCCGCACAATTCGGGGAAAACCCAGGGTTATCCCCCACAGGCTCTGCACAATCCCCACACAATCAGGCGTTCACGTCATCCCCACGCCGCCACGCGGCCGGCCTCCTACTGGTCGGCCGCGGGTTTCTGTCTCACCACCGGCCTCCGCCGCCGAACAAGATCGACGCACGGAACATGGACCGACGCCAGACAAGATCGACGCGAATCCGAACGCCTAGTACGCCGCCGACGGCCGGGATCGGGGCTCGGTGTCGAGCAGCCCCGATCCCGGGAGACCGGTAGCGCCCGGCAGCGAATGGCGCTGAGGCTGAGCCAGGAGGCCAGCCGGTTTCAGATGGCCCTGAGGCCGGACCGGAGGACCCCCACGCCGGGCGACGCCGAGACTGGGTGCCACGGCAGGCACGGCTCGGCTGCCGTCCGTCCTGCTGGTGACCATGCCACTGGCCCACGCGGCGAAAGATCCATCCGGTTCCACCACGCCCGCCCACCACCCATAGCGAGGCGCCGTAGTGGCGGCCCGCTCCGTGCGGGTCAGCGAGCGTTCCCAGGAGGCCCTCGGGCGCGCGCGGCGGGCGATGAGCGGCGTCCGCCGCAGCCCCACCGCACAAGAAGCCCCGCCATGTACGGCTGGCGGCCCGCAACAAGAAGCCCCGCCTCGTGCAGCTGGCAGTCGTTACGACCCCGCCGCACAAGAAGACCCATCAGGTACGGGCGACGGCCGGCACCAGCCCTGCCGATACACGACAAAAGAATCGCCGGAAAAGCAGGCCCCCCGGAAAGCACGAAAGCCCCGCCCGGACGAACCGGATGGGGCTTGCGCGAAAAGAAAGACCGTGTGTTACTCCGCCAGCTCGCTGGTGAGGCCACGGGTGACATTGGGGTCGACCGGGACGCCCGGGCCCATCGTCGTGGAGAAGGTGACCTTCTTCAGGTAGCGCCCCTTGGCCGCCGACGGCTTGAGACGCAGCACCTCGTCCAGCGCGGCCGCGTAGTTCTCGATGAGCTGGCGCTCGGGGAACGACGTCTTGCCGATGATGAAGTGCAGGTTCGCCTGCCGGTCGGTGCGGAACTCGATCTTGCCGCCCTTGATCTCCGTCACGGCCTTGGCGACGTCGGGCGTCACGGTGCCGGTCTTCGGGTTGGGCATGAGACCACGCGGGCCGAGGACGCGGCCCAGACGGCCGACCTTGCCCATCAGGTCCGGCGTGGCGACGACCGCGTCGAACTCGTTGAGCCGGTTGCCCTTGGCGATCTCGTCGATCAGCTCGTCGGCGCCGACGATGTCGGCGCCCGCCTCGCGGGCTGCCTCGGCACGGTCACCGGTCGCGAAGACCAGGACCCGGGCGGTCTTGCCGGTGCCGTGCGGGAGGTTGACCGTGCCGCGGACGATCTGGTCGGCCTTGCGGGGGTCGACGCCCAGCCGCAGTGCGACCTCGACGGTGGCGTCGAACTTGGTGGTCGACGTCTCCTTGGCCAGCTTCGCGGCGTCGGCGGGCGAGTAGAGCTTGTCGTGGTCGACCTTGGCCGCCGCGTCTTTGTGCGCCTTGCTGCGCTTCATTCTTACTCCTGAGTGGTTCGGCGAGCCCCGAGAAAGGGCCCTCCCACGTTGGGGGAAAACTTATTCGGCGACCGTGATGCCCATCGACCGGGCGGTGCCGGCGATGATCTTCTCGGCGGCCTCGATGTCGTTGGCGTTGAGGTCGGGCATCTTCGTCTCCGCGATGCTGCGGAGCTGCTCGCGGCTGAGCCTGCCGACCTTGTCACGCTGCGGGACCGCGCTGCCCTTGTCGATGCCCAGGGCCTTCTTGATCAGCTCGGGCGCCGGCGGCGTCTTCGTGATGAAGGTGAAGCTGCGGTCTTCGAAAATGGTGATCTCAACGGGGATGATGTTGCCCCGCTGAGCCTCCGTCGCAGCGTTGTACTGCTTGACGAAGTCCATGATGTTGACGCCGTGGGGACCGAGCGCGGTACCCACCGGCGGCGCCGGGGTGGCCTGGCCAGCGGGGAGCTGGACCTTCACCAAGGCGGCGATTTTCTTCTTCGGAGGCATTTGTCCTTCTCCGGGTCCTTATTGCGATGCCGTCCAGCCCGCGGATGCGGTCCGGACATGTCGGAAGGCCGCCTCATCCAGCGGAAACCCGTCCGTTGCGGGCTCCCACCGGTCGCGAAAGGCGGCCAGCCGAACGTCTAAGTGTATGTGATCGTCTTAGATCTTCGAGACCTGGTTGAACGAGAGCTCGACCGGGGTCTCTCGGCCGAAGATCGAGACGAGCACCTTGAGCTTCTGCGACTCGGGGCTGATCTCGCTCACCGAGGCGGGCAGCGTGGCGAACGGGCCGTCCATGACCGTGACGGACTCGCCGATCTCGAACTCGACCGTCGGGCCCGCGCTCGTCTTGGCCGAGGCCTTCTTGCTCTCCTCGGTCGGCTCCGGCGCCAGCAGCTTGGCGACCTCGTCAAGGCTGAGCGGGCTCGGCTTGTTGGACAGGCCCACGAAGCCGGTCACGCCGGGCGTGTTGCGCACGGCGGCCCAGGACTCGTCGGTCAGCTCCATGCGCACCAGCACATAGCCGGGCAGCACCCGCTCCTTGACCGGCACCTTCTTGCCGCTCTTGAACTCCTGGACGGTGTGCGTGGGCACCTCGACCTGGTAGATGTAGTCCTCCATGTTGAGCGACACGTTGCGGCTCTCGATGTTGGACTTCACCCGGTTCTCGTAACCGGCGTAGGAGTGGATCACATACCACTCGCCGGGCTGGCCGCGCAGCGAGCTCTTGAACTCCTCGACGGGGTCGACGTCGGGAAGATCGGCACCGTCCTCGACGGCGACGGCCTCTTCCTCGGCCGCCTCCTCGTCGATCTCCTCGACCTCGGCCTCTTCGATGGCCGCCTCGGCGGCCTCCTCGGTGGCCTCTTCCAGCTCGTCACCCCACTCGTCGCGGGGTCCCTCCGCCGGAACTGAAGACTCGGACACGGTGACTCTTCCTCTTTCGTCGTATCGAATGGCGACTCCGTAAGGCGACACCGGCGGCTTCTGGGTCAGGACCCACCAAAGACGCGGAGGACCGCCCATCCCAGCGCGGCGTCGAGCCCGTACACGATCGCAACCATGATCAGAACGAATATCAGAACGACCGTGGTGTAAGTGATGAGATCCTTGCGTGTCGGCCAGATGACCTTGCGGAGCTCGTTGACGACCTGCCGATAGAAAAGGGCAGGTGAAGTGCGTGTCTTCTTCTCGCCACTCGGCTTGCCTGCGGTCTCGCCGCGCGTGTCGATCGCCACAGTCCTCACCTGAATCTGTCGTATCCAACGCAGTTTTGCGGCGCGCTTACACGCCATTATTGCGCGGACCGCACTCGCAGGGCACGAGGGACTCGAACCCCCAACCGCCGGTTTTGGAGACCGGTGCGCTACCAATTGCGCCAGTGCCCTATGTCGACAACCAGACTACCCTGATCGCCTCACTGCCTGGACCGAACCGCTCGCCGACATGCGGCGGAAGGACCAGGCGAAATCATACGGGGGAATGCCCGGTACGTCGAACCGAAACCCGATCGCCCAGGTCACGACCTCGTGGGACCATGGAAGCATGTCCACCCGACCTCGCATCTCCGCAAGAATTTCCGCGATTTCCGAGTCCGCGACACTCGCCGTGGACTCCAAGGCCAAGGCGATGAAGGCCGCCGGCCGCCCTGTCATCGGCTTCGGCGCGGGCGAGCCCGACTTCCCCACGCCCGGCTACATCGTCGAGGCCGCGATCGAAGCGGCGGGCAACCCGCGCTTCCACAAGTACACGCCGGCCGGCGGGCTGCCCGAGCTCAAGCAGGCCATCGCGGCCAAGACGCGGCGCGACTCCGGCTATGCCGTGGAGGCCGCGCAGGTGCTGGTCACCAACGGTGGCAAGCAGGCGGTCTACGAGGCGTTCGCGACGCTGCTCGACCCGGGCGACGAGGTCCTCGTCATCGCCCCCTACTGGACCACCTACCCCGAGGCGATCAAGCTCGCGGGCGGCGTGCAGGTCGATGTCGTGACCGACGAGTCCACCGGCTACCTGGCGAGCGTCGAGCAGCTGGAGGCCGCGCGCACCGAGCGGACGAAGGTCCTGCTGTTCGTCTCGCCGTCCAACCCGACGGGCGCCGTCTACGGCCGCGAGGAGACCGTCGCGATCGGCCGCTGGGCGGCCGAGCACGGCCTGTGGGTCGTCACCGACGAGATCTACGAGCACCTCGTGTACGGCGACGCCGAGTTCACCAGCATCGCCACGGCCGTCCCCGAGCTGGGCGACCGGATCGTGATCCTCAACGGCGTGGCCAAGACCTACGCGATGACCGGCTGGCGCGTGGGCTGGCTGATCGGCCCGGCCGACGTGGTCAAGGCCGCCACCAATCTGCAGTCCCACGCGACCTCCAATGTCTCCAACGTGTCCCAGATGGCCGCGCTGGCCGCGGTGTCCGGCGACCTTTCGGCGGTGGCGGAGATGCGCACGGCGTTCGACCGGCGGCGCCAGACGATGGTTCGGTTGCTCAACGAGATCCCGGGCGTGTTCTGCCCGGAACCAAAGGGGGCGTTCTACGCATACCCCTCGGTCAAGGAGCTGATCGGCAAGGAGCTGCGGGGCAAGCGGCCCCAATCGTCCGCCGAGCTGGCCGAGCTGATCCTGGAGGAGGCCGAGGTCGCGGTGGTGCCCGGGGAGGCGTTCGGCACGCCCGGATACTTCCGGCTGTCGTACGCGCTGGGCGACGACGACCTGGTCGAGGGCGTCAGCCGGCTGGCCAAGCTGCTGTCCGAGGCTCACTGAGGCCGCCGAGCCTGCTGGGTTCACCGAGCCCACTGAGCCTGCCGGGTTCTCCGGGCTCGCTGAGCCCGCCGAGCCTGCGGTCAGGGGGCCGGGCTCGGGGCCACGCCTGCGGCGATGTGCTTGATCTGGGCGGCCAGTCCGGGCGTCGCGCCGATGTACACCGCGGTGCCCGGCCGCTCCAGCCACATGAAGTTACGCAGGCCGGTACGCGTGTTCCAGCGCAACGCCGGCCTGCCCTTGTACGCCGTCAGCGCCGACCTGGAGACCAGCGTCGCGAACTGCTCGGCCGTACGCACCCCGCAGACGACCCCGACGTACACCTGCTCGTCGCTGTGACGCCAGGTCACCCCCTTGACGTCGAGCCGCCGGGTGAGCGAGCCCAGCCGCCGGAACGTGCCGGCCCGCCTCAGGCCCGCCGGCATGGCGGGCAGCTGCACCTTCGTGGCGCCGCAGGCCAGCGCGACGCCCTTGCGCGTGGTCGACGGCTTGGCAGGCGGCGAGGTGGCGTGGGCCTCCGGCGTGTCGCCTGCGCCGCCCGCGCAGGACGTGAGCGCGAACATGAGGACGATCGCCGCCAGACGTCGCATCGACCCCCCATGACGCTCAGTGAATATTCTGGGAAAAGGGTTCTTAGTCTCCTACAGGAGTTTTGACGGAGGCGGCAATAGCGACCAGTTCCTTGCCCAGCGAGTCGCTCACCCGGATCCACGCGCCCGTCCCCGCGCGTTCGAGCCAGACGATCACCCGCCCACCGCTCGGGTGCTTGCCGACCACGGCGGGCTTGCCGCGTACGGAGATGGCGCGCGGGCTCAGCACCGCGACCCGCCGGCGGTAAGCCGCCCAGTCGGCGGCTACCGTACCGCGCTCGACCCGGGCTTCGACGAACCGGCTCCCGGTGCCGAACCTGGCCCAGCCGCCCTCGACGCCGGCCTCCGCCTTGACCGTTCCCCCGCCGCTGCGCTCCAGCCCCGGCGGCAGGTACGTCAGCCAGAAGTCGCCCGAGACCACGGCGAGCCGGGCGCCGCCCGCGGTGAGGCGGCTCGGCTCCGCGGCCGAGGCCGCGGCAGGCCGGCTGCCCTCCTGACCCGAAGCAGAATCCGAGGCCGAGCCCACAGCCGGGCTTACAGCCGGGTCCGACGCCGAGCCCGCGGCCGAGCCGGCTGCCGGGCTCGCCGACGGCTTGGCGGCCGGGAGCGGAACGGTGACGGGCTGCGGCGTCTCCTCGACGGCATGCGGCGGACGGCCGAAGCCCGAGGAGAAGAGCGCGTAGATGACCAGCGACGTCACGCCGAGCGCCAGCGCCGTGAGCGCCGCGCGCCCGCCCTGCCCCATCTGGTGCTGCTCGGGGATCATGCCTTCTTGATCCCCCGTCCAGGCTCATCCCTACCGCGACTCCCGCCACCCTTCCCGATCTTTCCGCGCTCGGCCCGATGCGCGAGCCCGCACCGGATCTGAAGTGGCAAGATATGTAAATGCAACGGCCATTGCACGCGCTCCCCAAGGCCCACCTCCACCTGCACTTCACCGGCTCCATGCGGCACTCGACGATGATCGAGCTGGCCAGGGACCAAGGGCTGCACCTGCCGGACGCCCTGGAGGAGGACTGGCCGCCCAAGCTGCGCGCCACCGACGAGCGCGGCTGGTTCAGGTTCCAGCGGCTGTACGACATCGCCAGATCCGTGCTGATCAAGCCCGAGCACGTCTACCGGCTGATGCGGGAGACGGCCGAGGACGAGGTGGCGGCCGGCTCGCGCTGGCTGGAGATCCAGGTGGACCCCTCGGGGTTCGCGCAGCGGTTCGGCGGGCTGACGGCCACCCTGGAGCTGATGCTGGACGCGGTCAAGCAGGCCGCGCACCGCTCGGGGATCGGCATGGTGGTGATCGTGGCGGCGAACCGGACCAGGCACCCCCTCGACGCCAACACCCTGGCCAGGCTCGCCACCCAGTACACCGACGAGGGCGTGGTGGGGTTCGGGCTGTCCAACGACGAGCGGCGGGGCGAGGCGCGCGACTTCGAGCGGGCGTTCCGGATCGCCAAGCGCGGCGGGCTGCTCGCCGTCCCGCACGGCGGCGAGCTGCTGGGGCCGCGCAGCGTGGCTCAGTGCGTGGACGATCTGGGGGCCGACCGGGTCGGGCACGGAGTGCGCGCGGCGGAGGACCCGTGGCTGACGCAGCGGCTGGCCGACCGGCAGATCTGCTGCGAGGTCTGTCCGACCTCGAACGTGGGGCTGGGGGTCGCCGAGCGGGCCGCCGACGTGCCGCTGCGGCGGCTGTTCGACGCGGGGGTGCCGATCGCGCTGGGGTCGGATGACCCGCTGCTGTTCGGTACGCGGCTGTTGCGCCAGTACGAGCTGGCTCGCGAGGTCTACGGCTTCGACGACGCCGAGGTGGCCGAGCTGGCCCGGCAGTCCGTGCGTTCGTCGACGGCTCCCGAGGCCGTGCGCAAGGAGCTGCTCAAGGGTGTGGACGACTGGCTCGCGGGCTCACTCGAGTGACCGGGCGCCTTGAAAGCAGCCAGGTGACCGGGCTCATTTGAGTGACGTGGCGATGCGGACCGCCTCCTGGGCCGATCCCACGCCCTCCAGGCGGTAGCTCATCGTGCCCTGCTGCCAGATGAGCGTGGGGGCGGCCTGGCGCAGCGGGACCTCCGTGCCGTCCTCGCGCCTGATGTAGCCGAGAGGATGCGCGCCGGAGATCCACCAGCCCTGGTAGGGGCCGATCTGCACATAGTCGGGCCAGGGCGGGCCGAGCTTCTTGAAGAAGATCGGGTCCAGGCCGCCGTCGAACTGGTCGAGCCGGATCCCGCCGGCCCAGAACATCGACGCGACCCGGCCGCCGTCCGCGACCGTGGCGCTCTGGGGGTCGCCGAGGGCTGCCGGGGACTTGATCGGGAACTTGACGTGGTCGGCCAGGTCCGCGGGGAGGACCGCCTGCTCGCCCGGCATGAGCGCCGTGGTGGGGATCGGGGTGGGCGGGGTGTCGCCGATCTGGATCTCGATCCCGGCGAACCGCAGGATGTGCACCACGGCGGCGCGGCCCTGGGGGGTGGCCGCGGTGATGGCGACGACGGCGATGAGGACGGCCGTGACGACCTTCCACCTCGCGGGCCGGGCACGTCGCGCCGGCCGCCGCCCGCCGTCACGAGCGGGAGCGGCATCCCCGCCGGGCGCGGGAGCGGCATCCCCGTCACGAACGGGAGCGGCATCCCCGCCGGGCGCGGGAGCGGCTTCGAGTCGGGCGCGGACGGCCGCGGCGACGTCGGCGGGCGGCGGGGCGGGGACGTCGAGGAGGTCCCCGAGCGCCAGCAGCTCGGCTTCGAGATCGTCGAACGGCTCACCCGAGCTCATCGCCCACCTCCCTCCGCAGCCGGGCCAGCCCGCGATGGGTGCTGGACTTGACGGTGCCGACCGGACAGTCGAGCACCTGTGCCGTTTCCGCTTCCGTCAGCTGTAAGAAGTACCGGCAGACGACGGCCTGGCGTTCCCGCTCGGGCAGCTCGCGCACGGCGGCCAGCAGGCGCGTGCGGCGGTCGGTGGCCACGGCCGCGCCCTCCGGGTCGTCGGGCGCCGTGACCTCGGCGGTGCCGCCGAGCCGGACGGCCAGCTCGGACCTGCGCCCCCGCGACCGGGTCAGGTTGTGGGTCTCGTTGGCCACGATGCGCAGCAGCCACGGGCGGAAGGGCGCGTCCCTGCGGAAGCTCGGCAGGTGCCGGAACGCCTTGACGAACGCCTCCTGCACCACGTCCTCGGCCTCGTCGCCCGCGCCCAGCATGGCGGCGGTGCGATGGGCGAGCGCGCTGTAGCGTGCGACCAGCGACTCGTAGGCCGCGAGGTCGCCGTCGAGCGAGCGCCTGATCGCCTCGTCGTCGTCCATGGCGAGTCAGATTCCACCGTATAAGTGGCCATGTGGGGAAGGGTCTTTCGCGGATCGCGTGACCCTGACCCCTGACATGGGCATTAGACTCGGGCAATCCATGAGCACCCTCGAAGGAACGGGACTATGTCTTCTGGGTATGACCGTGTAGTTCAACCGGCGGCCGGTGACGAGGCCCTGGAGAACCACCTGGGTGGGGACGAGGCCAAGAACTATCGGCAGTACGAGTTCGACATGGTCGCCCCGCATGTCGGCCGGTCGATGCTGGAGATCGGGTCGGGGCTCGGCCACTTCGCCGAGCAGTTCCTGCCGAGGCTCGACAGGCTCGTCGTGAGCGACTTCGACCCCTACTGCGTCGAGCAGCTTGAAAAGAGGTTCGCGGGCCGTGACGAGATCGGCGTCCTGCAGTTCGGGCTGCCGACGGACATCCCGCTCGAGGACAAGGTCGACACCGTCGTCATGATGAACGTCCTGGAGCACATCGAGGACGACGCCGAGGCCCTGCGCTCGCTGGCGCGCGTCACGCAGCCGGGCGGGCGGATCATCATCTGGGTGCCGGGCTACATGCAGCTTTACGGAGACTTCGACCGCAAGGTCGGTCATGTCCAGCGGTACACGCCCCAGACGCTGGGTCGGACGGTCGCCAAGGCCGGGCTCGACGCCGAGGTGCTCAAGCCGATCAACTTCCTGGGCGGCATCGCCTGGTGGGCGGCCGTGCGGCGCGGCGGCGTCGGTTACCCGGACCCGCGGCTGGTCAAGATCTACGACCGCACGGTGGTCCCGCTGACCCGGCTGATCGAGCGCTTCGTCCGGCCGCCGTTCGGCCAGACGGTGTTCTGCGTGGCCCGGGTGCCGCAGGAGAAGTAAGACCGCAGGAGAAGTAAGACCGAAGAGGTCCCGAGCGGATGGCTCGGGACCTCTTCCGGGCGGTGGCCGTCTGCGGCCGCCGGCTCATTTGATGGAGCCGGCCGTCAGACCGCCCACCACCTTCCGCTCGATCAGGGCGAAGAGGATGATCACCGGGATGGTGGCGATCACGGACCCGGCGAACAGGTTCTGCCAGTCCACCTGGTACTGCCCGATGAACGAGTTGAGCGCCACCGTGAGCGGCTGGTTCGCCGGAGTCGTGGTCAGGGTCAGCGCGACCACGAACTCGTTCCACGCGGCGATGAACGTGAAGATCAGCGCGGTGATGACACCCGGCATGGCCAGCGGCAGCGTGATCCGGAACAGCGCGCCGAAGCGCCCGTTGCCGTCGATGAACGCCGCCTCCTCCAGTTCCCGCGGGATCGAGGTGAAGTACGCGTTCAGGATCCACACCGCGAACGCCAGGTTGAACCCGCCGTTGACCAGGATCAGCGACCAGATCGAGTCCACCAGCCCGAACTGGAAGAACTCCCGGTAGATGCCGACGAGCATGGCCGTGGGCTGGAACATCTGCGTGATCAGCACCAGGATCAGGAACGCGGTGCGCCCCCTGAAGTTGTGCCGGGCCGAGTAGTAGGCCGCGGGCAGCGCCACCAGCAGCACGAGCACCGTCGAGCCGCCAGCCACCTTGAGCGTCACCCACAGGTTGCCCGCCAGGCCGCTGGTCCAGAAATTGGCGAGGTTCGACCACACCCACTCGTCGGGCCAGAACGACACGTCGCGCAGCGATTCCTGCGAGCGCAACGAGGTCAGCAGCATGACCACGTACGGGAACAGGAAGATGAACGAGACCAGGTAGGCGCTGGCCGCCACCACCACGGTCTTGAGACGCGGCATGCTGCGCGGCGCGGCCCCGCGCGGCCTGGCGTGAGGGTGCGGCTTGGCCTTGGGCATCGTGTCGACGGCCATCACGCCACCTCCTTGTTCCAGCGGGAGACCTTGAGGAAGACCGCGGTCAGCACGATCACCATGCCGAAGTTGACGACGGACATGGCCGCGGACTCACCGATGTTCGAGCTCTTGAGAATGAACATGAGGATCGTCGAGGTGGCCGTCGAGTAGCCCGGCTGGCCGTGCGTCATCGCCCAGATGATCGGGAAGCTGTTGAAGACGTTCATGACGTTGATCAGGGCCGCCACGGTGAGCGCGGGGCGCAGCAGCGGCAGCGTGATCGACCAGTACGTCCTGAGCCTGCCCGCCCCGTCCATCTTGGCCGCCTCGTAGACGTCGGCCGGGATCGTCGCCAGCCCGGCCAGCAGCGCGTACGTGGTGAACGGCACGGACACGAACACCGCCACGAACACCAGCCACGGCATGGCCGTCGAGGCGTCGCCGAGCTGGTCGGCCGAGGCCCCGCCCATGGCGTCGATCAGCCCCAGCTTCAGCCGGATCTGGTTGATCACGCCGACCTCGGGGTCGAGCATCCACTTGAAGATGATCGCCGTCATCAGCACCGACGCGGCCCACGGCGCGATCAGCGCCCACCGGGCCACCTTGCGCAGCGGGAAGCGCTGGTTGAAGAGCTGGGCCAGGGCCAGCGAGATCAGCACGGTGAACGCGACGACCGCGACCACCCAGACCACGCTGCGGACCATGACGTCGGCGAAGTCCTGCTCGCCGAACAGCTTCTCGTAGTTGGCCCAGCCGTTGCCCCCCTGGACCACGCCGAACCGGCTGATCTTGAGGAACGACGACCTGATCATCTCGATCACCGGCCAGAGCACGACCAGCGCGATCAGCAGCACCGCGGGCCCGACCCAGGCCAGGGGTTCGAGGGCGCGCAACCTTCTCATGAAACACCTTCCATGACGGTACGGCCGACGCCACCGGGGCGACGCCGGCCGTACGGACCCCCGATCGGTCAGCCCGCGGCTTCCGCGGTCTTCTGCAGCTCACCGAGGATCTTGGCCGGGTCGTCCTTGACGGCCCCGCCGATGGTCTGCTTGATCGCCGGGTTCACCTCGGCCCACTTGGGGTCCTGGAAGGGGTAGAAGCTGGCGTTGGGCAGCGCGTCGAGGAACGGCTTGAGCTTCTCGTCGCTCGACAGCTTCTGGATGCCGCCGTTGGTGACGGGCAGCAGCTTGTAGGTGTCGGAGATCTTCGTCGCGGCGCTGCCGGTGTAGAAGAAGTCGAAGAACTTCTTGATCTCGGCGGCGTGGCCGTTCTTGTTGAACGCCATGATCCAGTCCATGACGCCGAGCGTGGTGTCCAGCGGGCCGGCCTTGCCGGGGATCGGCGCGACGCCGTAGTTCTTCAGCCCGGCGGCGTCGAAGATCGGGATGGACATGGGTCCGCCGTTGACCATGCCGACCTTGCCGGCGCCGAAGTCCTCCCAGACCGTCTTACGGTCCTTGGTGCCGGGGTTCGGGGTGGTCAGGCCCGCGTCCACGAGGCCCTTCATGTACGTGAACGTCTCGATGTTCTGCGGCGAGTTGATCGCCCACTTGCCGCCGGCGTCCTTGTAGCCGCCGCCGTTGCCCAGCATCCACAGGAAGGACTCGGCCTGCGCCTCCTCCTGGCCCAGCGGCAGGCCGAACGGCTGCGTGACCCCGGCCTTCTTCAGCTTCTCCGCGGCGGCCTTGAGCTCGTCCCACGTCTTCGGCGGCTCGGCGATGCCGGCCTTCTCGAACAGGTCCTTGTTGTAGAACAGGGCGCGGGCGGAGGAGACGAACGGGATGCCGTACGCGGCGCCGTCCACCTTGCCGAACTCCGCGAACTTCTGCAGCATGTCGCCGGAGACGTTCGGGGACAGGACCTCGTCCACCTTGTAGAGGAGCTGGTCCTTGACGAAGCCGGAGTAGTCGCCGGTCTGCAGGATGTCGGGCACCTGGCCGTTCTGGACCATGGTGGCGACCTGCTTGTCGATGTCGTTCCAGTTGATGACCTGGACCTCGACCTTGATGTTCGGGTTGGCGGCCTGGAACTCGTCCACGACGCCCTTCCAGAACGTCTCGCCCGAGTTCGGCTTGCCGGGGCCGTCGCCGTAGTCGGCGGCGACCATCTTCAGCGTGACCTGCCCGCCGCCCGAGGCCTGCGTGTTGTTCCCGCCACCGGAGTCGGTGGACCCGCAGCTGGACAGGACCAGCACCGTGGCGAGGCCGAGCGCGGCGCCGCCCACAAGCTTCATGTTCACTGGAGATACCGCCTTCTCGTCGGACGGGTGACGCTGGTCCGTACCAGCCAACGGACCCCGTCCAGGGGGTGAGGCACGTGAGCCCATGGCTCGACGCGTTTGCGTCAGCGTAAGCCTGGGTTAAGCAGCCGGTCTATACCGGCTTGTCTCGGTTTGACAACACTCAGGCGCGAAAAGGCTCACAACCGGTCTAGACCGGACGTCAGAGGATCTTACGCCGGACGCTCTCCCCACCCTGTGGCGTGCCGATCCACGGCCCCTCGATGGACGGGTCGAGGATGCCCTCCTCGACGAAGGCGTAGCGACCGTCCAGCACGTAGCCGGCCAGGCGTACGTCATGGCTGTCGCTGTTGTCCCAGAGGCGGTCGAACAGCGCGTCCACCCGGCGTCTTGCCTGGTGGCAGAAGGTGTCGGCGAGCTCGTACGGCCGCCGCCCCAGGTCCCTGGAGTCCTCCTCCGCCTTGACGCAGGCGGCCGTCATGGCGAACAGCTCGGCCCCTATGTCCACGAGCCGCCCGAGGAAGCCCTGCTTGTGCTCCAGCTTGCCCTGCCAGCGGGACATGCCGTAGAAGGTGGACCTGGCCAGTTTCCTGCTGGTCCGCTCCACGAAGCGCAGGTGGGCCGCCAGCGGGCCGAACTCGGCGTACGACGTGGGCAGGTTGCCCGTACCGGCCACCAGCGAGGGCAGCCACTTGGCGTAGAACCGGCCGGCCCGGCGCAGCGCCTGGGCGCGCTCCTGGCGGGAGGCCTCCGGGTTGATCAGCTCGCCCGCGGCCGACAGGTGCGCGTCCACCGCCTCGCGGGTGATCATCAGGTGCATGATCTCCGAGGAGCCCTCGAAGATGCGGTTGATGCGCGAGTCGCGCAGCATCTGCTCGGCGGGCACGCCGCGCTCGCCGCGGGCCGCGAGCGACTCGGCGCTCTCGTAGCCGCGCCCGCCCCTGACCTGGACCAGCTCGTCGAGCGCCTGGTACGACAGCTCCGAGGCGTACAGCTTGGCCAGCGCCGCCTCGATCCTGATGTCGTTGCGCTGGTCGTCGGCCATCCGGCTGGTCAGCTCGCAGACGGCTTCGAGCGCGTACGCGGTGGCCGCGATAAAGGCGATCTTCGTGGCTACGGCCTCGTGCTGGCCGACCTTGCGCCCCCACTGCACGCGGGCGTTGCCCCACTCGCGGGCGATCTTCACGGCCCACTTGGCGTTGCCCGCGCACGTGGCGGGCAGGGACAGCCGGCCGGTGTTCAGCGTGGTCAGGGCGATCTTCAGGCCCTCGCCCTCCCGGCCGATCAGGTTCTTCGCCGGCACCCTCACCTGGGAGAACTCGGTGACGCCGTTCTCGATGCCCCTGAGCCCCATGAAGCTGTTGCGCCGCTTGACCGTGATGCCGGGCGTGTCGGCCTCGACCACGAACGCGCTGATCTTCTTGCCGGTCCTGGCCATGACCACCAGGAGGTCGGCGACGACGCCGTTCGTCGTCCACAGCTTGACGCCGTCCAGCACGTACTCGTCGCCGTCGCGGACCGCGGTGGTGGCCAGCCGGGCCGGGTCCGAGCCGACGTCGGGCTCGGTCAGCAGGAAGGCCGAGATCTCGCCCGCCGCGCACCTCGGGAGGAACTCGCGCTTCTGCTCCTCGGTGCCGAACAGCTTGATCGGCTGCGGCACGCCGATCGACTGGTGCGCGGACAGCAGCGTGGCCAGCGCCGGGCAGTAGGAGCCGACGAGCATGAGAGCGCGGCAGTAGTACAGGTAAGGCAGCCCGAGCCCGCCGTACTCCTCGCTGATCGTGATCCCGAACGCGCCGAGCCCGGCCAGCCCCTTCACCACGTCGTCGGGCACCTGCGCGGTGCGCTCGATGAGCGCCGGGTCGACGTGCGCGTCGAGGTAGCGCCGCACCGCCCGGACGAACTCCTCACCCCGCTTGGTCGCCTCGTCGGACAGCTTGGGCGCCGGATGCACCAGATCCAGCCGGAAGTCGCCGAGGAACAGCTGCTTGGCGAAGCTCGGGCGCGTCCAGTCCTTCTCCCGCGCCTGCTCGCCGACCTCCCTGGACTCCGCGTACTTGGCGTGCTCGGTCATAGCACCTCCCGACGTTGCGCCGTCCTGTGCTAGGAGTACTGCCCGCCTGACGGCGCTCTGCGCCGTTTATAGCGCCTTTTTGTACGACAGACACCCCCCTGCCCTACCGGCTCGGCACCGGGCGGCGCGCGGTGAACCTCAGCGCCCCCCAGGCCACCAGCGCCAGCACGGCGGGCACCACCAGATAGACGCCGCAGAACCCGAGCGCCACGAGCGACAGCCCGCAACCCACTGCGGCCGTCCGGCGGTGCCGCCCCGGCGGCAGCAGCCGCACCGCCGCCGCCACCCCCGTGGCCGTGACGGCGGCCAGGCACGCCGACGTCGCCCGCATCAGCAGGTCCAGGTCCACCGCCCACACCAGCACGGGCACGCTCAGCACGGCCAGCAGCGCGAGGCTCCGGTACGGCGTCTCCCCCGGCGCCCCGCCCCGCGCGAACCAGCCGGGCAACGCCCCGTCCCTGGCCAGCGCCGCCCCCAGCCGCGCGGCACCGGCCAGATAGGTGTTGACCGCTCCGAACGTCAGCAGCACCGCGACCACGCCGGTGATGGGCCGCGCCGCGCCGCCGATGCCGGTCTCCAGCATCGCGGTGAGCGGCACGCCGGTCATGCCGGGGCCGAGCACGCCGACGGAGACGACGGACACCCCCAGGTAGAGCAGGGCGATCACGACCAGGGTCACCACGGTGGCCCTGAACAGGCCGTTCCTGCCGGCGGCGAACTCGGCCGACAGATGGCTGGCCGCCTCCCAGCCGACGAACGCGAACATGAGCACGCCCGCCGCGCTGGCCACGCCCGCGGCACCGTACGGGGCGAAGGGGGTGAAGTTGGCCGCGTCGGCGTGCGGCGCGGCCGTGATCACGGCGGTGGCGAGCAGCGCGACGAGCAGGACGACGAAGCCGATCTGCAGCCCTCCCGAGGTGCGCAGGCCCGCGGCGTTGGCCGCGAAGGCGGCGGCCAGGATCAGGCAGGCGGCCAGCGTGGCGGGCACGCCGAGGCAGGCTTCGACGTACTGGCCGCCGACCAGCGCGCCCGCGACCGTGCCGATGGGGACGGCGCCGTAGAACCACCAGCCGGCCACGGCGGAGGCGTGCCGGCCGAACGCCAGCCCGACGAAGCTCGCCACGCCCCCGCCGTCGGGGTAGCGGGCGCCGAGCGCGGCGAAGGTCAGCGCGACCGGGACGCTCAGCGCGAGCAGGCCAGCCCAGGCCAGCACGGAGGCGGGCCCCGCGGCGGACGCGGCGAGATGTGGCAGCACCAGCATCCCCGGCCCGAGCACGGCTCCGACGAGCAGCGCCGTGCCCTGTCCGGCAGATATGCCCCCATACGTTCGTTTCGTCATGCCGCCGAAGTTAGCCCAGGCATTCGGCGCCACCCCGGCTCCGGCGAACGTATGGCCGGAAGGTCGTGCCAACATCGGCCCATGGACGAACTTGATTCGGCGATCATACGGTTGCTCCAAACGGATGCGCGGCAGTCCAACAGGGAGCTCGCCCGCCGGCTCGGCATCGCGCCCTCGACCTGTCTGGAACGGGTCCGCGCCCTCACCCGCCGCGGCGTCATCCGCGGCTACCACGCCGACATCGACCCGGCCGCGCTCAACCGCGGCGTCCAGGCCATGGTCTCGGTCCAGGTGCGCCCGCTCAGCCGGGCGGTGATCAACGCGTTCAAGACGTCGGCGGCCGCGATGCCCGAGGTGCTCAGCGTGTACGTGCTGGCGGGCGGGGACGACTTCCTGCTGCACGTGGCCGTGCAGGACCTGGACCACCTGCACTCGTTCCTGCTCGACCGGTTGAGCAAGCGCAAGGAGATCGTCGGGTTTCGCACGTCGGTGATCTTCCAGCAGGTCCAGAACGCCGTCCCGGAGCGCCTGCCGGAGCCCTTGTCCTAGTTTGTGTACCCGCGCCGGGGCAGGCGTGGTCGCTCGTCGCCGCCACCGCGCTCTGCGTGCTGATCCTGGCCGGGCACGTGCTGAACTGGTGGCTGCCCTACTTCGGCCTCAGCACGGCCGCGCATGAACGACGGGGCCTCCCCAGGCAAGAGACGCGCCGGGCGGCCCGCCGTGCTCACCATCGACCGCATCGTGACCGCCGCCGTCGAGATCCTGGACGACGAGGGCCTGGAGGCGCTGACCATGCGCCGCCTCGGCACCCGGCTCGGCGTCGCGGCCGTGTCCCTCTACCGCCACGTGCCCAACCGGGAGGCGCTCACGGCCGTGCAGTCGGTGGGGGTCTTCGTCCTCGGCCACGCGCTGGCCCAGGTCGGCACGCCACCCGGCGGTACGGCGGCCGAGCCGGACGAGGCCGCCCGCGACTTCTACGACCAGTGGTTCGACGCGGGGCTGCGGGCCATGGTGACCGGGTTCGAACGGCAGCTCGCAGGCCGCGATTAATTCGGTTGCACCGGATTCCGGCCGGGCCGTAGTGTCTTGGCCATGCGCCTTTACCAGTAATTCGCGGGGCCACCCACGCCCACTCAGCGACGAGATCCGCCTCAGTCCATCCAGACGCGGCAGCTGAGCTTTGCCGACCGGCCATCCGTGCCGCGTCGTGAGTTACGTGAAGGAAGCATCCTTATGCGAGTCCGCCGTTCCGGCAAGGACAAGAGCCTGCCCGAGCTGCCTTTGACCAGGCAGCTGCCCAAAATGCCCCAGCGGCCGATCGCGCCGCCCAGGCGCATCCCGCCCAAGGGGCGCTAGGACAACTACCCTGGATGGTAGTTAGCGAGCGCCGCCCCCACCGTACGCCAGGGGGCGGCGCTCACATTTTTCACACTTCCGCGCGGTCAGAGCCGCTCGATGATCGTGACGTTGGCCTGGCCGCCGCCCTCGCACATCGTCTGCAGGCCGTAGCGGCCGCCCGTGCGCTCCAGCTCGTGCAGCAGCTTGGTCATCAGGATCGCTCCCGTCCCGCCGAGCGGGTGGCCGAGCGCGATCGCACCGCCGTTCGGGTTGACCCGCGCGGGGTCGGCGCCGAGCTCCTTCATCCAGGCCAGCGGCACCGGCGCGAAAGCCTCGTTGATCTCGACCACGTCGATGTCGCTCATCGACATGCCGGCCTTCTTCAGCGCCCGCTGCGTGGCGGGGATCGGCGCGGTCAGCATGAACACGGGGTCGTCGCCCATGAGCGCGAGCTGGTGGATGCGGGCGCGCGGGGTCAGCCCGTGCTCCCTGACGGCCTCCTCGGAGGCGATCAGCACCGCGCCCGAGCCGTCGGAGATCTGCGAGGACGTGGCCGCGGTGATCTGGCCGCCCTCCTTCAGCGTCTTGAGCCCGGCCATCTTCTCCAGCGTCGTGTCGGCGCGCGGCCCCTCGTCGTCCTCCACGTCGTTGATGGGGGCGATCTGGTCCTTGAAGTAGCCGTTCGCGATGGCCTTCGCGGCCCGCTGGTGGGACTCGAAGGCGTACTGCTCCAGCTCTTCCCGGGTGAAGCCCCACTTCTCGCACATCAGCTCCGCGCCGCGGAACTGCGAGATCTCCTGCTTGCCGTAGCGCTCGACCCACTTCTCGCCGAACGGGAACGGCATGCCCTTCTCCAGCGCGGCCGTGATCGAGGAGCCCATGGGGACCACGCTCATCGACTCCACGCCGGCCGCCACGACGAGGTCCTGGGTGCCGGACATGACGCCCTGGGCGGCGAAGTGGATCGACTGCTGCGAGGAGCCGCACTGCCGGTCGATGGTGACGCCGGCGGTGGTCTCGGGCAGCCCCGCCGACAGCCAGGCATTTCGCGCGATGTCCATGCTTTGGGGGCCGAACTGCATGACGCACCCCATGACCACGTCCTCCACCGCCGAGGGGTCGACGCCGGTGCGGTCGATCAGTGCCTTCAGCGTGTGAGCGGCCAGGTCCGTGGGGTGGACGGTGGAAAGACCGCCCTTCTTCTTGCCGACCGGGGTGCGAACCGCCCCGACGATGTACGCCTCTGCCACAGTGCCTCCTGGAAACCGAGCATTATTCGGTTACTAGGGGCAGAGTACAACAGAACGACGTTCTGTGGCTCCTCACGCGGGCGGCACAAGCTCCTCCGCCGTGTCCACCCGGAACCGCCACCGGTCCACGACCAGGCCGTTGAGCTTTTCCGACAGCTCCAGGGCCAGCGCGCCCAGCTTCACGGGCTCGTCACCGCGCAGCTCGATCGCGGTCAGCTCGGTGGCGAAGGGCAGCAGCTCCTCCACGGCAGGAGGCCGGCCCTTCTGTGGCACCAGCGCGGCCCGGATGTCGCCCGCGGTGAAGGTGAACTCGTCGTCCTCCTGCGGCTCCAGGAGCGGCGCCAGCTCCTCCGCGGTGGGGCGTACCGGCAGGATGACCGCCGGGCCGCTCTCCTCGTCGGCCGGGTCGCTCACCTCACCCCGGCACACCGCGAGCCCCTTGAGCCGGAAGGCCAGGCCCTCGGCGAGGTAGCGGTCGAAGAAGTCCAGCGGCAGCGGGCCCTCGGCGGTCACCCTGACCGCCCAGACCTTCTCCAGCTCGCCGCCCGTCAGGTCGGGCTCGGCCTCGACCGGGGCGCAGACCCGCACGTCCGTCGCCACGATGTCGTCGCCGTCTTTCCTGGCGCTCGGGTCCGCGAGCTGGATGATGCGCAACAGCTCGGCCGGGTCCGGTTTGGCGGGCAGTGCCGCCGTCGGGCCAGTACGCAGTCTCCGCTTCGCCATCCAGCCCATGCCCGCCTCCGCGCTCAGCTTCGATAGGAGCTCGTCATCGTCGCGTAGACGATGACGTTGTCGGTGTAGTGCCCGCTTGTCCGGTCATAGTCGCCGCCGCAGGTGATGAGGTGAAGCTGGGCGTTCGCCTGGTCCCCGTACACGCGCTGGGTCGGGAACGTCTTCTTGCTCGCCTGCTCCACGCCGCCGACCGTGAACACGGCCGTGGTCTTGTCCTGGCGCTTGATCTCGATCGTGTCGCCGTTCTTGATCTCAGGAAGGCGGCTGAACACGGCGCTGCGCGTCCTCGTGTCCTTGTGCCCGAGAATCACGGCCGGGCCCTTCTCGCCCGGGGTGGACATGTTCCGGTACCACCCGGCCAGGTTGGGGTTGTCGGCCGGCGGCACCTCGATGGTCCCGTCCTTGGCCAGGCCGACGGACTTGATCGGCGCGTTGATCCCCAGTCTCTTGATCACGATCCGCACGGGCGTGGAGGGCAGCATGGCCGGCGCGGGGGTGATCTGCGGCAGCGGGGGCGGCACGTCGGGGGCGGCCTGGAACAGCGCCTGCTCGGGCTGCCCCGAGGCCTTCGGCTGCGCCTGCAGGCCCAGCTGGTCCCGGTTGCTGGCCAGGCCGTACTCCTGGGGGGAGTTGAAGACGATCAGCAGCCCGGCGACGACCGTCACGACGCCGGCGACTGCGGCCACGATCAGCACGGTCCTGAGCGCCGTGCTCCCCTTGTCGGGAGGCGGCGGTACGGCCGGTCCGCCGTACGGATAGTGTCCGGACATTTCCCGATCAGCCCTTGATCGAGCGGCGGCGCATGACCAGCCCGCCGACTGCCGCGACCCCGATGAGGGCGGTGCCCGTCAGGATGAACATCCGGCCGTCCGGCCCCATCTCGCCACCCGCACCCGTGTCGGCCCCGGCCTTGGGGGTCTGGGACTTCTTCGTGGTGCTGCTGGTGGGGGTGACGGTGACCGTCGCGGTCTTGGTGTTCGTCGGCTTGGGGGTGGAGGTCGTCGGCGTGCTGCTGGACGAGGGGCTCGTGCCGGCGGTGACCGTGAAGGTGTACGCCTTGAGCCCGGTCGTCGGGGCCGTGCACTTGATCGCCGGCGAGGTCGATGAGGTGCCGAAGGAGATGTCCCCGGCGGTCAGCGACACGGTGCCGGTGGTGGTGGGCTTGATCTTCACGGTGACGGTGGGCAGCGTCAAGATGTCCGAGCCCGCCGTGACGCCCGTCAGGGTGCCCTCGCCGGTCGCGGTGGCCGGAACGCCCGCGCCGGTGGCCTTCACGGTGACGAACATCTTGGGGCTGGTCGTCGGGAAGCCCGTGGGGGCTTTCAGCGGGTCGCCCGTGCTCTGGATGGTGCCGGTCCAGGTGATGGAGGCGTCGGCGTTGGAGGCGGCGGTGGTGGGGGGCGTCATGACGACCTTGATGTCGACGTCCGCGGGGTAGTCGGCGTCCGTGCCGGTGGTGCCGAGCGCACAGGTGTAGGCGACCACATCGTCACCGGTCCCGCCACCGCCGGTCCCGATGGGCACGTCGAGGACCTCAGTGGAGGTCGTCGTGCACGTCGTCACAGTCGTTGGGGCAGTGGCGAGTGCCAGCTTGAGCTCACCCGGCTTCACGCTGACCTTGGTGGTCGTGCCCGCGGTCACCGCGATCTTGTACATCACGCTGCCAGCCGGCACAGCCGTGGTGGAAGCTGCCGGACCCGTCTTCACGCCAGCGTCGGAGACGGTCCCACCCGTGGGTGTCAACGCCATGGTGGCCTGCACAGTGGTGGCCGACTGCGGAGCGGTCGCTAGCGTCAGCGCCGGGAGGCCCACGGTCAGGTCGAAGGTCTGCCCCGCCGTCGTCGAGTCGGGCGCGCTGAGGCTGACGCTGATGGAGGTGTTAGTGAACGGGCCGCCACTACAGGTATAGGCGAACTGCTTCGTCACCGCGGCAGACGCGACCCCTGGGGTCGAGACGATGAAGACGGAGCCGAGGAAGACGACGAGCGTACCCAGCAATCCCAAAGCGGACGTCTTACGGGCGAGGCGGCGCCACGCCTGGGACATAAGCACGGGTCCATCTCCGTTTCAAAGCAGTGTCAACAGTCGTGCCAGAATTCCAGCCGTTGGTCACGGTTAGGTAGAGATCCTACGAACTGTCCCTGTCAACTTCCCGTAAACCGCAAAACCCGCCCCACCTTCCCCCTCAGCCCTTCTTCTTCGACAACGTTGCGTACACGATGATGTTGTCCGTGTAACTGTGCGCCGTCTTGTTGAAGACCCCGCCACACGTGACGAGCCTGAGCTGGGAGTTCGTCGTGTTCCCGTACACCCGGGAGGTCGGGAAGGACTTCTTGCTGGCCTGCTCGATCCCGCTCACCGTGAACCGGGTGACCTTCCCGTCCGACCGGTAGACGTAGATCTGGTCGCCCTTGGCCAGCTCGCGCAGCCGGTCGAAGACGGCGGGCCCCTTGCGGGTGCTCACGTGCCCGTTGATGACCGCCGGGCCGACCTCACCGGG
Source organism: Nonomuraea zeae (assembly GCF_005889725.1). Taxonomy (GTDB): domain Bacteria; phylum Actinomycetota; class Actinomycetes; order Streptosporangiales; family Streptosporangiaceae; genus Nonomuraea; species Nonomuraea zeae. Next base: position 26,415 of record NZ_VCKX01000024.1, read on the forward strand.
GACCGGCGAGAAGCGGTACCAGCCCGTCTGCTTCGGCTTGCTCAGCGGCGGGGTGCCCAGGTTGCCCTTGATGTCCACCGTGACCGCGCCGATCGGGGCGTTCACCTTGATCTTGGGGATCTTGATCCGGGTCGGCCGCGCCTTGGCCTTCTTGGTCTTGGCCGTCGGGATCGCCGGCACGACCGGCGCGGCGGCCAGCGGCGGGGGCGCGTCGAGACGGGCCGGGGTGAGCGGCACGTTCTTGCCGCCGGGGCCCACGGTCGGCGGGAGGACGAACGCGCCCGCGTTCTGCACCTCGACCTTCGTCGGCTGGTCCTGCGCCGCCGCCAGCGAGCCGGAGCCGTCGTCCACCGGCGGCGCCAGCGAGAGCAGGCTCACCATGACGATGCCGACGCCGGCCAGCGAGCCCGCGATCATGAGTCCGGGCAGCGCCCGCTGCATGGTCGGCTTCTGCTCGGTCATCAGTTCGCTCCTCCCACGTGCTCGGCCCTGCGCCTGCGCATCAGCAGCCCGCCACCCGCGCTGCCCATCACGAGCGCGGCCCCACTGGCCATGAGCCCGTACGGCTGCCCGCCGTCATCCGGCGCCTCACCGCTGTCCACACCGCCCTTGGGCGTCTTGGGCACCTGCGCCTTGTAGTACTTCGTCGCGGTCGGCCCGGTGGACTTGGGCGTGGACGTGGTCGTGCTGGTGCCGGAGGCCACGGGAACCACGATCACGTGCCCCAGGGAGTCGGTCGTGGTGCCGGCGTGCGGAGGCGTGGTGTTGGTGGTCGGGTCGTCGGTCGGGTCCGGATCGTCGGTCGGGTCGTCCGTCGTGGTGTTGGTGGGGCTCGGCGAGGTCGTGTCGGTGGGGCCGGTCTTCTCCCGGACCGTCACCTGGACCGACACCGGGCTTCCGACCAGCTTGCACTTCGCACTGTGATAGCCGGTCGGGGTCTGGGACGTGGTGGTCGTCACCCGGAACGCGTCAACCCATGCAAGGCGGGTGGATGCGTTCTGGACCTTGATGGTGTGCTTGCCGTAGGTCAGCTCGGGCGAAGTCCACAGCGTGTGGCCACCGTCGAGGTCGTCGTTGACGGGATCGTCGTCGGCGTCACGCGAGGGATCCACCGTGGCCCGCTTGATGCCGTCGATGTAGATGTCGACCGGCCCGGCGTCCTTGTCGTGCGGGCCGATGTACTCCACGCCGGTGCCGACGAAGGTCAGCTGGGCCGACGCACCGAGCTGACTGGTCTCGTGCAGGTCGTTGTGCACGTGGTTCTCGGAACCCGGGAGATCGTCCCGTGGCGTCCAGGCGCCGTCGTAGACGATCTTCATGTCGCTCGGGTTGTCGGCGTCGTCACCGTCGTTGACGGGCACGCTGCCGTCTGGCGGGGTGAAGTCGAGATCGATGTCCTTCGGCGTGATCGTGATGATGCCCGCCTTGTTGGTCAGGCCGGGGTCGTTCATCATCTCGGGCAGCGCGAGCGGGTCGTCGGGGCGAAGCGGGCCCTCCGGGTCGGAGACGCCCTGCGGCTGAAGGATGCCCACCCAGCTGCTGCGGTGCTCGACATTGCCGGTGGCATGCACCTGGCCGCCCTCACCGAAGTAGCCGGGCGACTGCAGCCGGCTGCCATCGCCGGTGTAGCCCATCTTCCAGATGAGGTTCAGCGGGTCGCCGACCACGAGATCGGTGGTGAAAGTGAGATTGGTGGTCAGCCGGACCGGGCCGTGCCGGACGATGCTGCTCTCCCCGACCGGCGTACACAGGTAATCGATCACAAGATCCGCCGGCGCGGCCGATGCGGGGATGCTCGGCATCACCACCAAGCCAAGTGTCGCCACAGACCCCACTGATGCGGCGATCAACGCCTTGCGCCACCGACTCACGGAGACTCCGATCACCCACAAATAGACCGAGGGTAGATCTTAGAGTCGAAAACACCCGCAACACATGCCGAACGCGGCAACTTCCGGCACTTGTGATGAACCCGTGTCCGCAGTCGCCTGCCGTACGGGGAAACCGGGTATACCTCCAGGTAACAGAATCGTATTCTGTCGTGCACGAGACCCTGCTTGGAGGCGACTTATGCAGCGAGACCTCTTCGACGAGGAGCACCTGCTCTTCCGGGAGACCGTGCGCGAGTTCATGGCCCGCGAGGTGGTGCCGCACCACGAGCAGTGGGAGCAGGACGGCATCGTCCCGCGCGAGGTCTGGAAGAAGGCCGGGGAGCTGGGCATGTTCGGCTTCTCGGTGCCCGAGGAGTACGGCGGCGCGGGGATCAAGGACTTCCGCTACAACGCCGTGATCGTCGAGGAGATCATCAAGTACGCCGCATCAGGACTCGGCTTCTCGCTGCACAACGACGTCATGGCCCCGTACGTCGTCGATCTGACCAACGACGAGCAGAAGCAGCGCTGGCTGCCCGGCTTCGTCACCGGTGAGCTGATCACGGCCATCGCGATGAGCGAGCCGGGGGCCGGCAGCGACCTGCAGGGCATCAGGACCACGGCGCTCCGCGAGGGCGATCATTACCTGGTCAACGGGCAGAAGACGTTCATCACCAACGGGATCAACGCCGACCTCGTCGTCGTCGTGGCCAAGACCGACCCCGAGGCGGGCGCCAGGGGGACGACGCTGCTCGCCGTGGAGCGCGGCATGGAGGGGTTCAGCCGCGGGCGCAACCTGGCGAAGATCGGCATGAAGGCCCAGGACACGGCCGAGCTGTTCTTCGAGAACGTACGCGTGCCCGCCGCCAACCGCCTCGGCCCGAACGACGGCGAGGGCTTCGTCCAGCTCATGAACAACCTGCCCCAGGAACGCCTGTCGATCGCCGTGGCCGCGGTGGCCGCGGCGGAGGCCGTGCTGGAGCAGACCATCGAGTACTGCAAGACCCGCCAGGCCTTCGGACGCAACATCGGTTCGTTCCAGAACACCCGGTTCGTCCTCGCGGAGCTGGCGACCGAGACCGAGATCGCCCGCCACTACGTCGACAAGTGCATCGTCGCGCTCAACGCGGGCCGGCTCACGGTGGTGGACGCGGCCAAGGCCAAGTGGTGGACCACCGAGCTGCAGACCAAGGTCATCGACCGCTGCCTCCAGCTCCACGGCGGATACGGCTACATGATGGAATATCCGGTCGCCAAGGCCTGGATCGACAGCCGGGTCCAGACGATCTACGGCGGCACGACCGAGATCATGAAGGAGATCATCGGGCGGTCGTTCGGCTTCTGAGCCATCCCGCGCGGCAGGCCAGGGAAAGTCGCATACTGGACAGCATGGACGGCGGCCTGATCCTCCTGATTTTCCTGGCGTTACTGTTCGCCTGGGGCCTCAACCGGGTGCGCAGGGCGATCCGCCTGGGTCCCGTCGGCTACTTCGGCGTGATGCTGGTGTTCGTCATCGTCATGCTGCTCATCTGGGGTCAGACTTTCCGCTGACCTCGACCGAGCCGCCCGCGACCAGGTCGGCGCTCAGCCGGCCTCGACGAATCGGGTGAGGAGCCGGGCGAACTCCGCCCGCTCCGACGCCGACCACCCCTCCATCGCCGCCGCGAACGCGGCCTGCCTGACCCGGTGGGCCTGCGCCAGGGCCGCCTCGCCCGCCCCGGTGAGCACCAGCCACGCCTTGCGCCCGTCCGACTGATCGGCCTCCCGCCTGACCAGGCCCGCCGCCACGGCGGCCGCAACCAGCCGGCTCGCCCTCGGCTGGTCGACGCCGAGCGCTTCGGCGACCGTGGACACGCCGACCGGCTCGCTCGCCCCCTCGATCACGTCCAGCACGTCGAACTCGGGGCCGGCCGCCCCCTGCGACTTCGCGAGCACGCGTCTGCGCTGCCGGCGCCTGATGGTGATCATGGCGCGCTCGATCGCCGAAATTTCGTTGTCTTCATACATATAGTTGTTATTGTACATCTATGGACAAACCCATCGGATACTGGCTCAAGCACTTGGACGACCTGCTGGAAAGCTCCATGGAGCAGGCGCTGAGCGGCACCAGCCGGCGGGAGTGGCAGCTGCTCAACGCCGCCGCGCTCGGTGACACCGGCCCCCTGCCATTCGAGGGGGTCGAGGAGGCCACGGCCGGGCTCACCGCCAAGGGGTGGCTGGCGGACGGGCGGCTCACCGACTCCGGCCGCGCCGCGCATGCGCGGATCGCCGAGCAGGTCGGCGGCTTCAGGCGGCAGGCGACCGAGGGGGTCAGCCCGGAGGAGTACCAGGCGACCGTCGGCGTGCTCCGCCGCATGGCCGCCAACCTCGATCACTGGCCCGGGTCCCCCGACGGGACGGGGGAAGCCCAGGTGGCGAAGGTCGTCCTGCCGTAGGGGGTGAGCTCCAGGACGGGGATCGACTGCCTGCTCGGGTTGCCGTCCCGGTCGATCGAGATGTCCCCGCTGGCCCCCTGGACGGAGATGGTGCCGCTGCGCAGCATGGCCGCCACCTCGGGGGGTCCCAGGCTCTCCAGGCGCTCCTTGGCGTACCTGTCGATGGCCTTGATCGCGACGTACAGGGCGTCGTGATGCATGATCGCCTGGCCGTCGTCGAGGGTCTCCTCCGGGAACAGCCGGACATATCCGCGGTCGTCCCCGTTGCCGAACCTGCTCTTGATGGCGGCCAGCACGGCGCTGCTTCCGTCGGAGATGTTCGCGGAATGGGCCAGCGCGGTGTAGTAGAGCCGGATCTTGCCGCTGCTGTCGTTCCAGATCGGGTTCGCGACCGGATGGCTGTTCTCGCTGGTGTCGTCGCCGGCGATCACGTTGATCCCGCGCTCCGCGCAGCGGCGCGACAGGCTGAGGCCGCGCAGCAGCGCGGGGAGGTGAAGGGCCCGGCCCGCGTAGAAGACCGTGTTGGACTCGGAATTGCAGACCGACTCCGCGATGTTGCCGATGACCGTGCCCGAGGCCTTCACCGAGGAGTCGAACGTCAGGGGCTGGGCGCGCCGCCTGGCGTCGACGACACCGGCGAGCGTCCGGTCGAAGGACGCGCTCAGCGTCCTGCTGTAGCTGTCGCCGGGGTTGGTGTCCATGACGATGACCGGCTTGAGCGCCGGGATGGCCTTGACCGCGAAGCGTACGGACGCCTCGGCCTGGTCGCTGTTGAGCGGCGCGACCCGTACGAGCGCATCGTGTTTCTGCAGCTCGTCGGAGGTCAGCACGGCGGCCACCATCGCGAACTTGTCCGTGCTCAGCCGCTCTATGACCTGCTTGGTGGCGTCGATGCTGGCGCCGAGGCCGACGGCGGCGACGAGCCGCTCGCTCTCCACCTGGGACAGCACGTCCTCGACGGTCTCCTCCCACGCCCCCGGGCTGATGTCTCCGACCAGCAACCTGATGTACGGCGACGCCGAGTCCTCCTTGTTGCGCCACACCTGCGCCAGGTACGAGCCCTGCAGAGCGTGCCGGACGGTGTCCAGGCCCATCCCCGTGGTGCTCGCGTCGCCGGACATCGGCAGGAGCACCAGGACCGTCTTGTACTCGTCCGGATGCCGGGTCACCACGGCCTCGTTCTCGGCGCGGATGCGGCCCATGATGTCCGAGAGGCTTTCGTCGAAGGCGTCGGCCGAGTCGGTGAGGCTGGGCTGCCTGTTGAGGAGCGCGAAGACCGCGCCCGCGACGACCACCACGACGACGAGCGCGATCAGGCCGGCCCGCCTGAGGAGCTGTCGCCTGCGGTAGAAGGGCGCGGGCGGGATCTGGCGGCTAACGCCGGGGACGTTGCTCATACCTCTCGGCCTCTCGTGTGAAGATCGCCCGGCCGGTCTTGGTGAACCCGGCGAGATGCCGGAACTCGCGCGCGATGTCGTCCGTACGCCGCCCGGAGGGATCGAGCAGGGGGTCGAGCCAGAACCAGCGGGCCACCACCAGCTCCCTGATCACCGCGGTCCGTTCTCGCCGCTCCGTCTGCGCCGGGTCCACCGCCAGCGAGTCGTACAGAACGTCCCCGTCCACGTCGAGAGGCAGGCGGTTGGGAGCGGAGGACACCTGCTCGTAGAGGTGGATCCACTCCTGGAGCCGACTGCCGCGACGGCCCTGGGTGTCGAGCGGGCCGATCCGCTCGCTCAGGAACGCCACCACCGCCGCCAGCTCCGGGTCGTCGCCCGCCGTCACCCGGGCGAGCTTGTGGTACATCACCGCGCCGTCGTGACCGCCGTAGAAACGCTCCAACGCCTCGTGCACCTGGTCCCAGTGCGCCTCCCTCGCGGCCAGGCGGTGCAGGAGCAGCCGCCGGAGCCAGGGGTGGAGCACGGTGACCTCCGCGCCGCCCGGCGCCGCCCATTCGCCGCTGCGGTTCGCCTCCTCGCTCTGCGTGGTGAGCCACAGCTGGTCGGCCAGCTCCTGGCGGAGATGCGAGGCGCTGCCCGTCCCCTCGAAGGAGGTGTTCTCGGCGTCGTCCACGTTCCTGACCGCCGACCACGCCACCAGGCGCTCGCGCTGGGGCAGGTGGTCGGGCAGCAGGCGGTGCAGGGTTTTGTCGCTGTGCAGGATGCCCCGGAACGTGTGGTCGTCTCCGGCGCTCCTGAGCAGCTCGGTCAGCTCGCGGGTCGCGCGCTGGTAGCCCCTGGTCAGGTCGTGGACGGCGCTCGCGTACGGCGCCCGCGCCCGGCCGTCCGGCAGCGGCGGCAGCAGCACCGGGTACCACCAGCCCTGCTCCCCCTGCCCGCGCCGCGCCATCCAGTCGTCGTAGGAGGACTCGGCGAGCAGCGGCGGCCGGACGGGGCCCGGTGTGCCCGGCCGGGTCCAGCCGGTCACGCCCTTCGGCCAGGTCTTCGAGGCGGCCACGAGGACCAGCGGATCAGCGGGCGCGGAGTCCTGCGCGCGCCGGGCCCGCGCGGCGACCAGGGCCTGCAGGAAGTCGGTGACCACCGGCGTCTCGGCGTCGTCCAGCGTCAGAAGCAGGTTGCGGGGGTAGCGTCGCCTCATCCAGGCCTGGGCGAGATCCTCCAGAAAGGCTTCGAGGAGTATCCCCTGCGCGAACGCCGGCCGGTCTCCGCCGCGTAAATGCTGGTCTCGCGCGAGGTCGAGAATATTGCCGCCGACGCGTCCGGCGAGCCACGACCTGGCTGTTCCGTGGACGTGGCCGACGGCGTCGAAGCGCCGCCCGAACAACTCGGCGAGACCGATCGCGACTTTCAGGTAAATGCCTATGTCCGGCAGCAGCCCGGCTAAATCTTCCCACGGTTTCAGGTCTTCGCGAGTTATCCGGGGCTTACGGCGTAGTTGCTCTTCGAGCTGCGCCGCCAGCCTCGTGTCCTCGAGTTCGGCATTCAGGCCGAGGACGACGAGGGTGAAAACGGTGCGGGGCATCTTGACGCCGTTGAGCTTCTCCAGGTGATAGGCGAGCCGCTGGACGACGTCCGCGACGGCCAGGTGGGGCTCCGAGTGGAGCGCCAGGCTGACCACCGGGGAGTGTGGCTTGCCGATGCTGCCGGCGATCTGGGCCAGGGTGGCGGATTTTCCGGTTCCCGGCAGTCCGAGCAGGAGAATGACCGGCAGCTCGTACGCCCCCGGGGGATGGTTTTTGTGGAGACATTCCTGCAGCAGCGCATACCAGGAGTCGTCCGCTAAGAACTCCGCCATTCGGGCCCCATCGGAATATGCAGCACCCTCCCACGCGAGCGCTTGAATGGGGAATCTACCTCATCGCATTGGCGAAGGCGCAGCTATTCTCCGACAGGGTCGGTTTCCAGGATGACGCGCGCCACGAGCTCCGGATCGTCGCTCATCGGCACGTGCCCGCAGCCCTTCAGCAGCTTGACCCGCCGGCCCGACCACCGGGCCGCGCGCACCGCCTGGCGGCGCAGCAGGAGCCGGTCGTGCTCGCCCCACGCGATCGTGATGGGCGACTTCGGCGGTGCCGGCGGCATCAGCCCGGCGAACGACTCCAGCGTCTCGTCGAATCCGCTCGCCGAGCCCAGCGCCTGGGTGGCCGCGACCAGCGCGGCCGGGTCCAGCCTGGACGGATGGGCGACCAGGAGCCCGGCCGACAGCGAGCGCATGAACGGGCTCTCCGCCGCCATGGCGACCTGCTCGGGCGACAACGCCCTGGCCGAGGCCCGCAGAGCGCGCAGGGCCAGCCGGCAGTAGAGCAGCTCGGCACGCGACCAGAACCCGGCGGGCGACAGCGCGGTGGCCGTCCTGACCACGCCGCGCGAGGCCAGCTCCAGCGCGATGTAGCCGCCCAGCGAGTTGCCGGCCACGTCCGGATCGCGGACGCCGAGCAGCGCGCAGAACGACTCGACCGCGTCAGCCAGCGACTCCGCGGTGTACGGGGTGCGTCCGGGCAGCCCGGGCGACACCCCGAACCCGGGCAGGTCGACCGCGATCACCGTACGGGTGACCGCCAGCCGGTCCATCACCGGCTGCCAGGCCTGCCAGTGATGGCCGATGCCGTGGATCAGGATCAGTGGCGCGCCGGTGCCCCGTCGCTCGAAGGCCAGCTCCATGGCGCCAGTGAATCATTCACCTGCCACGGGTGGGAATCTCGAACCAGACGGCTTTGCCTTCCCTGGTGGGTCGCGATCCCCAGCGCCTGGCAAGCTGGTCGACCAGATAGAGGCCGCGCCCGCCCTCGTCGTTCTCCCCCGCGCTGCGGATGCGGGGCAGGCGCAGGTCCTGGTCGAACACCTCGACCCAGACCGCCTCCTCGCCCCTGCGCAGCCGCAGCGTGAACTCCTTGTCGCTGACCACTTCGTCCTCGAAGCCCGGCATGTCCCAGGACTCCTCGAACGGCAGCGGCGGCCCCTCCACGACCAGCTCCCTGCGGGGCACGTTGGCGGTGGAGGCGTGCAGCACCACGTTGGTCACGACCTCGGAGACGAGCAGGCAGGCCAGTTCGGCCCGCTCCTCGGGCACGTTCCAGCCGGAGAACGCCTCCGATGCCATTCTGCGCGCCTCGCCGACCATGATGGGCTGGGCCGGGAACGTGCGCTCCTCGACGTCGAGGTCCTCGTCGCTGGAGCGGACGACCAGGATCGCCATGTCGTCGTCGATCTCGCCGGGCACCGCCACCGTGGCGGCGTCGGCGATGCGCTCGACCTCGGCGTCGGACATCTTGGCGAGCTTGTCGCAGAGCACGCCGAGCGTCTCCTCCTCGCTCGGCAGCTGCCCGTCGCGGCCGGGCCGGCGATCGACCAGCCCGTCGGTGTAGAGGAGCAGCGCCGCGCCCGGCGGCAGGGTGCGCGTCTCCTCCTTGTAGACCAGGTCGGCGTGCAGGCCCTTGGCGCGTACGCCGAGCGGCTGACCGACCTCCTCGATGTCGAGCTCCACGCACTGGCCGTCGACCAGCAGCAGCGGCGGGGCGTGGCCCGCGTTGGCGAAGGACAACGTCCGCGACCAGGCGTCGTAGACCAGGTATTGGCAGGTGACGATGGGCGGGATGCTGACCTCTGCGCCGTTGTCGTCCTGCTCGGGCGTGGCGATGATGCGCGTCCACTCGTCGAGCCTGGCCAGGATGTCGGCCGGTGACTTGTCGTCCTGCGCGAACGCCCGCAGCGCCGCCCTGAGCTGGCCCATGATCGCGGCGGCCTTCGCGCCCCTGCCCTCGACGTCGCCGATCACGATGCCGACCCGGCCGGCCGAGAGCGGGATCACGTCGTACCAGTCGCCGCCCACCTGGGTCTGGATGCCCTGCCCGTGGGAGGCCAGCGGGGCCGCCGGGTAGTAGCGCACCGCGATCTGCAGGCCGTCGAGCTGGGGCAGCGCCCTGGGCAGCAGATGCTTCTGGAAGGACTCGGCCGTGTGGCGCTCCTCCTCGAACAGCAGCGCGTTGTCGATCGCCAGCGCGACCCTGGTGGCGATCGCGCCCACGAAGTCGCGGTCGAAGGCGTCGTAGTGGGGGCTACGCCGGTCGGTGAGGTTGGACAGGCCGAGGTACATCAGCCCGAGCGTCTCCCCGCGCACCAGCAGGGGGGCGACGATCGCGGAGTTCATGCCGATCTCGCCGCACAGCCGCGCGCTGCCTTCGTGCGGGGTGGGGAAGCTGCTGGTGGCGAAGTCCTCGACCAGGATGGTCTCCTGGCGGCGCAGCGCCGTGTCCGCGTAGTGGCCGGTGGGGTAGCGGATCTCGGCGCCCACCGGCTTCCATGTTCCCGACGGCGGCGCCCACCCCTGTACGTGCTGAGAGACCCGGCGGACGAGCCGGTCGCCCTCCATCAGCTCGATGAAGCAGTGGTCGGCGAACTGCGGGACCAGCATCTCGGCGACGCGCTTGAGCGTCTCCTCCACGTAGAGGGAGCCGGCCAGCCGCTCGCCGATGCGCTCCAGCAGCCCGAAGCGGTCTTTCTCCCGCTCGTTGCTGCGCAGCGCCTCGCGGGCCATGATGACGATGCCCGTCACCGAGCCCGACTGGTGGCGCAGCGGGACGGCCTGCGCGCGGACGTAGATGATGGTGCCGTCGCCGCGCCTGACGTCGAACGTGCCTTCCCACACCCCGCCCTTGAGGACGTGCTTGGCCAGCTCGATCGCCAGCGGATGGTCCTTCTCCATGACCCCGAGGGACAAGAGGGACGGGTCTCGCGTAGACGACTTACCCGGACGACCGAAGAGCTTTTCGGCGAATGGGTTCCAATAGAGGAGATTGCTGAAACGATCGGTGACGACCACCGCCATTTCAGCGTGATCGAGCACGGATCCGGCAGCAAGGTGATCAGCCGTTTCTTGTGACAGATCCCCCCATCGCTTCATCCGGAGACCACTCCTCGGGGTGGCGTGTATGCAAAGCGGACCACGGGCGCTCCTGCAACAGTCTTGGCCAGGGGAGAGTGGAGGGCCTCCCAAGAGGGATTCAACCAAGCAGCTGCGCGCGCGTCAGCGCTTGGAGACAAAAACGTGCGCAGCGACATCGCGCGGAAGCTCCGCGGGAGTGTCGTTAGCGTCACCGTCACCTGTCACCCGCACACCGTCGTCGCTCGCCGCGAGCGTCACCTCGCGTCCGGGTTGTATCCCAACTTGCTTGAGTTTAAGCATCACAGCGGGATCGCTTTGCACTTGTTCGCTAATTCGTCGCACGACCACGGGAATGTCTCTGGGCCCCGCCACGTCCGACATCGAGGTCAGCGTGTTGCCACCGCCCTCGGCCGCTTCCTTGGCGCCCAGCTCGGCCAGCCCGGGGATCGGGTTGCCGTGCGGGCAGACGGTCGGGTTGTCGAGCAGCGTCACCAGGCGCGACTCCACCGACTCCGACATCACGTGCTCCCAGCGGCACGCCTCGATGTGCACCTCTTCCCAGGGCAGCCCGATCACCTGGGTCAGCAGGCACTCGGCCAGCCGGTGCTTGCGCATCACCCGGGTGGCCAGGGTGCGCCCCAAATCGGTCATGGACAGGTGCCGGTCACCCTCGACGCGAACAAGGCCGTCCCGCTCCATGCGGGCGACGGTCTGGCTGACGGTGGGGCCGCTCTGCTGGAGGCGCTCGGCGATGCGGGCGCGCAGAGGGACGATGCCCTCCTCCTCGAGCTCGTAAATCGTACGGAGATACATCTCCGTCGTGTCGATCAGGCCGTGTGCGGTCAAGGCTCCTCCCAACTAAATGTTACGCCGGTCGTGGCGGGGACTGAGCCCGTCCGCAGCGGGCACAGGAATCAAAGGAACCCTATTGGGAGAACGACCGGCCATGTTTAAGGACGGCAACAACGGAGCAGCCCGTTTCCTTCCCGGCCGGCTCGATCCCCCGTTCGACTAAGGGTGCGGCTAGCGGGCCCGGTAGTTCCTGAAGCCCGCCACCGACAGCCCGACGACCACCACGATGACCGCGCAGGCGATGCCGCCGCCCACCCAGGCCCCGGTCACGCCCAGCGCCGTCGCCGTCGCCCCGGCCCGCAGGTCGCCCAGGCGCGGCCCGCCCGCCACGACCACCATGAACGCCCCCTGCATCCGCCCCCGCATCTCGTCGGGCGCGTACAGCTGCAGGATCGACTGCCGCCACACCGACGAGATCACGTCGGCGACACCGCCGACGGCCATGAACGCCACGACCAGCCAGAGGTCGTGCGCCAGCCCCGCGGCGGCCACGGCCAGGCCCCAGACCGCGATCACGACGACGAGCGCCACCCCCTGCCGCGAGACCCGGCCCACCCAGCCGGAGAACAGCGCGCCCGCGACGGAGCCGATGGCCAGGGCGGAGGTTATCCAGCCGAGCGCGAACATGGAGCCCCCGAACCTGTCGGCGGTGAGCTCGGGGAAGAGCGCGCGCGGCATGGCGAACACCATCGCGATGATGTCCACGACGAACGACATCAGCAGCACCGGGCTCCTGACGATGAAGCTGAGCCCCTCCAGGACGGCCCGGGCACCCGGACGCGTCACATCGCCCAGCGGGGGCAGTGAGGGCAGCCTGAGGGCCGCGTAGAGGCTGCCGGCGAACAGCAGGGCATCCACCGAGTACGCCGCCGCGAACCCGCCGGAGGCGAGCACGACCGCGCCGATCATCGGCCCCGCCACCGCGCCCATGCTGTAGACGAGCGAGTTGAGCGCGTTCGCCGCCGGCACCAGCTCCCGATCGAGAATACGGGGAATGATGGCGCCCCGGGTCGGGCCGGTGATCGCGAACCCGGTGGCGTTGAGCGCCACCGCCGCGAAGATCAGATAGACGTTGTTCAGGCCGAGTAACGCCTGCACCAGGATGAACAGCGTGGCGGCCCAGGCGATGACCGAGCCGACAAGGAGCAGCTTGCGCCGGTCCACGGCGTCGGCCACCGCCCCTCCCCACAGGCCGAACACGACCAGCGGGATCAGGTTGGCCATGCCGAGCAGCCCGACCCAGAAGGAGGAGTGGGTCAGCTCCCAGACCTGCTGCCCGACGGCGACGACGGTGACGCCGACGCCGACGTGCGAGACCGCCTGGCCGAGCCAGATGCGGCGGTATTCGGGTACGCCCAGCGGCCGGGTGTCTACCAGATGACGCTTGACCAGCTCCCCGAATGCCACTTAAGGAACATTAGGGGGCAAGTCTCTCCAGGGCCCAGCCGGGTCGCGTCCGCCGGTAGCGGAGCCTGTCGTGCATCCGGTCGAGCTGTCCCTGCCAGAACTCCACCTCCATCGGGATCACCCGGAAACCGCCCCAGAAGTCCGGCACAGGCGGATCTTCCGGCCAGCGCGCCGCCAGCTCCTCATAACGGGCGTCCAGCTCCTCCCTGGACCGTACGACGGCGGACTGCCGCGAGGCCCAGGCCCCGATGCGCGAGCCGTACGGGCGCGAGTTGAAGTAGTCGGCCGACTCCGCGTGCGAGATCCGGGTCACGGTGCCTTCGACCCGGATCTGGCGCCGGATCGAGTGCCAGGGGAACAGCAGCGAGGCGCGGGCGTTCTCGGCCAGGTCGCGGCCCTTGCGCGACTCGTAGTTGGTGTAGAAGACGAAACCGCGTTCGTCGTAGCCCTTCAGCAGGACCGTCCTGGCGCTGGGGCGGCCTCCCGCGGAGGCGGTGGCCAGCACCATGGCGTTGGGCTCCGGCAGGCCGGCGTCGAGCGCCTCCTGGAACCAGGCGGTGAACTGGGCGACGGGATCGGGTGCGAGGTCGGATTCGAGCAGCGGCTGGCCCTCGTACGTACGGCGAAGCCCCGCCAGCACGGGCGGGCGCGGGGTGGCATCCACGAGACGGTATTCTTGCGCGCTTGTGTGGCGGATCCCACGCACCGCTCCCGACCAGGCGATTTGAGGTTTCGGCGGGTCCCGAGACTGAGCACGAGCTGGGAGGGGGTTAAATTGACCCGCCGGTATCTCGACATCAAGGCATTGCCCAAACATGGCAAGGGAAAGGGAGGCGGCCGAGTATGTCCGACTTCAAACCCGGCCTCGAAGGCGTCGTAGCTTTCGAGACCGAGATCGCGGAACCGGACAAAGAAGGGGGCGCCCTTCGATACCGGGGCGTCGACATCGAGGAGCTGGTCGGCCGCGTCCCGTTCGGGGCCGTTTGGGGCCTGCTGGTCGACAACAAGTTCCAACCGGGCCTGCCCCCGGCGGAGCCGTACCCCATTCCTGTCCACTCTGGTGACATCCGCGTAGACGTGCAGAGCGCGCTGGCCATGCTGGCTCCGGCCTATGGCTTCAAGCCCCTGCTCGACATCAGTGACGAGGAGGCCCGCGACCAGCTCGCGCGCGCCTCCGTGATGGCTCTTTCGTTCGTCGCGCAGTCCGCCCGCGGGCTGGGCCTGCCGATGGTGCCGCAGAGCCGCGTCGACGAGGCCAAGACCATCGTCGAACGCTTCATGATCCGCTGGCGCGGTGAGCCCGATCCCAAGCACGTCAGGGCGATCGACGCGTACTGGACCTCCGCGGCCGAGCACGGCATGAACGCCTCCACCTTCACCGCCCGCGTCATCGCCTCCACCGGGGCCGACGTGGCGGCGGCGCTCTCGGGCGCCGTGGGCGCGATGTCGGGCCCGCTGCACGGCGGCGCCCCGGCGCGCGTGCTGCACATGATCGAGGGCGTCGAGCAGCTCGGCGACGCCAAGAAGTACGTCCAGAGCGAGCTCGACAAGGGCAACAGGCTCATGGGCTTCGGCCACCGCGTCTACCGCGCCGAGGACCCGCGTGCCCGCGTGCTGCGCCGCACCGCCAAGGAGCTCGACGCGCCTCGCTACGAGGTCGCGGCGGCGCTGGAGCAGGCCGCGCTCGAGGAGCTGCACGCGCGCAAGCCCGACCGCGTGCTCGCCACGAACGTCGAATACTGGGCGGCCGTGGTGCTGGACTTCGCCGAGGTGCCCTCCCACATGTTCACCTCGATGTTCACCTGCGCCCGCACGGCCGGCTGGGCCGCGCACATCCTGGAGCAGAAGCTGACGGGCAGACTCGTCCGCCCGAGCGCCAACTACACCGGTCCCGCCTCCCGCCCGCTCGGCGACGTGCCGGGCGCCGATGAGGTGACCGGCACGCTCTGACCCGCACCTCACTGGCTACCGCGTGGCTCACGCCCGCGGTAGCCTTTTGGCTTCCTGGAACGGTCCCGTCCCCCGCGGCCGAAACGCATTAGGGGAAAGTTGTCCTTGACCGCCTCCTGTCAAGGGACCAGCCTGACTGCAGGCACCCCCCACCCTCCCGTGAGCAGGTCAGACGATCACCCAGAAGCCGATCGTCGGCGTTCGCCTGCGCTCCTTCCTGCTCCCGGACGGGAGGCCGGCAAGGAGGCATGTCATGCCCCGATCCAGCGACGAGCCACAACAAGGTTTGACCAGACGCGGCTTTCTCACCGGCGTGGGAGCCGGGACCGCGGTCCTGACGCTCACCCCCGCCGAGGCCCTCGCCAAGGTCGTCACGGCCCGCGCCGGCGGCCTGGCCGCCTCGCCTGACACGTTCGGCCGCATCTTCACTCTCGCCCCGTTCGCGGACCTCAACGCGCCGAGCCTGCGGCAGGCGCTGATGGAGATGGGCCGCCCCGGCGGCCTGATCGACGCCAAGGACCCGCTGCAGGAGGGCCCGATCCGGCTGATCACCAACCCCGAGCTCAGCCCGGACAACCTCGACAACGCCACGCACACGGCGGGGGTCACCTTCTTCGGCCAGTTCATCGACCACGACATGACCTTCGACCAGACCTCGCCGCTCGGCGTGCCGACCGCACCCGAGCAGTCGCCCAACACGAGGACGCCGGGCCTCGACCTGGACAGCGTCTACGGCGGCGGTCCCGTCGCCAGCCCGCAGTTCTACGACCCCGCCGACACCGCCAAGTTCCGGCTGGAGAGCGGCGGCAGGTTCGAGGACGTGCCCCGCCGGGCGGACCGCGCCGCCGTCATCGCCGACCCCCGCAACGACGAGAACCTGATGATCTCGGGGCTGCACGCCGCGTTCCTGCTGTTCCACAACCGGGTGGTCGACCACCTGCGCGCCCAGGGCCAGCAGGGCAACGTCTTCGAGGCCGCCAGGCAGCAGGTCAGATGGCACTACCAGTGGCTCGTCCTCAAGGAGTTCCTGCCGCTGATCATCGGGCAGAGCGTCGTCAACGACATCCTCACGAACGGGCGGCGCTTCTACCGCCCGGCGGCGGGCCGGCAGTTCATCCCCGTCGAGTTCCAGGGCGCCGCCTACCGGTTCGGGCACAGCATGGTGCGGCCCTCCTACCGGGCCAACCTCGCGGGCAACCCCGACGGCACGGCCTTCTTCGGGTTCATCTTCGATCCCGCGGGACAGGGCCAGAGCGATCCCGTCGACCTGCGCGGCGGGGCCAGGGCGGCCAGGCGGTTCATCGGCTGGCAGACGTTCTTCGACTTCGGCGACGGTCAAGTGCGGCCCAACAAGCGCATCGACACCAAGATCTCCACCCCATTGTTCAACCTGCCGCTGGCCGCGATCCCGTCCGCGGATCCGCCGACCTCGCTGGCCACCCGGAACCTGCTGCGCCACATCACCTGGTCGATCCCGTCCGGGCAGAACATCGCCCGCGCGATCGGCGTGCAGTCCCTGGAGGCGCAGCACTTCCCCGAGCTGCAGGCGATCGGGCACGGACTGCCCGCCAGCACCCCGCTGTGGTACTACGTGCTCAAGGAGGCCGAGGTCCTGGGCGGCGGGCTCAGGCTGGCCGGCGTGGGCGCCAGGATCGTGGGCGAGGTCTTCATCGGGCTGCTGCAGCTCGACCCGAGCTCCTTCCTGATGACCAACCCCTCCTGGCGGCCCACCCTGCCGCGACGGGCCGGGACGACCGGCGACTTCCGGATGGTGGACCTGCTCACGTTCGCGCGGGTGGACCCGGCGAGTCGTGGCCAGTGACCGGGGCGGCGGGGCGGTCCTGCCCCGCCGCCACCAGGCCCGCCCGGTAGGCGATGGCCAGCGCCTGTGACCTGTTGCGCGCGCCGAGCTTCCTGAACAGGCGGGCGCGCGTGCTCTCGACGGTCTTGCTCGCGATCCCGAGCAGGCGGGCGGTCTGCCTGATGGTGTGGCCGGCGGCGATCGAGGCCAGCACGTCGCGCTCGCGCGCGGTCAGCCGCGGCCCCTGCTCCTGCCGATCTCGCGAGCCCACCACCACGTACCCCCTGGCCACCAGGTCGAGGACCGCGCAGAGGTGCTCGGGCACGTCCCGCAACCACAGGACCGCGCAGGCGCCGTGCGCCACGGCCTCCGCCACCGCGGCCGGCTCGGGAGGCGCGGAGGGCACGGCGACGGTACGGGCGCCGAGCCGTAACGGCAGCAGCCAGTCGCCGGGGACGGGGTCCACGAGCACCGCGGTGAACCCGATCCTGGACCAGCTCTCCACATGGACCTCGCACGGGAGCCCGCTCCGCACCGCGACGAGCGCCCTCCCGCCGCCGAGCACCGTGCGGGTCACCAGCTCCGCGGCCATGACGCACCTGGCGTGCATCACCACCAGCTCGCGTCCGGACGGCGACTCGGCCCTGGGCGGCCTGAGCGGGCCGGCCAGCAGGTGGAGCGCGAGCCCCCTGAACACTGCCTCGCTCTGGCCCGCCACGCCGAGCTTGTGGTAGATGCGCCGCCGGTGGTTCTCCACGGCGCAGCGGGAGATGCCGAGCAGCCCCGCGATCTCGTGGGCGCTGTGCCCGGAGCCGGTGAGGGAGAGGATCTCCATCTCCCTGGCCGTGAGGACATCAATGTCAGCCATGGTCATCACGCCTCTTGCGACTTGCCAGGAAAGTGAGAGCCGCGGGCCGCTTAGTCAAGCCCTCCGGGCACGCGACCGCCGCTGACCTGCGAGCGGGAAGTGAACGTTTCACAGGTCTCAAAATCCGGACCGCGTACAAGCCACGTCACGCCGCTCGGTAGGCTCCGTTACGTGGCTGACATCGTGATTCCCGCTGACATCAAGCCCGCCGACGGCCGATTCGGCTGCGGGCCCTCGAAGGTTCGCACCGAGCAACTGGCTGCGCTCGCCGCCTCCGGCGCGAGCCTCATGGGCACCTCCCATCGCCAGAAGCCGGTCAAAAACCTGGTCGGCCGCGTACGCTCCGGGCTCGCCGACCTCTTCTCGCTGCCCGAGGGCTACCAGGTGGTGCTGGGCAACGGCGGCACCACCGCGTTCTGGGACATCGCCTCCTTCGGGCTCATCCGCGACAGGTCGCAGCACCTGTCGTTCGGCGAGTTCTCCTCGAAGTTCGCGACGGTCACCAAGAAGGCGCCCTGGCTGGGCGAGCCGAGCGTGATCAAGTCCGAGGTCGGCACCCACCCGGTGGCCGTCGCCGAGGACGGCGTGGACGCCTACGCGCTCACCCACAACGAGACCTCGACCGGCGTCGCGATGCCGATCGCCCGCGTGGGCGGCGACGACGCGCTGGTGCTCGTGGACGCCACCTCCGGCGCCGGCGGCCTGCCCGTCGACATCGCCGAGACCGACGTCTACTACTTCGCCCCGCAGAAGAGCTTCGCCTCCGACGGCGGCCTGTGGATCGCGATCATGTCCCCGCGCGCCCTGGCCAGGGTCGAGGAGATCGCCGCGACCGGCCGCTTCGTGCCGGAGTTCTTCAGCCTGCCGGTGGCGATCGACAACTCCGCGAAGGACCAGACCTACAACACCCCGGCCGTGGCCACGCTGTTCCTGCTGGCCGACCAGCTCGACTGGATGAACGGCAACGGCGGCCTGGCCTGGACCACCGCCCGCACGACCGACTCCAGCCAGCGCCTCTACACCTGGGCCGAGAAGACGTCCTACACGTCGCCGTTCGCCGCTCCCGAGTTCCGCTCGCAGGTGGTCGGCACGATCGACTTCGCCGACGAGGTGGACGCCGCGGCCGTGGCCAAGGTGCTGCGCGCCAACGGCATCGTCGACACCGAGCCCTACCGCAAGCTGGGCCGCAACCAGCTGCGCATCGCGATGTTCCCGGCCATCGACCCGGCCGACATCGAGGCTCTGACGGTCTGCGTCGACTACGTGGTCGAGCGCCTCTAGTCAGCCGCGCGCCGGCCCGTCCTGCGGGCCAGCTCGTCCATGAGCGCCAGAGCGTCCTCCTCCTCGACGCTCTGCGCGAACCTCGCCAGCACCGGCAGCCGGTCGGTGCTGGCCGCCAGCGCCTCCAGCATGAGGGCGCTGACGTGCTCGTCCCGTGTCATGACCGCGGCGTAGCGGAAGGCGTTGCGGTACGGCGTGCGTACGAGCAGGCCCTTGCGGACCAGCCGCTCGGCCACGGTCTGCACCGTGGTGTAGGCGAGCTCGCGCTCCTCGTTGAGCGTGCTCAGGAGCTCTCTGACCCTCAGCGCCTTCCCGGCATCCCACAGCACGTCCATGATCGCGCGTTCCAGGGATCCCAGGTTCGCCAACAGACCGACATCCCTCCGGCTCGACTAGTAGGAAACATTCTTGCCCGAAAAACCCCGATTCGGCCAGGGGACCGCGCGGCCGAAGAGCCTCGGCTATCTGATGTTTGCCAGCCGCTGGCTCCAGGTCCCCCTCTATCTCGGGCTCATCGTGGCCCAGGCGGTGTACGTCTGGCAGTTCGCGATGGAGCTCTGGCACCTGATCGAGACGGTGTTCCTGCACAAGGAGTCCGTGCAGCAGGCGGCCGCCCCGTCCGGCGAGGTCGTGGTGATGCTCACGGTCCTCGCGCTCATCGACGTGGTGATGATCTCCAACCTGCTGATCATGGTCATCATCGGCGGCTATGAGACGTTCGTCTCGCGCATCGACCTCAACGACCACCCCGACGAGCCCGAATGGCTCTCGCACGTCAACGCGAACGTGCTGAAGGTCAAGCTGGCCACGGCCATCATCGGCATCTCGTCGGTGCATCTGCTGCAGACGTTCATCAGGGCGCAGACGACGCCCAACGACAAGATGATGTGGCAGACGTTCATGCACCTGGCCTTCGTGGCCTCCGCCATCGGCCTGGCCTACATCGACCGCCTGCTGTCCGCCTCACCGGCCGAGCACACGCGGTCGCACCTGCCGCCGTCCTGAGGACGTCCCCCAGGCCGCCCTGGGCCCGCTCTGAGCCGTTCTAGAACGACGGGCGGGCCGAGGGCAGGGCGCGCCTGCGGCGCAGCACCCAGCCGGCCACCACGCCGCCCACGAGACCGAACAGGTGGCCCTGCCACGAGATGCCCTGCTGGTTCGGCAGCAGGCCGGCGAGGATCCCGTAGTAGGCGATGCCCACGCCGATCGCGATGGCGATGTCGAGGAGGTGGCGGTCGAACACGCCGCGGGCCAGGATGTAGCCGAAGTAGCCGAAGACCAGGCCGCTCGCGCCGACCGTGTAGACGCCCGGGCTGGTCAGCCAGGTGCCCAGGCCGCCGATCAGGATGATGAGCACGCTGGCCCAAAGGAACTTGCGCACGTCGCGCAGCCCGGCCAGGAAGCCGAGCACCAAAAGCGGGAGCGAGTTGGCCATGAGGTGACCGAAGCCGCCGTGCAGGAACGGGGCGAACAGGATGCCGATCAGCCCGTCGGGCTCCCAGCCGACGATGCCGAACTGCCGGTCGAGCGTGCCGTTGAGGAAGAAGTCGAAGCCCTCGACCACCCACATGACGGCGAGCATGGCGACCACGATGATGAGCGAGCTGAGGGCACCGGACAGGAGGGCTCCGGCGCCACGCTTGGCGGACTCGAATCTGGAACCCGAATAGTCGCTCATGCGCTCTCCTGGTAGGTCGTCTCCTCTCTCTTTACCGTACGCAGGAAGAGCCGCGCGTGCGGCATGGAGAACCCTCCCATTCCGCTGGGAACGGGAGGGTGGTTCCGCGGGGGGCTATTCGCCCTTCCACTGGGGCGCGCGCTTCTCGGCGAATGCCGCCGCGCCCTCCATGGCGTCCTTCGAGCCGAACACCGGGCTGATGATCGCGCTCTGCTTCTTGAACATCTCCTCGCGCGACCAGTCCTGCGACTCGATGACGACCTGCTTGGTCGCGGCGAGCGCCAGCGGGGCGTTGGCGGCGATCTTGCGGGCCAGCTCCAGCGCGCCCTCCAGCGCCGCGCCCGGCTCGGTGATGCGATTGACCAGGCCGAGCTCGTACAGGCGGGCGGCCGGATAGTGGTCGCCGGTCAGGGCGATCTCCATGGCCACGTGGTAGGGGATCCTGCGCGGCAGCCGCATGATGCCGCCCGCGCCCGCCACCAGCCCGCGCTTGGGCTCCGGCAGGCCGAAGGTGGACTCCGACGACGCCACGATGATGTCGCACGCCAGCGCCAGCTCGAACCCGCCCGCGAGCGCGTAGCCCTCGATGGCGGCCACCAGCGGCTTCTTCGGGGGCGCCTCGGTCACGCCGCCGAAGCCGCGTCCTTCCACCACCGGGAAGTCGCCGGTCAGGAACCCCTTCAGGTCCATCCCCGCGCAGAAGGTGCCGCCCGCGCCGGTCAGGACGTACGCGGAGATGTCGGGACGGGCGTCGAGCGCGTCCAGCGCGTCGGCGATTCCCCTGGCCACCGCGCCGTTGACGGCGTTGCGGGCCTTGGGGCGGTTGATGGTGATGACGGCGACGTTGCCGGATTCCTCGACGAGCACTTCGTCAGACACGGGACCTCACTTGGGCTGGAAGCGGATGCCGCCGTCGAAGCGGATGACCTCGGCGTTCATGTAGTCGTTCTCGACCAGCGACCTGACCAGGTGCGCGAACTCGCCGGCCCGGCCCATGCGCTTGGGGAAGACCACCGGCGCCACCAGCTTGGCCTTGAAGTCGTCGGCGTTGGCCGAGAAGCCGTAGATCGGGGTGTCGATGATTCCGGGGCAGATGGTGTTGACGCGTACGCCGATCGCGGCCAGGTCGCGCGCGGCGGGCACCGTCATGCCCACGATGCCGCCCTTGGAGGCCGAGTAGGCGAGCTGGCCCGTCTGTCCTTCCAGAGCGGCCACCGACGCGGTGTTGATCACCACGCCCCGCTGCCCGTCGGCGTCGACCGGCTCGGTCTTGGCGATGGCGGCCGCGCCGATGCGCATGAGGTTGAACGTGCCGATCAGGTTGACCTCGATGACCTTGCGGTAGGAGGCCGGGTTGTGCGGGTTGCCGTCACGGTTGACCGTGCGCTCCGCCCAGCCGATGCCGGCGCTGTTGACGACGACGCGCAGCGGCTTGCCGGTCGCCACGGCGGCGTCCACGGCCGCCTGCACCTGCTCGTCGTCCGACACGTCCGTCTTGGCGAAGACGCCGCCGATCTCGTCGGCGACGGTCTTGCCGCGCTCCTCGTTGAGGTCGGCGACGACCACCGTGGCGCCCAGGCGCGCCAGCTCGCGGGCCGTGGCCTCGCCGAGGCCACTGGCGCCGCCGGAAATGATTGCTGCAGATCCGTTCACGTCCATATCCCGGACCCTAACCCGCCAACCGAATGAAGTTCTACTCGGGGGCGGTTAAATTCCCCCCACGGCGCTGTCGACGTCGGAGTAGACCTTGATCCGCCGGTCGAGACCCGTCGTGCGGAGAATGCGCGCCACGGGCGCCTGGGGCGCCGCCAGGGACACGCCGCCGCCCTCTCCCGTCGCCAGCCGCCAGGCCTCGATCAGCACGGAGAGGCCGCTGGAGTCCATGAAGGACAGCTGCTGCAGATCGAGCACGAGCCTGGCGCTGTCTTGCTTGATGGCGTCACGCACCTCATCGCGCAGAAATGGGGCGGTGAACAGATCGAGCTCTCCCTCAACGGCCACCACCACGGCGTCACCCAGGGCGTGTCGCGCAAGCCGCAGCTTCATTTGGCCCCTCCTCGATGAGCCACTGTACTTCGACATCCCCGGATACCGGGCATGCACAAACTAGGAAGAGTCGGAAGTATCAGGACAAGTCGGATGGGGAGATGGTCTAAATCACCTCAGACAGCCGGGATGGCGAAGCCGTACGGGAGCTCCAGGCGGTGCTCGGCGAGCAGATCCGCGTCGGCGAGCAGCTCCCGCGTGGGCCCGTCGGAGGCGATCACGCCCCCGGAGAGGATGAGCGAGCGCTCGCACAGCTCCAGCGCGTACGGCAGATCGTGCGTGACCATGAGCACGGTCACGTCCAGGGAGCGCAGGATCTCGGCCAGCTCCCTGCGGGCGGCCGGGTCCAGGTTGGATGACGGCTCGTCGAGCACCAGGATCTCGGGCTTCATCGCGAGCACCGTCGCCACGGCCACCCTGCGCCGCTGCCCGAAGGACAGGTGGTGCGGCGGCCGGTCGATGGCCTCCAGCATGCCGACCCGCTCCAGCGCCTCCTTCACCACGCGGTCCAGTTGCTCGCCGCGCAGGCCGGCGTTGGCCGGGCCGAAGGCGACGTCGTCCCTGACCGTGGGCATGAAGAGCTGGTCGTCGGGGTCCTGGAAGACCAGGCCGACGCGCTGCCTGACCTCTTTGAGCGTGTCCGCGCGCACGGGGGTGCCGGCCACGGCGACGCTCCCGTGCCCGGCCGTGAGGATGCCGTTGAGGTGCATGACGAGGGTGGTCTTGCCGGCGCCGTTCGGGCCGAGCAGGGCGACGCGCTCGCCGCGGGCGATGGACAGGTCCACGCCGAACAGCGCCTGCGTCCCGTCGGGGTAGGCGTAGGCGAGCTTGCGCACCTCAAGGGAGTTCACGCCGGATTCTGGAGTGTTCACCAGGACAGTCCCAACACTGCGAGTGCCGCTGCGGGCAGGGCGAGGGCCGCGCCCCACTGGCGGACCGAAGCCGACAGATCCTGAATTATCGGCATCTGACCCGTATAGCCCCTGCTGAGCATCGCGAGATGCACCCGCTCACCCCGCTCGTACGACCGGATGAACAGCGCCCCCGCGGACCGCGCGATCACCGGGATCTGCCGGAAATTGCGCGCCTCGAACCCCCGGGACTCGCGAGCCACCCGCATCCGCCGCATCTCCTCCATGATCACGTCCATGTACCTCAGCATGAACATGGCGATCTGCACCAGCAGGCTCGGCAGCCTGAGTCTCTGGGCCCCCATCAGGATGACCCGCGGCTCGGTGGTGGCCGCCAGCAGGATCGAGGCGATCACCCCGAGCGTGGCCTTGGCCAGGATGTTCCAGGCCGCCCAGAGGCCGGGCACGCTGAGCGACAGGCCGAGCACCGTGATCCGCTCCCCCAGCCCGACGACCGGGATCAGGAACGCGAACAGCACGAAGGGCACCTCGATCACCATCCGCCGCAGCAGGTGTGCCAGCGGCACCCGCGCCGCCACCGCCACCGCGACCAGCAGCACCGCGTAGGCCGCGAACGCCCAGAACCGCTCGCGTGGCGTCGCCACCACGACCAGCGCGAAGGCGAACACGGCCAGCAGCTTGCACTGCGGCGGCAACCGGTGCACCACCGAGTCGCCCGGTAGGTAGAGCTGATGATGATGCCCGGCTGCCACGTGTCACACCTTGGTCTTGTTACGGCTGCGCGCGGCGAAGGCCAGGGCTCCGGTGATGAGCAGCACCAGGCCGACGCCGATGATCCCGGCCACCCCGACGGGGATTCCGCCCACGTCACCATAGTCGGCCAGTGCCCAGCCGCCGAACAGGTGGTCGGTCGCCTGGTCGATGAAGCCCTTGTTCTCGGCCACTGCTTCCAGGCCGTCGGGCGAGGATGAGGCGAAGAACGAGACGATCCCGGCCAGCACCACGGTCACGCCGACGCCGCCGAGCAGGAACTTCCGGTAGCGGCGGGCCGGGGCCGAGCGCTCCGTGAGGCTCACGGTCGTGCTCTCGCCCTCGGCGTCGCGCAGGACCAGCGGCTTGGCCAGGCCACGGGCGCCGTACACGAGGTCGGGCCGCACGGCGAGCACCGCGCCGACCGTCACCGCCGTGATCAGGGCCTCACCGATGCCGATGAGCACGTGCACGCCGCCCATCGCGGCGGCCACCGTGCCCACCTCGATCGGCGCGGTCCCGCCGATCCAGAACAGCAGCGAGAACACCAGCGCGGAAGCCGGCACGGAGACCAGCGCGGCCAGGAACGCCGCGGCCACGACCTTGCCCCTGGCCAGCCCCGTGACCAGCCGGAAGATCCCCCAGCCGACCAGCACCGTGACGATGCCCATGATCGTGATGTTGACGCCCAGCGCGGTCAGCCCGCCGTCGGCGAAGAACACGCCCTGCACCAGCAGGACCACGGCCATGCACAGCACTCCTGTGTACGGCCCGACGAGTATCGCGGCCAGCGCGCCGCCCAGCAGGTGACCGCTGGTGCCGGCGGCGACCGGGAAGTTCAGCATCTGCACGGCGAAGATGAAGGCGGCCACGAGGCCCGCCATGGGAGCGGTCCTGTCGTCGAGCTCGCGCCGCGCCCCCCGCAGGCAGACCGCCACGCCTGCGGCCGCCACGACTCCGGCTGAGATGGATGTGGCCGCGTTGAAGAAGCCATCGGGTACGTGCACGGCACTGCCTCCCAGAAGAAGGACGACTCCCAGAAGAGGGATGGGCAAACGCTCCTACTTTAGGACATCGTCTTGCACCTGCACATAGATGGCAATTAGGGCAGAATTCTTCGCAGGATGGTCCGAGCCGTCAGCCGCCGCACCACGGTGCTCAGCCGCTTGCCCGGCGTCGCGTACGGCCGCACGCTCCTCATCAGCGCCGCGCCCCACCACCTGCGCGGCCCGACGACCGTCTCGGCGTCGGCCTCGATCCGGAACCGCGCGGGCGGCCCGCCCAGCCCCAGCTCCAGATAGGCGTCCCAGACCCCGGGCGGGAACCTGCCCACGGCCGGCCGCCCCGCGAAGCCGCCTCCGGGCAGCGCCATCACGCGCTCGACCCGCTCGCAGCCGGTGCGCCGCTCGCGCCAGACGATCCGCCTGATCGCCGTGGTGGAGGGGGCGGCGCCGACGACCGTGACCTCGCCGTCGATGAGCAGCCGGTGCCCCATCGCCCACCTGGTCCTGATCAGCCGCACCGTGCCGGGCACCGCGACCACGTGCCCGCCGACGTCGATGCTCAGGTTGCCGTTGTCCCTGGTGAAGTACGGCAGCGCCACGACCCCGCCGATCAGCCGGGGCGGCGGCCGGGTGATGCCGCTCTCGCGGTCCGCGCCGAGCCGCCCGAGACGTACGACGCCCTCGATCTCGACCGCCACCCGCAGGTCCCAGATCCCCGAGTCGAGCTCGCCCACGTCGAGGCGCACGGTGAACTCGCTGCCCTTCCGCTCCGCGGGCACGACCAGCTCGGAGGCCGGGTCGTGCCTCGAGCGCAGCACCACGGCCAGGCCGTCGTCCCTGGTGATGCCGTCGAGCCGGGCGGCCCCCGTCACCACCAGGCGGTCGCCGTCCCAGCGCAGCCCCGTCAGCCTGCGCCGTACGGTGGCGTTCTCGATGCGGGCCAGGCGCACGAGGCGGTCGATGTCGTCCAGCGCGGTCGCCCGCTGCCGGTCGATGCTGTTGAGCCGCTCGTGCACGCCGGGGGTGTACCAGTCGTCGCAGAGCGCGGCCACCTCGCGCGCGATGTCCTTGCGCCGCACGTCGTCGCTCTCCAGGAACACGGTGCCGAGCTGGGCGAACACGTCGAGCCTGAAGTGCCTGCGCAGCAGGTGGTCGCGCAGCGGGCCCGGCTCGACGTGCCGGGCCATGAGCTCGATCGGCGCGCGGATCATGGTCAGCCAGGAGATCGGGTCCCTGCTGCCGGTCTGCTGCATGATGCTGCTGCCGTCCGGCCTGGAGACCAGGTGGTAGCAGTCGTAGTCGGCCACCACGGAGATCCCGTCCGCGTGGCAGTAGGCGTGCACGGTGAACAGGATGTCCTCGCCGACGAGCATCCCCTCGCCGAACCTGATCCCGTGCCGCATCAGCAGCTCTCTCCTGAACAGCTTGAAGCAGCTCAGGCTGTTGTAGACGGTGCTGCCGGCCAGGCCCACCCGGTCGGCGCCCTGCTGGAACATCGACATCGGCGCCCGCCTGCCGTGTCCCACGACCTTGCCGAGGACGATGTCGGAGTCGTTCCTGTCTGCGACGGCGACCATGCGCTCCAGCGCCTCGGGGCCGAGGTAGTCGTCGGCGTCGCAGAAGAACACGTACCGGCCGGTGGCGTGCTCGATGCCGACATTGCGCGGGCGGCCGGCGCCGCCGCTGGCCTCGATGTGGATCACCTTGACGCTGCCCTTGTGGTAGGCGGCGTAGAGGTCGAGCAGCTCCGCGCCGCCGTCCGTGGAGCCGTCGTCCACGACGATCAGCTCCTTCTTCACCCGCTGCACGAGCGCGGAGGTCAGGCACCTGTCGAGGTAGGCCCGGCAGTTGTGCACGGGGATGACAACGCTGACATCGACCGCGTCGTCATCGTTCCCGGTTTCCGGCATCGCCACCATCGCCGCCACTTCAAAGTCACGTTGCGCTGTCATTCCGTTTCAGTATGTGGCGAGAGGCGGTGCCCATGAGGGGCGATCGGCGGTCTTCGTCCGGGGCTTTTGCTATCAGCGGAGATTCACGGCAATCCCCCAATAGGACCCACCAAGCCCGCCAAATACCACATTTGGCCTGCACCGAATGCGTTTCAGGGAAGAGGATTTTCCTCCCGGTGGTAGAAACCTCTCCGCCAGGTGCACTGAGATACTCCCGGCCCGTGCGAGTGATCCCCACGCAGGGGTTGCGCGTCTACAGTTAGGCAACCTTGACCGGGAGGTGGCGGGAAATGGGATCGAATCTCCGCAGGCGGATGGCTGACGGCTCAGCCGTGCACACTGCCGAGTTCATCATCTCGTCGGCACGGCTGACGGAGCTGCACGAATGCGCGGCCCTGCTCCGGCGTACGAGGATGCGGGCCGAAGAGATCGTGGACGAGGCCCGCACGTTGCTCGCGGAGGCCGAGCAGTTCGGCGACACCGACCGCGTCCCGAGCCTGACCGAGCAGCTCGAACAGGCGCGCAATGCCTACGACAGGGTGCTGACGGCCTACTTGATGATCAGCCGGCGGATCACCGACGAGCGGCAGAGCATCCTCCAGGCACAGATGGAAC
The DNA here is from genome assembly GCF_005889725.1 of Nonomuraea zeae. Lineage (GTDB taxonomy): Bacteria > Actinomycetota > Actinomycetes > Streptosporangiales > Streptosporangiaceae > Nonomuraea > Nonomuraea zeae. The sequence continues at coordinate 54,136 of NZ_VCKX01000024.1, forward strand.
GTGATCGTCCGGCAGGGTTGTCAGGCGCTGCCTGACGGGCTAGTGTCAGGCCATGCCTGACACCGACTGGAAGGACAAACTCCGCTGTTCCTTCTGCCACAAGAAGAGCACGGACGTGGACAAACTGGTTGCCGGTCCTGGTGTGCATATTTGCGACCAATGTATAGGGCTGTGCAACGAAATTCTCGAAGGGGAGAATTTGGCCTCCTCTACCGAGCCCCGGCTTCCCGCATGGGAGACCATGACCGATGAGCAAATCCTCGACCACCTTCCGAAAATCGCCGCCGTGCAAGTACAGGTGGATGACAATCTGCGCGACTGGGTGGCACACCTGCGCGGCAGGGACGTCAGCTGGGAGCGCATCGGCGTCTCGCTCGGCATGACCCGGCAATCCGCATGGGAACGCTTCAAGAGCGAGACGTAAACCCTTGTGACTCGTGGGGCGTCCTATGGTCAGGGAGGCTCACCATGCGCGTCCTAGACGGCCCCGCGGGATCCGAGCTGGACGAGCTGCAGATGGAGCTCGTCCTGATCCTCGCGCTGCACGAAGAGGCGGAGCGGCTGGCCGCCGAATGAACGGGCTCCAGCTCCCCGGGCCGCCCCCGGGGAGCTGGAGCAGGGGCCTAGTGGTGCATCGAGTACGGATCGACCGTCACCGGACCACCGTGGCCGCCTCCACCGCCGCCGAGCTGGCCGCGGATGGCACCCGCCGGATATCTCTTGTTGTGCACGTTGGCGTAGTACAGGTGCGGCCACTTCACGATCCCGCGCAGCTCGCTCCTGGTGAGAGTCATGGCGGCGTTCTTGGCGTTCTGGTGCTTGACCGCCTTGACGCAGCCGCGGGCGATGCCCTTGGACGGGGCTCGCAAGGCCACGACGATCGGGCCGGCCACGCCCTTCCTGCCCTTGTGGATGTGGGCCATGGTCGCGGGCCTGATCTTGTGCGCGGTGATGACGTAGCAGAGCCGCCAGCCGTGAACCTGGTAGGTGAACGTGCCGAAGCCGTTGCGGTCACCGGGGCCCGGGACCTCCTGCCTGCCGTTCATCTTGACGCGGTGCGGGTCCGCGGCGGTCGCGCCGGCCGGGGCGGTGGTCGCGCCGGCCGGGGCGGGGAGCGCGATGATCGTGGTGAGGGTGGCGGCGGTGGCTAACGTCGCGGCCGCCAGACGTCTACGCATGGGATGATTCCTCTCCCATCGGACTTCAGGACACCCTCTCGCACGAGTGTGCGGCTGGGATGGTTCGGGAGGTAAGGGGAAAGCCGCCCTGCGGTAAGACGGCTTTCTGGATCCGCGTAGGATTTCACGCCATGCTGCCGCGCTGCGCCGTTCTCGACGACTACCAGGGCGTGGCCCTCGGCCTGGCCGACTGGTCCAGGGTGCGGGCGACGAGCTTCCGCGAGCACTTCCCCAGCCAGGACGACCTCGTGGCGGCGATCTCTGGCTGCGAGATCGTGGTCATCATGCGGGAGCGCACGCCGTTCACCGCCGAGCTGTTCGCCCGGCTGCCGCGCCTGCGGCTGCTCGTCACCACGGGCATGCGCAACGCCTCCATCGACCTGGCCGCCGCCCGCGCGCACGGGGTCACCGTCTGCGGGACGGGCAGCAGCTCCACCCCGCCGGTCGAGCTGACCTGGGCGCTGATCCTCGGCCTGACCCGCCACCTGGTCCCCGAGGCGACGGCCATGCGCGCCGGCGGCCCCTGGCAGCACACCCTCGGCACCGACCTGCACGGCCGCACGCTCGGGCTGCTGGGCCTGGGCAAGATCGGATCGCGGGTGGCGGCGGTCGGGCAGGCGTTCGGCATGGACGTCCTGGCCTGGAGCGAGCACCTGACCGAGGAGCGGGCCGGCGTGCACGGCGTGCGCCTGGCGCCGGACAAGGACGCGCTGCTGTCCGGATCGGACGTCGTCTCGGTCCATCTCGTGCTCGGCGACAGGACGCGGGGGCTGGTCGGGGCGCGCGAGCTGGCGCTGATGCGGCCGGGCTCCTATCTGGTCAACACCGCGCGGGCGGCCATCGTCGACCAGGACGCCCTGGTGGCGGCGCTGCGTTCGGGGCGGCTCGCGGGGGCCGGGCTGGACGTGTTCGAGGAGGAGCCGCTGCCTGCCGGGCACGCGCTGCGGACGCTGCCGAACGTGCTGGCCACGCCGCATCTCGGCTACGTGACCGAGCTCAACTACGAGACGTACTTCCGTGACGCCGTGCAGGACATCGAGTCCTTCATCGACGGCGTCCCCGTCCGCGTCCTGACCTGACTCACTCCACCTTGCTCCGGGCGCGGAACGCGGCCGTCTTGACCCGGTTCTGGCAGGCCGTGGAGCAGAACCTCCTGGTGCCGTTGCGCGACACGTCCACATAGACGCGGTCGCAGTGCGGCGCCGTACAGACGCCGAGCCGGTCGCTGAACTCGCTGCCCAGCACGATCGCGAGCCCGGTGGCGCAGCTCGCCGCCCAGTCGCCGGCCACCGTTCCGCTCGTGCCGTGGAAGTGCAGGTGCCACGGCTCGCCGTCGTGCTTCTCCAGCATCGGCCTGGCGCTGGTCTCCACCAGCAGCTCGTTCACCTGGTTGGCGGCGGTGTCGATGTCCGCCACGGCGACCGCGGCGAAGACCCGGCGCAGGCGTTCGGCGACGTGGGCCAGCTCGGCCCCATCGGCCGCGGTGACCGCGCGGTAGGCCGGATAGACGGTACGCAGGCCCGCGGTGGCCGCGGCTCCCAGGTCCTCCGGCCACGGGAGGACACGTCCGCGCTGCTCACCTGGGGTCAGCGCGTTGACGAGAGCCACCGCCACCCTGACCACCGTATCCGTGTGACTGTTGTAATCCACTTGACCGGTTACACCTTCGTGTTCTACGTTGTGACTGTCGAAATTCTAAACGACGGTTACAAGGAGATGTTCGTGCTCACTCACGATGCCGCACTGGAGTGGATCGCGCGCTGGGACCGCCAGCAGGAGGGATACCTCCCTGATCGCGAGGAGCGGTTCACCGCCCTGATCGACGCCGTGGAGGCGCTCGGGCGGCCGGACCCGCTGGTCATCGACCTCGGCTGCGGGCCCGGCTCGTTGTCCGCGCGGCTGCTGGAGCGATTGCCGCAGGCCAGGGTGATCTGCGTGGACGCCGACCCGCTGCTGCTCGGGCTCGGGCGGGCGGCCTATCCGCACCTCACGTTCGTGTCGGCGGACCTGCGTACGAGTGGATGGACGAGCCTGCTCGGGCTGGAGCGCCCGGCGGACGCCGCGGTCAGCACCACGGCGCTGCACTGGATCTCCGGGCCCGAGCTGAAGGGCGTCTACTCCGAGCTGGCGAGCGTGCTGCGGCCCGGCGGGCTGCTGCTCAACGGCGACCACATGGACACCGAGGACGCCACGCCCGCTCTGTCCCGGCTGGAGCACGCCGTGCACGAGCGGGAGACCGCGCGGGCGTTCGGCGCGAACCCGCCGGAGGACTGGCGGGCCTGGTGGGAGGCGATCGAGGCGGACCCTTCCCTGTCCGCGCTCAACGAGGAGCGGAGCACGGCGGGGGCCGATCATCACGGCTCGGAGTCCCATCTGCTCTCGCATCACGTCGAGGCGCTGGAGGAGGCGGGGTTTACCGAGGTCGGGACGCTGTGGCAGCGCGGCAACAACCGGCTGTTGTGCGCGGTCCGCTGAGCAGGCGGCTGTAGGACGGGCACGTTCGCTTTCCCCGTCCTTCCCCGTCCCGCGTCCTTCCGCGTCCTTCCGCGTCCTTCCGCGTCCTTCCCTGCCCGTCCCGGCCATCCCGGCCGAAAGTACCGTCCGCAACCCTGCTTCCGGCCGAGGCCGGGTGACGTCCGGCGCTCGCAGGATGGCTCCATGCCCCCGAACCCTCAGGACCCGCCCGCCCGGCACCCGCACCACTCGGACTCCGCGCCTCCGGTCGCCGCCGGTCGGAGGGCGCGGATCTCCGCGCTCGACGTCATCCGCGGGTTCGCGCTCTGCGGAATCCTGCTGGCCAACGTCAAGCCGATCGCGAACGCCGGCGACGTCGTGCTCCAGCTCGCCCCGGACGACTCCCCCGACTGGCCCGGCCTCTTCATCGACCAGCGCTTCTTCCCGATCTTCTCCTTCCTCTTCGGCGTCGGCTTCTCGCTCCTGGTCGACTCCGCCGCCACCCGCACCACGCATCCCCGTCGCATCCTCCTGCGGCGGCTCCTTGCGCTGCTCGCGATCGGCCTGGTGCACCGGTTCCTGCTGTGGGAGGGCGACATCCTGACGATCTACGCCGTCGTCGGGCTGCTGGTGCTCCTGCCCTCGACCTGGCTGCCGCGCCGCGCCGTGGCCGTGCTCGCCGCGGTGCTCCTGATCGCGCCGCTCCTGTTCAGCAGCGGCGGGGTGATCCTCGTCCCCGGCCTGTTCCTGCTGGGCTCGGCCCTGACCCGCTACGGGGTGATCGCCAGGATCGAGCAGTCCACCCGGGTTCCGGCCCTCCTGTGCCTGGCCCTCGTCGCCGGTGCCGTGCCGGCGGTGTGGTTCCAGATCCAGATGCAGAGCGCCGACGTCATCGGCCGGGGATTCAGCCTCTCGCTCGCCGTGGCCGGCCTGCTGCTGGCCGGTGCGTACGTATGCGGCCTGCTGCTCCTCCTCCGCACCCGCCTGCGGCCGGCGCTGCAGGCCGTCTTCGCGCCGCTGGGCCGGATGGCCCTCACCAACTATCTGTCCGCCACGCTCCTCGTGCTGGCGACCGCCCGCCTCTTCGGCCCGCCGGAAGGCTGGCACCAGACGACGGTGTGGGTGATCGCCGCCGCCATCCTCGCCGCCCAGTGGCTGTTCTCCACGCTCTGGCTGGGCCGGTGCCGTTTCGGCCCGGTGGAATGGCTCTGGCGCTGGGCCACCTGGGCCGAACGCCCGCCACTCCTGAATTCGTCGAAAGCCGTATTCAAATAACGGCGAAGAGAGCGCGTTCTCGCTCGGAAGGCGAAAAGAAGCTGCAGGGCCCTTCCGCTGGGAAGAAGCCCTGCAGTCACAGCAGATCAGCTACGCGTCCACCGCTGGTTGGCGCCGCCACCGCAGTCCCAGATCTGCAGCCGGGTGCCGTTGGCCGAGCTGACGCCGGTGGCGTCGAGGCACTTGTTCGACTGGGGATTGACGATCTGGCCGGTGCCGGAGTTGTAGGTCCACCGTTGCGCGCCGGTGCCGTTGCAGTCGTACAGCTGCACCTGCGCGCCGTTGGCCGTCGACGCGGCGGTGACGTCCATGCACTTGCCGAGCGCGCGGACCGAGCCATCGCTGTTCCAGGCCCAGCTCTGCGCGCCGGTGCCGTTGCAGTCCCAGAGCTGGACGGCCGTGCCGTTGGCGGTGGCCGCGCCGGCCACGTCGACGCACTTGCCGCCGATGCCGGTGATCTGCCCGCCGGTGCCGCCGCCGGTCGGCGGGGCGTAGACGCGCACGTAGTCGACGGTCAGGCTCTGCGGGAACGTGGTGGTGCCGTCGGGGTAGCCGGGCCAGTAGCCGCCGACCGCGACGTTCATGATCATGAAGAACGGGTGGTCGAAGACCCACCGGTTGCCGCCGAGATCGGCCGGCGTGCGGCGCTGGAACTCGTTGCCGTCCACGTACCAGACGATCAGGTTGGGCGACCAGTCGACGGCGAAGGTGTGGAACGCGTCGGCGAAGGCGCCGCCGATCGAGTAGCCGGCGCCGATGCCGCCGCCGCCGGAGTAGCCGGGACCATGGATGGTGCCGTGTACGGTGCTGGGCTCGCGGCCGATGTTCTCCATGATGTCGATCTCGCCGCTGTTGGGCCAGCCGACCGAGCCGATGTCGTTGCCGAGCATCCAGAAGGCCGGCCAGATGCCCTGGCCACGGGGCAGTTTCATGCGCGCTTCGAACCGTCCGTACGCCCGCGTGAAGGTGGCGGACGTGAGCAGGCGGGCCGAGGTGTACTGGCAGGTGCCGTAGTGGCACTGGAAGTTGGACGGGTTCTCCCGGCGGGCGGTGATCACCAGGTTGCCGGCGCCGTCCATGGCGGCGTTGCGGGTGCTGTTGGTGTAGTACTGCTGCTCGTTGTTGCCCCAGCCGCTGCCGCCGATGTCGAAGCGCCACTTCGACTGGTCGACGGCGCTGCCTGCGGATCCGTTGAACTCATCGGACCACACCAGCGGGCCTGGGGCGGGGGCGGCGAGGGCGGTGCCGACCATCGGAACGAGCAGCGCGATCACTGCGGCGAGTGCGGAACCGATGGCGAGCAGCGTTCTGGAACGGGGGGTGCGTGCCATACCGGGCACCTCATCTGATCCACGGGATATGACTTTACCGAAACCTTCCGGCAACATTGGCGCCGTTGTCAAGAGAGCGCTCTCTCGTATTCAGGCCAATATGCACACCCGTGCCGCACACGAGGGTCCGGCACAACCCCGCCCGCCCGGAGGCCCTATGTCGGCGTCACCGGCTTGGTGGAGACCCGGCCGGCTCGAACAGCTCGACCACGTTGCCGGCCGGATCTTCGACCAGGATCTGCTTGCCGCCGGGGCCGGTGACGATCTCGTTCCTGAAGCGCACGTTCTCCTCGCGCAGCCGGGCCACTTCGGCCGCGATGTCGGGCACGATCAGGTGGATCCGGTTCCAGCCGCCCGGCTCGGGCGTGCGCCCGTCGGGCATCGGGCGGCCGGCCGAGCTCTTCGGCCCGGCCAGCAGCAGCCGCAGGTTGCCGCGGGTGACGTCGGCGAACGCCGGCGCCGCGCTGAAGCGCAGCGCGAAGCCGAGGTGACTGGTGTAGAAGTCGACGGCCGCCTGCACGTCATCGACCATGTAGCGAACGTTGACCATGTCTTGCGGGCTGGTCATGAGACCTCCTGGACAGGTGAACGGGTGGATCCGGGGCCGACGGTGGCCAGCCAGAACCCGATGCGGGTCTCCAGCTCCGCCGCCATCGCCTCGAACCGTGGATAGGTGTCCTCCTGGTCGCCGGTGGCGGCGGCCGGGTCGGGGACGCTCCAGTGGAGGTACGCGGGCCGGCCGGGGAAGTCCGGGGAGACCTCCCGCACGCGGTCGCACAAAGTGATCACATAGCTGAACCGGCGGTCGGCGAACACACTGAGGTGCTTGGACCGCTGCCCCGCCGGCTCGATGCCGCGCGATGCCAGCACCCGCTCCACGTTCGGGTGGAGCGGCTTGGGGTGGCTGCCCGCGCTGAACGCCGGGATCCGGCCCTGGGCGCGTACCCTGACCAGCGCCTCAGCCACCTGCGACCGGGCGCTGTTCCCCGTGCACAGGAACAACACGGGACCTCCTTCCGGCGGGAGAGCCGAGGGCGCGGACACCTGTGCCGGAGCCGAGCGCAAACCCGGGTGAAGGGCCGCACCCGCCTCCGCCAGCGATTGAGCGCATCGCGTCAGATCGAGGCGGTAGTAGGTGTCACGGCCGTCGAAGCTGCTGCGCCGCGCCACCACCAGCCCGCTCGCCCGCAACCGGCCCAGGTGATAGGAGACGAGGTTCTGTGGCTGACCGACCAGCGTCACCAGCTCGCGCACCCGCCGGTCGCTGCACGCGAGCTCTCGCAGCAGCCGCCAGCGCAGCGGATCCGCCGCCATTCGCGCGAACGATGGCGGTCCGGGCTGTGCGCCTGCTCCCATACTCGGGACGATACATCAACCTAGTTTGATGGACTAGTGCGTTCAGCCGAGTAGCGCGAACTCGGTCCGGCAGTGCCACCGGTCACCGTCGCTGACGAAGAGGCTGATCGCCGCGACGTCGGCAGTGACCGGCAGCCGCGCGGTCAGCGCGGCTTCCACCTCGTCGAGAACCTGCGCCTGCGGGCTGTAGGCGACGGTCAGATGCGGGATGATCTCCGCGAACTGCCCACCGTAGGGCGGCGCTTCCGGCCACCGCGCCACGACGGCCTCGGTCAGCGCACGGAACGGCTGGTCGGGCGTCGGCGCGAGATAGAGCACGTCGGAGAAGCGGCGGAACGTGTCGAATCGGGCGGTGAACGGGGCATGCGCGCCGAACAGCGTACGGAGCTCGTCGATCACTGCGGCATCGACCCGTTCGATGTCGAGGAACGGCACGAGCACCGTCACGTGCGCGGGGACCCCCGCCGAGGCGGAGGAGTCGAAACGCTGCCGCCAGGGCCCCACCAACGGCTCGGATTCCGCTATGACGGCCAGCAAGGCCGTCTCGCCGGCCCGGTACCGTCCTGAGGTGTCATCCGACATGATCAGATGATTTCAAGCCGGCAGCACGTGTGCCAGCGCATCCCCAGCGCTGCCACGCTCCGGCGACCGGGTGCGGCAGACCTGGGCCAACCGCGATCCTGCTGTGCATGGGAGTCTGCATCTTCTGCGAGATCATCGCAGGGCGAGCCAAGGCCAGCGTGGTCCATGCCGACGACAGCGTGGTGGCCATCCTGGATCACAAACCCGCCACCGCCGGCCACGTACTGGTGATCCCGCGCACGCACGTGGCCGGGCTGGCGGACGCCGATGACGCGATCGGTACGGCGATCTGGCGGGCGGCACGGCGCGTGTCGGCCGCGTTGCGGGCGTCGGGGCTCCGCTGCGAGGGGGTACGGCTGTCACTGGCCGACGGGGAAGCCGCCGGACAGGACGTCTTCCACCTCCACCTGCACGTGGTGCCGCGCTATCCGGGGGACGGCGTTGTGGTCACCGCCGACTGGAAGAAGCGCTCGCGTGACCTTCTCGACCAGGACGCGGCCCTGATCCGGGAGGCGCTCGCCGGTCACCCGGGTCAGGCGCGAAGCTGATCTTCTTGAGGGTCACAGCAATTCAGCCCGCGACCTGGACCGTACGCTAGGCGGAGGGCCACGCTAGCCACGCACCCGGGCGGCGATGTCCTGTGCACACGCCAAGGACTCGGCGTGCGTGGTGTCCACCACCAGGTCATAGACCACGCCCTCGTGCACCACTTCCGCCTGCAACGCGGCCATCCCCCCGACGCGGTCACCCCGGGCGATCTCGCGCCCGGACGCCACCGCGCTGTCGCACCGCACGCCCACCCACAGCACGTCCAGTCCGGCGAGCGCCTTCTGCCACCGCTGCTGGGACCCCGCTCCGCCCAGGAACACGTCATCCACGATGACCCGAGCGCCCGCGCGCGCCATCGCGGCGATCCCCGCAGTCCACGCCACATCCAGGGCCCGGAACTCCGGCCCGACGATCACCCGGCCGTCGGACGCGAAGTTGATCCCCGCATCCGACGCCCGCATGGAGGCAGGCATCGCCTCGACCATGGTGTCAACCGAGAGGGCCAGCCATGGATCCGGCAGGACCGCCTGCAGGCACCGGGAGATCCCGGACTTGCCCGAGCTGGAACCACCGTTGAGAACGATCACCTGAGTTGTCACCGCGCCACGCTAGACCGCGGACCCGCACATTCCAAATGCTTTTCAGCATGCCGTCCGCCGCGTCTGAAGGACGCCCGCCTCCACTCTTCATCCACAGGCTGTGCATGAACTCGAACACATCCCCGGAGGATCGTGGCTTAATCGAGCTGCGCCGTCCGGACATCGGGGGTTACCGCCAGCAGAAGCGCCGACAAAGCCGCGAAAACGGCCGCACCGACGAAGACCAAACCCGGTGACGCGTACGCCAGCGACCACCCGAACACCGCACCGGCCGCCACCGGCACCACGGTCTCCGCCACGGCGCCGATCCCGGTCAACGCGCCGTGCACGGTCCCCTGCTCGTCGGCCCGGACGTTGCGAGAGATCCACGATTGCGCGGCCGCGCCGCCGACCGAGCCCAGCACACCGACCGCCTGCACGACATAGAGCATCCACGGCACGGACACGAACGCCGTACCTGCCAGCGCCACGACGCCGAGCAGGCTGCCCGCCACCGCGGCACGCTTGTCGCCGAGCCGCCGGACGAGCGGCCCGACGGCCCGCGCCTGGAAGACCGCGCCGGCGAGCGCGCCCGCCGCCATCACGACGCCGACGTGCGCGGTGCTCCAGGAGAACTGGTAGGTGAGGAAGAACGTCCAGATCGACTGGTGGATCATGCGGGCGACGTCGGCGCAGAAGCGGGCGTACGCGAGCAGCCCGAGCACCGGCCGACGCAGGACGACGGCGATGGCGGCGACCGGGTTCGCCATCCGCAGGGTCAGCCGGGTCGTCCGGTCGCCGGGGCGCGACTCGGGCAGGACGAACCAGCCGTACGCGACGTTGGCGAAGGACAGGGCGGCCGCGGCGAAGAACGGCAGGCGTACGTCGACGGCGCCGAGCAGGCCGCCGATGGTCGGGCCGGCGACGAAGCCGAGCCCGAACGCGGAGCCGATCAACCCGTACGCGCGAGCCCGCGACTCGGGTTTCGTGACGTCCGCGATGTACGCGTTGACCACGGTGTTCGTTCCCGCGCACGCGCCGGCCAGGGCGTGGAACACCAGGAGGGTCCACGGGCCGGGCGAAACCGCGTGGGCCAGCCAGTCGACGCCGAGACAGGTCAGCGACGCGAGCAGGACGGGCCGCCGGCCGTACCGGTCGGAAAGCCGCCCGAGCAGCGGCGAGACGACGAACTGCAGCAGGCCGTAGATCGAGCCGAGCAGGCCGGACCAGAAGGCGGCAGCGGTGGCGTCCTCGGTGACGGCCTTCATCAGGGCCGGCACGATCGGCACGATCAGGCCGAGCCCGAGCATGTCGAGGAAGACGGTGACGAGGAGGAAGGAGAGGGCGGGTGCCCGGCGCATTACGGCTCCTGAGTCTTGAGAGGGCAGGGCCCCCTCGCGACTCACGATCCGCCGAAAGCACGGAGGATGAGGCTATCTCTGCTGTCAAATCATTTGACTGTCGCACCAGGGGACACTGCGCCGAGAAGGTCAGGAGACTATGGACGAAGAGGCCGTCCAGGCGCTGCGGGCCTGCGGGGATCTGGCGCGAAAGCCCCGCGTGATCGGCACCCGGCCCGGCTCAGGTCACGTGCACATGGAGACCATTCCGGCCACCTGCGACAGGCCGGATCGTGTTCCCTTCTCGAAGACTTTTCGGGTAAGCCCGCACCTCTGCCCCGGTCACTCGGCCACCGTGAAGTAGGCGGCCGGATCAAGGGAATTGAGCGCGATCCAGCGCCGCGCCGTCGCCTCGGCGGGCGCCTCGCCGCCGCCCGCCGAAGCGAGGAAGAAGCCCTGCACGTCGAGAGCGATGCGGGGATCGTCGTCGATGCGCCGCGCCATGTCGTAGTAGACGGCCAGCTCATGGACGCACCGCGGGGTGGCGGCCGGGCAGGAGCAGCCGACGCTGTCGAGGACCGGCGCGAGCGGATGGCCCGCGTCGGCGATCGCGCGGTACAGATCGTCGGTGAGCAGGGGCTGGATGCCACTCAGCTGACGGGAGATCTCGCCCGTCGCCCCCGCGGACATCGGCGCGACCTCGATCGTGACCGTCGAGATGCCGCGACCCCGGTGCACGGCGGCGCGCACGGTCCGGCCGTCGAACGTGATCTGCACCTTCCCGTCGCGTGCCAGGCGCCGCGCGCTCGGGAGCCGGGGGTCGGGACGGGTCTGGCGCAACGACTCGGCGAACCGGACCCAGTCCTTGCCCCACGTCGTGTAGCCGTAGTCGTGGTCGGCCATGGTCAGTTGACTCGCTTCCGGCGCAGGACCTCGATGAGACGGTCGTCGTCCAGGCGGGTCAGCTCGGCGACGCTGGACATGCCGGCGATGTCCGACAGTGCGGACTTGCGGTGGTGCATGGCCGCGATGTGCTCCTCGACGGTGGTCCCGGTGGTCAGGGTGGTGACGGTGACCGTGCGGGTCTGACCGATCCGGTGGACCCGGTCGGACGCCTGAGCCTCCACGGCCGGGTTCCACCACCGGTCGAAGTGGATGACGTCGGCCGCGCGCGTGAGCGTGAGCCCGGCGCCCCCGGCCTTCAGGCTGAGGACGAGCACCTTCGGACCGTCGCCGGACTGGAACCGGCGGACGATGCCGGCCCGTTGCTCCTGGTTCAGGCCGCCGTGGAAGAACGGCGTACTCACCCCGAGCTGTTCGGCGAAATGCCGGACCAGCAGCTCACCGGTCTGCCGGTACTGGGTGAAGACGAGGGTCGGAGAGTCGTTCTCCAGGTTGTTGGCCACGATGTCGGTGCACAGGTCGAGCTTTCCCGACCTGCCCGGCAGCTCACCGAGGTCGTCCGTGATCAGGCCCGGATGGTTGCAGACCTGCTTGAGCGAGGTCAGGACCGCGAGCACCTTGGCCTGCCGCTGGGTGCCGCTGCCGAAACCGTCGTCGATGACCTGCTCCAGCAGCCGGTCGTACAGCCTCTCCTGCTCCTCGGTGAGGTCGCAGATGAGATCGGCCTGGATCTTGGGCGGGAGCGACCCCGCGACCTGGGACTTCTTCCGCATCAGCACGACCGGCTCGATGGCACCGCGCAGCCGGGCGCCAGCGGCCGGGGAGCCGTCCGCGAGCGGCCGCACGAAACGGTGGCGGAACTGCGTCCGGTTCCCGAACAGGTGCGGTACGACCAGATTGAGCAGGGCCCACAGCTCGTCGAGGTGATTCTCGACGGGCGTCCCGGTCAGGGCGATCCGCGCGCCGGCCGCGATGGCGCGCGCGGCCTTCGACACCTGCGTACGGGGGTTCTTCAGGACCTGCGCCTCGTCGAAGACCGCGGTGCTCCACTGGATCCCCGCCAGGGCCGGGCTGTGGGTGCGCAGCGTGGGGTAGCCGGTGAGCACCACCGTGCCGCTGCCCACCGCGGGCAGCGGCCCGCCGCGCCAGGTCGTGGTGCGCAGGTCGGGTGCGAACCGCGCGATCTCGTGCGCCCAGTTCCCCACCAACGACGTGGGACAGACCACCAGTTGCGGCCCCTCCTCGGCCCGTCCGGCGACACAGCCGATGGTCTGCAGGGTCTTGCCGAGTCCCATCTCGTCGGCCAGCACCGCGCCGCCGTGCGTCTCGATGGTCTCGCGCAGCCAGCTCACCCCGCGTACCTGATACGGGCGCAGCTTGGCGGTGAGCGCCGTGCGCATCTCCGCCCCCACCGCGGTGGTGCGGCGGAAGACGCCGCTGGCGTGCTCCGGCGTCGTGACGGCGACACCGGTGGCATCGGGGACCGCGTGCGCGGCGATCGGCAGAGCCGACTCGCCGCCCGCGATCCACGACCGCCAGACGTCCACCGACCGACCGGGCGAGTCGAGGGGCACGGCCGCGAGCCGGTCCGGCTCGATCAGCACGCAGTCGACGTCGGACACCTTGAGCCGGCCGAGGTCCGCCGTCGGGACGACCAGGGGGACGGTCTCGACGTCACCGACCGGCGGGGCTGCCCCCACCGCGCCGTCGGCCCAGGTCCACAGGGCGAACATGTGCCGGTCGGGCAGGTACGTGGCCTGGCTGCCCGACCGCGACTCGGGGAGTTTCTGCCTGGTTCCCATGGCGTCAGCGGCTGCCCACGCCGTCGCCCTCGCGGGCGGCCAGGCTCTCGGCCCCGGCCCGGGGGTCCGTCTCGTCCGCGACCGGGCCGCCGTCCCGCGCGGGCTCCGGCGCGCCCCCGGCAGCCGCGGGCTTGCGGACCGAGCGCAGGGCGAGCAGCAGCACGGCCGCGCCGAACAGCGCGATGAACATGATCCAGACCGCGCCGGCATGCATGGCGTGGACGTACGCGTCGTCGGCGGCGGGCCCGAGCGCGGGCAGGTGGTACGTGGTGGCGATGTGCCGCGCCTGCTCGGCGGAGACCCGCGCCTGCTCCCGGAGCGGTCCGGGGACACCGTCCAGCGACGGCTCGATCGCGCTTCGGTACCCGATCGACATGATCGTGCCGCCGACGGCGATACCGAGCACACTGCCGGTCTGGCGCACGGTGTTGGTGACGGCCGCCCCGGCCCCGGCCCGCTCCAGCGGCAGCGTGCTGATCAGCGCCGCGGTCACCGGGCCGAGCACCATGCCGATGGACAGGCCCTGGACCAGCAGCACGACCTCGATCCAGACGAGGGGCGTGGCCAGCCCGAAGAGCCCGTACGCGCCCATGGTCAGCGCCGCGACGATCAGCGCCGGCACCGCGACGAGCCGCAGCGACCAGCGATGCACCAGCCGGGCGCCGACGGGCGCGCCGAAGATCGCGCCGAGCGCGGTCGGGAGGCTGGCCAGGCCCGCCTCGATCGGCGAGTAGCCGAGCGCGCCCTGCAGGTAGAACGCGTTGTAGAAGGTGACCGCGGACACGGCGAACAGGAGCAGGCCGAGCGCCACGTTGCCGCCGCCGAACGCGCGCTGGGCGAGCAGCCGGGGATCAAAGCTCGGCATCCTGCTGCGCAGTTCGACGCGGACGAACACGGCCAGCAGGATCAGCCCGCCGGCGATCGGCGCCCAGACGTCCGTACGGTCCCAGGCCGCCACCTGACCCGCGCGGATCAGTCCGTAGGCGAACGCCGCGAGACCGGTGACGGACAGCAGCATCCCGGCCAGGTCCAGCGGTCGCACGGCGGGGCTGCGGAAGTTCGGGACGAGCAGGACGATGCCGATCAGCGCGAGGACCGCGACCGGGACGTTGACCAGGAAGACCGAGCCCCACCAGAAGTGGTCGAGCAGCACACCGGCGAGCACCGGGCCCACGGCCATGCCGACCCCGGCGGAGGTCGAGGAGATGGCGATCGCGGTCGACCGCGCCGGGCCGGTGAACGTCCACATGAGGATGGCCAGGTTGGCCGGCATGATCAGCGCGCTGCCGACGCCCATCGCCGCCCGCGCGGCGACGAGCTGCCCCGCGTCGCCCGCGTACGCCGCCCACACCGAGGACGCGGCGAAGACCACCAGGCCCGCCGCGAGCACGACCCGGTGGCCGAAGCGGTCGCCCAGCGCACCCGCGGTGAACATCAAGGTGGCGAAGGCCAGAGTGTACGAGCCGGTGGCCCACTGCAGCTCGGCCGGGCCGGCGTTCAGCCCGCGGACCGGGTCCGCGAGGGTCTCCAGGGTGGTGCTCAGGACGGTGTTGTCCAGCCAGATCAGCAGTGAACACACCATGAGAACGGCGAGAATCAACTGCTGCCTGGACTTCGAAAACGTGGATGTGGTCATGAACACCTTTGAACGCGATCCGAAAAGCCGACCAGCGGACCGTAGGCAATCACCGGGCGTTTGTCAATTCCTGGGCGACGGTAACGGGTGGCGATTCTCCGGCGCCCCCGAGGGCATACTTCCAGCGCTCTGTCAATTTCTGATCCTGTTGTTTGACTTCGCGTGAATTTCGTGCCCCGTCCCGTGTTATGCCTCTGCTTCGCGCCGTGCACCACGTCGTACGCTGCACCGGAAGCAGGAAGGGGGCGGGCGGCCGCTCCCGGGGTCCTGTCCTGGGCCGCCGGGAGCGACCGAGCACCCAGACGGCTCTTCCCGCGTATTTTTGGAATAGGAGAGGCAGGGGACAGAGCTGACCCATTCTCGCCAGGGTGTTGCCCGTCTTCATGAAGAAGGGAGGCACATCCTGAATCAGGTTTGCTCTGGCAATTCTTCTATTCGCGCCCGCCAATTGATTTTCTGTGTCGCATTCCTCGCAGAGACGGACGCTGATCTCGCCGGCCGTACTCGGCAGGACTTGACCCATCCCTGACCGCATCGCGGCCTCCAGCCCCAGCGATCCCTTCCCCGATCTGCGCCACAGCACGGCGAGCCCCGGCCTTCCCGCCGGGACCTGGCAAGCCGCCGTTCCGTGAGGATGATCAGCCCCCACATCCGCCCGCCATACCCCCACATCTTGACAGGCAGCCATCCGGCTGCCTAATTTAAAGGCAGCCAAAAGGCTGCATATCGACAACGGCAACCGGGTACGAGGACGGGCATGGACGAGGTGTTCAAGGCACTGGCCGATCCGAGCCGGCGCGCGCTGCTCGACTCGCTCAACGCCCGCAACGGGCAGACGCTGCGCGAGCTGTGCACCGGACTCGACATGGCCCGGCAGTCCGTCAGCAAGCACCTCGCGGTGTTGGAGGAGGCCGGTCTCGTCGCCACCGTGCGACAGGGCCGGGAGAAGCTGCACTACCTCAACGCCGCGCCCGTGCACGAGATCGCCGACCGGTGGATCAGCCGCTACGACCAGGCCAGGGTCCAAGCCCTGGCGGACCTGAAACTA
This sequence comes from Nonomuraea zeae, assembly GCF_005889725.1. Lineage (GTDB taxonomy): Bacteria > Actinomycetota > Actinomycetes > Streptosporangiales > Streptosporangiaceae > Nonomuraea > Nonomuraea zeae. The sequence continues at coordinate 70,168 of NZ_VCKX01000024.1, forward strand.
GCCCTGGAGGAAACCCCGATGGACGCGCCGACCTTCGTCTACACCACCTACATCCGCACCACCCCGCAGAAGCTCTGGCAGGCGCTGACCGAGCCCGCCTTCACCCGCCGCTACTGGGCCACGGAGTTCACCACGGACTGGTCCGTCGGCTCGCCGATGACCTGGGACAACCACGGCGTGCTGATCAGCGACCCGGAGCAGGTCGTGCTGGAGTCCGAACCCTACAGCCGGCTCTCCTACACCTGGCACGCCATCACCCCTGAGCTCGCCAAGCGCTTCGGCTGGGACGAGGAGATGCTCACCCGGCTGTCCGGCGAGGCCCGTTCGAAGGTCACCTTCACGATCGAGGAGGAGGCCGCGCAGGTCGTGAAGCTGACCGTCGTGCACGACGGCTTCGAGCCCGCATCGAGCCTGGCCGAGATGGTCAGCCACGGCTGGCCGAACGTGGTGGCGAGCCTGAAGTCGCTGCTGGAGACCGGCGAACCACTGCCGGACGGTGCGTGACCTCCCCGATCAGGGCTCGGCGACGTCGCGAGGTGCCGCCGGGGCCGGCTCGCCCAGAGGAAGGCGAGCCGGCCCGGAGAGCACCCGCGGTCGCACCGAGCGCCAACCAGCAGCCGCCATGCCCGGAGTGGCCCCCGGCACGTCTCGCCAGGTCCGCGCCATACGTGTCAGAGGTTCCTGGCCCGGGAACCCCGCGATTCGCGACGAGTTCTGCGGCGTCCGACGGTCGTACTGTCGAACCCGCCACCGAGGAGGAAGCCCGCCGCCAGCGGAACCCCCCGGCATGCGATCATCGATGGATGGCAACGAGAAAGGCCGATGGCCGCTGACCACCGGCTCGCGCTGCACGCGACGCTTCCCGACCGCTACGCCCGTCATGAGGTCCTGGCCTCGACCGTCGACCACCGCGGTCGGCTCGTCGCCTTGGTCGCCGACCCCAGCCCCGTCCTGCACTTCTCCAGGCTCCGGCCACCCCCGCGCTACGCGACCGCCGTCATCTGCGAGGGGACGGAGATCCGCGAGATTGCGCTGGCAGACCTCGACCTGTGGTTCACCCACATCGACACCCTTGGCGACGGCATCGTGCTGGCCACCGCGCGCTGCGAGCCCGTGGGCATCGACAGAGAGCGGTACGGAGAGCCAGTTCCGGAGGACGAACTACACCTCTCCGACAACGTCCCGCTGATCGAGCTCGACGCCGACGGCGTCCGGAGCGTCGTACCGAACCCCGTAACAGGCTGCACCGGCTTGGCCGTCTCCGGTGCTGAGCTCGCCTTCCTCGATCAACACCGAGCGGGCGGCGGCTTCCACTGGGAGATCCGTAAGGCCCGCCGACAGAGCGGAGCCATCACCGAGACGGGGCGCCGGCACCTGCTGCTACCGGACGGCCGACACCCAACCGGCTGGGCACGGGGAAAGATCGGCAGGGATGGGACGCTGTGGCTGCACCAGGATGGTGACCCGCGGCGTTGGTACCGCTATGAGGTGGACACCTGAGGCCGATCAGGGCGTAGCCCTCGCCCCGGCGGCGAGCACTTGGCATCCGAGACGGACGAATCGTCTACCACTCGTCGATCCAGATGTACCACGGTCCGTCCAAGTGGCGGTAGGAGCCCGGCGAGTCGATGTCCGGCTCGCCATTCGGACTCCAGGCAAAGCCGTAGCTTCCGAAGAGGCCCGCATCCTCGATCATGAAGCCGAAGGCCCGGCGCGATCCTTCAAGGTACTTGACGGGATAGAGGCCGATCCGATTCCGCTTCCCCTGAGACGTCCCCTCCGACACCTTCTTCGCGAAGAGGTCGAGGCTGCCGCGCGACAGCTCGAAACGCATCCTGACCGGCGCACCGACGTAGACCAGTGAGCCGACCAACGCCACGACCAGCGGCGGCACAGCCCAGAACCGCCAGTTACGACGTAATGCGCCTCGCCTTCCCCGCCGGACAAGGGAGGCACCAAGCACGATCAGCCAACCGCCACCGAACAACAGCCAACCGATGGCCACGAGCATGAGCCACATGAAATGCCACCCGGGAACACTCGTCGCATAAATCGTTCCGAGCCCCAGCAATACGGCGACCGTCCCCCATGCCCTGCCATTGACGTTCGTGGGAGCGAGCCGGCGAGACGCATCAGGAAGATCGTCCGTTAAGTCCACCGCGTGAGCTTAACCTTCACTGGTGGCGATTCCGCCGAGCTGGTGTGCACGTATTGTGCAGGAATCCACGCCCGATATCGAGGATTCCTGCAGCCGGCGCGTGACCGTGACCCTGGCTGGTGGAGGTGACAAATACACGGATGCACGCGGAAGCACGGCGAGCCGCCTACTGCCCGGTGAGCTGACGCTTCGTTCCTCAACACCGGATCGTCGATGACCCCCTACCAACGACGAAGGCCCGCCCACACGTGGCACAACTGACGCCACTCCGGCGCATCCCTCATGCACGACGCCCAGGGCACCCCGCTCCATGTCGCGTCCGAAATCCTCAGCCTTTGTATGTGTTCGTCACCTCACCGGATGGCATCGACGTCGTCCATCCGTCGCCAAGAGGCTTCGCGTCCCATGAGAGCCGGATCGCAGGCTTGGTCTGGAGCACAACCGGCTCCTTGTAGTCCTCCCGGAACCACAACTTCAACTCTTCGTAGCCGGACCGCTCGCGCTCAACGGACAGCCTCCCGAGGTGCCGCAGCTTGAGATAAGCGACCTCCTCTCCGTTCGCGTAGATGCTGATATACGCGTCACCCGCCGTGGGGTGGATGGAGAAGAGGACCGATATCGCGCCTCGGGTGAGTTGGAATGACTGAAGGCCGAGCGGCCAGGGAACGTCCTCGTCCTCGCCTTGCGGCTCATCCTCAAAAGCCAGATCAAATCTGCGAGCTCAGGGATCTCCATGGCGGGAACATACTTGAGCACGCTCACTCACATCAGCAGCCCTCACGCGCGCAGGCCGCCGCCGTCACCACCAAGCAGTGATCAGCCACATTGCCCGGTGAGCCAGAGTAAGGAACAAACCCTGACTCACCAATCGCCCAAGCACATATGGCGGCCAGCCACGCCACGGCAATCGTGCGGGCTGCGCGCGCGGCAACCCCAGCCGGATCATCCGGTCGGTCAGGCGCTGCTTCGGGGGCGTTCGACGACTTTCAGCTCGCAAACGCCGTCCGAACACGAACGCTGTAGTCGCCCCCTTGAGATGGTCTGCGCCAGTCCGATCGCCCAGCAGGTCGGACACCCGCGAAAAGCGAACACCCCAACCGCGGCGAGCAGCAAGCTGACCGGCCCGACCACCGGTACGAGCGCAACCGAGCAGATCAGAGCACCAAAGCCGACCACACCACGCACCAGATGCCGCGGCAGCGACGAGCTCGCAAAGCTCTGGCCGTCAGTCATCGAGACCTCCAGGAGCCGAACCCGACAACATCGGGACCTGGAGAATCCTGGCCCACCAACATCGAGATCTTCTGTGACCGGTCAACCATCGACATCGAGACCCCCCAGAGCCGGACCGGACAACGTGCGCTGCACCGTCGCGCGGGCGCGATGCAACCGTGACTTCATCGCCGAGGTACTGAGCCCCAGCATGTCGGCGACCATCCGCCCGCTGAGCCCTTGCACATCCCGCATGATCAGCACCTGCCGTTGATCGGTGGGTAGCGCCGCGATTGCCGCCGCCACCCGCGCGGCCTCCAGGCGCTCGAACACCTCGTCCTCAGCCGACGGCGCTGCGGTGGCCTCGGTGCGCAGCGGCTGAGGCCGCATCACGAGCCGTGCCCGCCGGATGCATTCATTGCGAATGATCCGGAACATCCACGACACGAGCGCGCTGGAGGCACGCAAAGTTCCGATTTTCCGATACAGGACGATCAGCGCCTCCTGGGCGGCGTCCTCGGCGTCCTCGGGCGTGGCACACAACGACCGCGCGAACCTTTGCACGTGCGGGTGAGCACCCGACACCAGAGCCGTGAGCGACTCGATGTCACCACTGCGCGCGGCGGCGACCAGCCGCTCGTCCGACCATGTCGTCTCAGCCACGTTCACGCCTCCTCCGGCGAAGCACCACGACGCTACATGTGCAGATGAGCACAGCAGCTACGGCGACAGCGATACCTACTACCACGACAACCTCCATGTCCGATGTCGCCGGCGGGGTTGCCGGGACGCGTATAAGAGGCACCGAAGCCGCGAAAGGATTCGCCTCACCGACGAGAAAGCCGGTTGGGCTGATGTGGATCTCGTAGCCGTGCCAGAACAGGTCCTCGCCCTTGGCGGCCCAGCGGGCGTCGAGGTCACCTCTACGCCCAGCCCGCCTCGCCCACCAGCCGGTGCGTTCCCACCCAGCCGTTGTGATCATCGACATGGCTGGCAGACTGCGCGATATGAGCGAGGTCCTGGCGCCCCCCTTCCCGTTTCCCCGATGACACGTTCCCATCCAGCCTCGGGGCCGTAGTGCAGGGAACGGTGATCTCCGGCAGTTGCCCGCGCTCATCATGATTCACGACGATGAAAAACGACTGGCTCATCGGCGATGACGGTACCGACGCCAGCGACCCGGATGCTTCGGCAATCTGCCATGTTGCTGACGTCGTGGATCTCGATCCGAGCGTGGCCGAAACTGCGTCTCTCCCGTGTGGGTACGCTGCGCGCAGAACCTCAAAAGAAGAGCCATGGGTGATTGAGGAGTGGTACTACGAGGAGGAGGTATAGGTCTCGACCTGCGCATCCATCGACTCCCACCCGCCTGACTGAAAGCGGGGGACGCCGAATCGAAACCGCTATCAGCTTGGGAACTGCATCGATCATGGCCCGAGGAGCCGCTGAGCTGGGCAGAAAGTCGGTCCTGAGTGACCATGATTGACCCCTCGTCACCGGTCTTAATGGCCCGGGATCAGCCCAAGTAGGGCAGGGATTCCATTCTGTCGGAGCACTGCCCTACGGTAATGCGGTCCACGGGTTCGTGATGATCGGAGTGAGAAGGCGTGCAACTGACAACCCCACCTGCACCAGTGGATGTCGCGGCACTCTTTCCAGAGTTAACAGACCAGGGCAGGATAACGATTCGGCTGCACCCACGCCGTGGCGCTCCGGCCGTCACAGATAGTTCCATGGGCGGCCCTCTACTGTGGCCTGCCGAAGAAGCATGGCTCCACTGTGAGGCGTCAGAGCACGCGGACCCATCAGGGCTTTGGGGACGCGTAGCGATGGTGCCCGTCTTACAGATCTACGCTCGCGATGTCCCAGAGCTGCCGTTCCCCGCCGGAACAGACCTGTGCCAGGTGTTGTGGTGCCCCGTAACCCATGAGCCCGATCACGTCCCTATCCTCCACGTGGTCTGGCGGGACTCGCGGCTCGTCACGAAGGCTCACCAGGGTTCCCGAACCGGTGGAGGCTGAGGTGGAGTACCTGCCCGTGTCGGCTTCCCAACAACCCTGCCGAACGCGCCAAGCTCCCGCGCATCCAGGCCACCGAGCCCGGCATGATCTGGGGGGCTGCCCAGCTCCGTGCGTTCCTCGTCACGGCGCACGAGCACCGGCTGTACGCCTTCTTCCACCTGGCCGCCTACACCGGCGCTCGACGTGGCGAGTTGCTCAACCTTCGCTGGACGGACGTGGACCTGGACAAGCCGCAGATCCACATCACCGGCACCGCCGCCGTGATCGACCGCGAACGAGTCGAGGGCACCACCAAGAGCGGACGTTCCCGCGTCGTGTCCCTCGACCCCAGCACGGTCCGGGTCCTCAAGGCGCACCGTGCCCGCCAGGACGAAGAGCGACTCAGGCTCGGCGAGTTCTGGAAGGGCGGCGGCGCGTACGTCTTCACGACCGGCTGGGGAGATCCGCTGTTCCCCGACACACCCAGCTCGCTGATGCCCAAGCTCATCGAGACTCACAACAAGCAGAACCCGAGAGCCCAACTCCCCCACGCCCGCGTGTTGAGTCGGCCTGGGGCGCGGTGCCGGGATTGCTCTCAGTCCGTTTCCCCAGGCCGCTCGCCGAACCCGCCGTGCCGATCTCTCGGCAACGGGCTCTCCACGGTCTCTATCGTCAGGCGGGGTTC
>NZ_VCKX01000250.1 GCF_005889725.1 Nonomuraea zeae
GGGGGTCACCGTCGGGGTCACCGTGGGCGGGGGCGCCGCGACGGCCAGGTCGTAGGCGCGCTGCGGCACGAACTGGCCCGCGCTCGCGATGCACCCGTCGGCCTCGCCGGGCGGCTTGACCCACAGGTATGCGTCGATCGCGGAGTCACCCGTGCTCGTGGTGCTCCAGATGCCCGTGGCGCGGCCCGCCGGGTCGCACCACTCGCTGCCCGCCGGCCCGTTGCCGTTGCGGCTGGTGTCGATGACGGCCTTCAGCCGGGACACGCCGGTCGCCGCGATGACGCTCTTCGCGTACGACACCAGCCCGGACGTGGCGCGGTAGTTCGAGGTGTTGACCGCGATGCCGTCGGCGCTGTTGGCCACGTCCGCGCCGGTCAGCCTGGAGGCGGCCTCCGAGGCGGACAGCCAGGCGTCGTGACCGATGTCGAAGAACACCTTGACCTGCGCGGACGTCCCCTTGAACTTCTTGCCGGCGTATGCCATGGACGCCTTCACCTCGGCCTGCTGGGCGGCGTTCATGCAGTTGCTCATGATCGCCAGCGCGTCGGGCTCCAGGACGATCGTCGCCGGCCGGCCGCCCAGACCGGCCGCGATCTGGTCGATCCAGGCGCGGTAGGCGGTGTGGTCGGGCGCGCCGCCCGCGCTGGCGCCGCCGCAGTCGCGGTTCGGCATGTCGTAGACCACCACGATCGGGATCTTGCCGGCCGACGCGGCCGCGCCCACGTACGCGTCGACCTGGCTGCGCACGGTCGTGGGGTTGTACGTCGCGAACCACCGGCCCTGCGGGACGGCGGCGATCCTGTCCCTGATCACCGCGGTGCGGCTGTCGCCGGGGTTGGCGGCCACCCACTTGGCGGCGTTGGTCTGCGGATCCACGTAGAAAGCGGAGTCGGCGGCCTGAGCGGTGGAGGAGGCGAGGACGACCGCGCCCGCCGCGGCCATGGCGGCCGCCGCGAGGAGCACCGCCAACGTGGGCCTTCTGCGAGACATGAAATTTCACTCCGTCCGTCATGTGGGAGCGCTCCCACCGGCACCCCGGATGGTAGGTAGCCGTCACTGCCCGCTCAAAGACCTCCGATCGCTTCCCGCGCCGTCTTCGCAGGCCAGGGTGGTCTTGGCAGGTGAAACTTTCACTCCGCCAGGCACGCCTCGAAGACCGCGGTCAGCCGGTCGACGTCGGCGGCCGTGGGCGGCTGCGGGCCGAGCCGGCGGCGCGTGGCGCCGATGCCCAGGAAGAACGCCGTGGCCATGCGGGCCCGGGTGTAGGCGTCGGGGCCTTCCAGGTGCTCCGCCAGCGGGTTGAGCACGGCCGTGAGCAGGCGCTCGCGAGCCACGCTCTGGACCTCGGGATGCCCCGCCGAGCGCTCCAGCGCCCGCAGGATCGGGCTGTCCGGCGGGTGCTCCATGCGCTCGGCCGCGTATTCGGCCAGCCGGCGCGGGAGCCCCTCCTTGTCGCCGTCGAACAGGGCGCTGAAGGTCGGCTCACCTTGCAGCACCGCGCCGAAGAGGCCGGCCTTCGAGCCGAAATAGCGCCCCACCAGCGCCACATTGGCCTCCGCGGCGGCGGCGATCATGCGTACGGTCACGCGTTCGTAGCCCTGCTCGCCGAACAGCGTGCGGGCCGCCTGCAGGATGCGCTCCCGGGTGGCCTCGCGGTCGCGCGGCCTGGCCTCCGTCACCTGGGCTTCCATGCCCGCACTCTACTGAACGAACCCCCACTTGCCGCGCGGCTAGTAAACGCGCGTATACTCAATCTGATCAAACTGTAAAAAATGGGTCCGATCGGACTGTAAGAAGGGGATGTGGTGTCTTGGTAACCCAGGCACAGGCCGCATCCCCCGCGAGGCAGCACTACACCCACCGCGAAATCCTCGAGGTCATGTCCGGGCTGATGCTCGCGATGCTCACGTCGATGATCTCGACTTCCGTGGTGGGCACCGCGTTGCCGACGATCGTGGGGGAGCTCGGCGGTCAGGACCAGTACTCATGGGTGGCCAGTGCCACCATGCTGACGATGACGGTGTCCACGCCGTTGTGGGGCAAGCTGTCCGACCTGTTCGGGCGCAAGCTGCTCTTCCAGACCGCCTTGGGGCTGTTCGTCGCGGCCTCGGTGGTGGCCGGCCTGTCGCAGGACATGGGGCAGCTCATCGCGGCGCGTGCCGTACAGGGCCTGGGTGTTGGCGGTTTGTCGGCTCTCGCGCAGGTGATCCTGGGCGACATCGTCTCGCCCCGCGAGCGCGGCCGGTACTCCGGATACATGGGGGCGGTCTTCGGCATCTCCACGGTGGCCGGACCGCTGCTCGGCGGGTTCATCGTGGACACCGACTGGCTCGGCTGGCGCTGGTGCTTCTACGTGGTCGTGCCGTTCGCGCTGGTGTCCTTCATCGTGATCCAGAAGGTGCTGAAGCTTCCGGCGGTCAAGCGCAACACCTCCATCGACATCTGGGGCGCGACGACGATCACGGCCAGCGCGAGCGCGTTGATGCTGCTGCTGACGTTCGGTGGCAACCAGTTCGAGTGGAACTCGTTCTGGACCTACTTCCTGGCCGCGACCGCCCTGCTCATGCTGGCTCTGGCGGTGCTGTCCGAGCGGACCGCACGTAACCCGATCCTGCCGCCGCGGCTCTTCCGCAACCGTACGTTCGTGCTCACCGGCCTCGCCTCGCTGTTCGTCGGCATGGCGATGTTCGGCGCGATGATCTACCTGCCGCAGTACCTGCAGATCGTCAAGGGCCTCAGCCCGACGAACTCCGGTCTGATGACGCTGCCCATGGTGGTGGCGCTGTTCCTGGCCGGCGTGATCTCCGGCAAGATCGTCACGAAGACCGGCAAGTGGAAGATCTTCCCGGTCGTGGGCCTGCTGATCGTGGCCATCGGGCTGTTCCTGCTGTCCAGGCTGCACGTGGACTCCAGCGAGTGGCTGATCGGCCTGGACGTGGCGGTGCTGGGCACCGGGCTCGGCCTGTCCATGCAGATGCTCATCCTGGCCGCCCAGAACGGCTCCGAGATGCGCGACATGGCCTCCACCACGGCCGGCGTCTCGTTCTTCCGCTCGCTGGGCGGCGCCGTCGGCGTGGCCGCGTTCGGCGCGATCCTGACGAACCGCCTCAAGGACGAGCTCGTCGAGCTGGCCACGGCCGCGGGGCTCAAGCTGCCCGGCGGCGGCTCGGGCTTCAAGCTCGGCAGCCCCGCGGCCATCCAGCAGCTTCCCGGGCCGATCAAGAACATCGTGCTGGAGTCGTTCACGCGGGGCCTGGAGACCGTGTTCATGGTGGGCGTGCCCATCGCGCTGCTCGGGTTCGTGGCCACGCTGTTCCTCAAGGAGCTGCCGCTGCGCGGCGCCACCACGCCGCCGCCGGAGGCGAAGCCGCTCAGCAAGGACGATTTGGTCCTGGCCGGCCTGCTGCTGGAGCTCGTGGCCCAGCGCATCGAGCGGGCGAACGGGGAGCGCTCCGCGCTGATGACCGCGGTCGCCAAGCTGGCGCCGGCCGACGACCGCCCCGAGCGGGAGCGGGCCAGGTCGGTCGCGCAGGACGTGCTGCGGCCCACCTCGCGCGCCCTGCTCGCGCAGGCCACGCCACCTCAGAAAGACCTTGTAACAGGAGGAATCACACAATGATTCGCAAGTTTGTGGGTGCCGTCGCGGCGACCCTGGCCGCCCTGGCCGGGCTGTGGCAGATGATCGCACCCTTCGCCCTTGGCACCCAGCCGGAGGACGCCGATTGGGTGAGCGCCACGCAGTCCCAGTTCTTCACCGGTCTCGGCCTGGCGGTCGTGGGCCTCGCGGGCGCCGTGGCCTTCGTGCTGGCCATCCACGAGGAGCTCGTGGCCCGCGGATTGGTGGTCGTGAAGCCGCGCCGGGTCGAGCCGGAGCCCGAGCCCGTGGCCGCCCCGGCGGCGCAGGCGTCGTCCGCCGAGCTGGCCAGCCTGCTCGCCCCGCTGGTCGAGGCGCTGCGTGAAGACATGAACAAGGGTGGCAGGACCAGCGGCGAGCACCGCCAGAACGGCAAGGCTCCCCTGGTCGGAGTGGAGGAGATCCGATGAAGGCCAAGCTGGGGGTTTCCGCCCTCATCGTCCTGTTCCTGGCGGGCCTGTGGCTGATCGCCGCGCCGTTCGCGGTCGGCTACCAGCCCAGGGGCGCCACCTACGTGGACGCGACGATCAACGACCTGTGGCTCGGCGGCTCGATCGCCGCGCTCTCGTTCGTGTCCCTTGCCGTCTACGCCGCCGACGCCCTCCGCGAGCTGGCCCGCCGCGGCAAGCACGCCGACGCCTGACGCGAGACATGCCGTGTTGGGCGGTGGCACAGACCCGCAGTGGGAGCCGCTGGCAGGCCGGCTCCCCGCCGGGCAATTCGAGATCGGCAAGGATGGCGCCGGTCTGCTCGTGGTGGGCTTCGACGGGTCGGACCCGAGCCGCAACGCACTCGCGTACGCGGCCGGGCTCGCCCGCCGGGACAACGCCGCGCTGCTCGTCGCCTTCGTGGAGGCGCTGAACAGCGCCTCCCTGTGGTTCTTCGCCGGGTCGCCGATCATCCCCGACTCGGGGGCGGACCTGGCCGAGGACCTGCGCGACGAGCTGCGGGGCGCGGGAGTGCCCTGGCAGTTCGTCAGCGTGCGTGGTGACACGGCGCGCGAGCTGGAGACGCTGGCCAACTCGTACATGGCCGACGCCATCGTGGTGGGCCGATCGCGCAGCTCATGGTGCTCGTGGGGCGGGTCCGTGGCGGTCGGGCTGGCGAAACGGGCTCGCCGTACCGTGCTGATAGTCCCCTGACCTGGCACGACGTCGCATATGGTGGCCAGATGAAACGTGCTGCCGCCATGGCGTTCGTGGTGCTCGCGTCCGTTTCGTGCGGCGCCGGAGAGCCCGTCGCGTCGCCCGCGACGTCAGCGCGCGCCGACCGGACGCCCGCATCCCCCACGTCCGCCACAGACACCTCCACGGACACCTCTACGGACACTTCCGCGCCGAGCCCGACCGCCTCGCCGAGCCCCGCCGAGCCGCCTGCCTTCAGCGCCAAGGTCACGCCGATCGCGCGCGAGCGCCTGGGATATTCCTGGCGGCCCGGCTGCCCGGTCCACTACCGGGACCTGCGGCTGATCACGATGTCGTTCTGGGGCTTCGACGACAAGCCGCACACCGGCGAGCTGGTCGTCAACAAGGCGGTGACCGACGACGTGGTGACGGTCTTCAGGAAGCTGTACGACTGGCGCTGGCCGATCAGGCAGATGAAGCTGGTGGACGTGTACAAGGGCGACGACTACGACTCCATCGACGCGGACAACACCTCGGCCTTCAACTGCCGGCCGGCGACCGGGTCGAGCAATTGGTCGAATCACGCGTACGGGAAAGCGATTGACCTCAATCCCCGCGAGAACCCATATGTCACCGCAAGCGGTAGCACGGCACACCAAAACGCCAAAAAGTACACCAAGCGCCCAATGAAGGGTAAAGGTGTGATTAATCCTGGGGACAAGGTCGTCAAGGCCTTTGCCCAGGTCGGCTGGGAGTGGGGCGGCTACTGGTCGGGCACCAAGGACTTCCAGCATTTCAGCAAGGGCGGAGGCTGAGAGAATCCCCTCATGACGGCTAAGGACGGCGACGGCTGGACCGAGTGCTCCCAAGGCCACCGGCATTGGGGGATCCACGGCGCTTCGGGGCTCCTCGTCGTACATCATGATGATCTGGGCGTCCCGTACGTCCTCATGCAGAAGCGCTCCTGGTGGAGCCACCACGGTGGCACGTGGGGGTTGCCCGGCGGGGCCCGCGACAGCCACGAGGACGCGGTCACCAGCGCGTTGCGCGAGGCCCGCGAGGAGGCGGCGCTCGGCGGCGAGGGGCTGCGGGTCCAGGGGATCTACCTCGATGACCACGGCGGTTGGACGTTCGAGACGGTGATCGCCGAGTCGGCCGAGCTGCTGGCCGCGAAGCCGGCCAACGGCGAGAGCGCCGAGCTGCGCTGGCTGGCGCTGCCCGAGATCGCCGGCCGCAAGCTGCATCCGGGCTTCGCGGCCACCTGGAGCGAGATCCAGGGCGCCATCAGGCCGGAGACCCTCGTGCTCGACGTGGCCAACATCGTCGGCGCCCGGGCGGAGCACGGGTGGTGGCGCGATCGGCTCGCGGCGGCGATCCGGCTGATCGAGGCCGTGTCGCGTCTGCGGCTGACGCATCCGGTGCTGGCGCAGTGGTTCCCGAGGGTGGTGGCGGTCGTGGAGGGCGCCGCCAGAAGCGCGCCGCCCGCGCAGGGGATCCAGGTGGTCGCCGCCACCGGCAGCGGCGACGACGCGATCGTCGACATCGTGAGCCAGGCCAGGCCGTGGGAGCGAGTGGTGGTCGTCACCGCGGACCGAGGGCTGAAGGAGCGGGTCAGCGAGCTCGGGGCCGAGACCGAGGGCCCGAAGTGGCTGCTGTCCCAGCTCGGCTCGTAACGCGCGCCGGGGCGGCGCGGGCGGGTCAGAGCTCGGCGGGGATCACGCTGTCGAAGGCGGCCTTGAGCCCCGTCACGTCGAGGACGCGTTGCAGGACCCCGTGCACGCCCACCAGGCGTAAGGACCCGGCGTGCTCGGTGATCCTGCGCTGGTGCTCCACCAGCACCCACAGGCCGCTCGAATCGCAGAATTCCAGCTCGGTCGTATCGATCACGACCTGAACCTGCCCTTCCGCGAACAGCTTGGTCAGGCAGTCTTTCAGCAGGGATGCCGTGAGCTTGTCGAGATCACCGTCCACGCGCACAAGCGCACCGGACTCGCCGCGCTCCACCTCGACGTTGAGATCCGCCACCTCCTGAACGTACACCCCTGTCACCACAGCCGCTATCGTGGTTTCCGCACAGGAGGGTTCGCATAGTGGACGAGTGCAGCCGCCTTGAAAGCGGCCAGGTCAGCGATGGCCTCGTGGGTTCGAATCCCACACCCTCCGCTCACTCGCGGATGCCCGCGAAGCCGTCGCCCACGCAGGCGGCGAGCTGCAGGTAGGCATCCCTGGTCGACTCCTGGAGCCGGTCGAGGTCGATCTCCGCGCCCTCTTCCAGATGCGGGTCGTACGGCACCCGGATCACCGCACGGCACCTGGCGGCGAAGTGGGCCTCCAGCTTCTTGATGTCGACCGCCGACTTCGAGCGCGGCCGGACGCTGCACAGCACCACGGTCGCCGCCTTCACCAGATCGCCGTAGTGGTGCGCCTCCAGCCAGTCGAGCGTCGCGGATGCGGCCCTGGCGCCGTCCACCGACGGGGAGCTGACCAGCACGATCTGGTCGGCGAGGCCCAGCACGCCACCCATGGCGGAGTGCAGCAGGCCCGTGCCGCAGTCGGTGAGGCAGATCGAGTAGAAGTTCTCCAGCACCTGGGAGACGGCCTGGTAGTCGCCCCCGCTGAACGCCTCGGAGACCGAGGGGTCGCGGTCGGAGGCGAGGATCTCCAGCCGCGAGGCCGCCTGCGAGGTGAACGCCCTGATGTCGACGTAGCGCTTGACCTGCTCGCGCTCGTTGAGCAGGTCGCGCACGGTGGCCGAGGTCTCCAGGACGAGCTTGTCGGACAGGGTGCCCCGGTCGGGGTTGGCGTCCACGGCGATGACGCGGTCGCCGCGCATCTGGGCCAGGGTGGCGCCCAGGCCGACCGTGGTCGTGGTCTTGCCCACGCCGCCCTTGAGGCTCAGCACCGCCACCCGGTGGTGGCCGGCGGTGACGGGCGTACGTGCCCTGGTCACCAGCTCGCGGCGGCGGCGGACCTCCGGCGGCTCGCCGGGCTTGATCCAGCCTCCCGACGCCTTGTAGATCAGGCGGCGCCAGCCCTTGGAGGGGGCGTTACGCCGTCCGCGTAGCAGGGACTCCGGATCGAGGCTCTCAGCGGTCGGCCGGCCGGTGACCGGCGGCCTGGGCGGCGCGGTGAACACCGGTATCGGCGCCGGGCGCCGCCGCGGGCGCGGCTGGTCCTGCTGGTGCGGCCGCTCGGGCTGGGGCTGGGGCTGGGGCTCCGGTGCGTGCGGCTGCGGGATCTCGCGCTCCGCGGGCCGCCACTCCTGCTGCTCGGGCCACTGGGGGCGCTCCTGCTGGCGCAGCGGGTCCGTCCATTGGGGGCGCTCTTCGGGATCGCTCCACTGGGGACGTTCTTCGCGCTCGGCCCACTGGGGGCGCTCGCCGGGGAGGTCCCAGTTCGGGCGGGTCTCGGACTCGGCCCAGCTCGGGCGGGCGTCGGACTCGCTCCAGGCCGGGCGGATCTCGGGTTCGCTCCAGTTCGGGCGGGTCTCGGACTCGGCCCAATTCGGACGGGGCTCGGATTCGCCCCAATGGGGCGGCTCGCTGGGCTCGTCCCGGTGGGGCCGGTCCTCGGGCTCGTCGCGCTGCTCGGAGCCGGCCCACGAGGGCTTCTCGCCCTCGGCGGCCCACGAGGGCTTCTGCTCGGCCTCGGCGGCCCAGGAAGGCTTCTTCTCCGGATCGGCGGCCCACGCGGGCTTGTCCGGCTCGTCCTTCGGCGTCTCGGGCTCGGTCCACTGCGGGCGCTCGTTGCGCGGGAGGGTGTCCGACCACGCGTCGTGCCCGTCCTCCTCGGCGGGCTCCTCCTTGTGGGCGGGCTCCTGCCGCTGAAGCCCCGCCTTCTCCGTACCGGCGGACTTCTCAGCGCCGGCCGACTTCTGCCTGTCGGCGGACTTCTGCGTGCCGGCGGGCGGCCAGGACGACTCCGCCGCCTCTTCGGCCTCGCCCGCGCCGTCGCCCGGCTCGGCGGCTTCCGGCTGCTCCGGCTTCTTGGTGTCCGGCGTGGTGAGCGCCAGCGAGTAGGTGTCGGTGTCGTCCAGGCGCGGCAGCGGCTTGAGCGGGGCCAGGAACGGGTCGTCAGGCTCGTCCCTGCTCGGCGCGGGAGCCACCGGCTCCTGCCTCGCCGTGGCCGTGCCGAGCCACTCCGCGGCGTCGCTCTCCCTCTCAGGCAGGTCCTCGGCCGCATCGGCGCCGTACACGGAGTCCACGGCCGCGCGGAACAGCGGCGGCGTCGGGGTGTCGTGCTGCGTGGGCACCAGCCCCCACGGGTCCTTGGGGTACGGCGAAGCGATCGGCTCGTCGGCGGAAGCAGTCGAGGCACTGACAGGGACGGGGGCCTCCTCCGTCTCCTTGATCGCGTCTAGCCAGGCGAGCTGTTCCTCGAGAGATTCTTCTCGATCGTGTCTTGCCACCGTGTTCCCCCTCGGGTGGGTCTAAAGGGGCAGCAAATACATTGCAGATTATCGCCCTGAGTGACCGCGCAGCCCGGCAACCCACAACTTCTTTGCCCCGCTACCGTGGTTCGCATGCGAGCCATCGAGATCACCGGCCCCGGCGGACCCGAGGTGCTGGAGTGGCACGAAGTGCCTGAGCCGCAGGTCGAGCGGGGAGACGTGCTCATCGACGTCGCCGCCGCGGGAGTGAACCGCGCGGACGTCCTGCAGCGCCAGGGACATTACGCCCCGCCGCCCGGCGCACCCGCCTATCCGGGGCTGGAGGTCTCCGGTGTGGTGGCCGCGGTCGGGGAGGACGTTGAGCAGTTCACGCCCGGCGACGAGGTCTGCGCGCTGCTCTCCGGCGGCGGTTACGCCGAGCGCGTATCCGTGCCCTGGCAGCAGGTCATGCCCGTGCCCGACCGGGTGCCGCTGCGGCAGGCCGCGGCACTGCCCGAGGTGGCCTGCACGGTCTGGTCCAACGTGTTCATGGTCGGGCGGCTGCGCAGGGGCGAGACGCTGCTGGTGCACGGCGGGGCCAGCGGGATCGGGACGTTCGCGGTGCAGCTCGCCAAGGCGCTCGGCTCGTACGTCGTGGCCACCGTCGGCTCCGCCGCCAAGGCCGAGCGCGTCAAGGAGCTGGGCGCCGACGAGGCGATCAACTATCGCAAGGAAGACTTCGCCGACAGGGTGACCGCCGACGTCATCCTCGACATCATGGGCGCCAAATACCTGGCGGGCAACATCCGGGCGCTGCGCACCGGCGGCCGGCTGGTGATCATCGGGCTGCAGGGCGGCCGGAAGGCCGAGATCGACCTCGGCGCCATGCTCGCCAAGCGCGCCTCCGTCCACGCCACCGCTCTGCGCTCGCGCCCGGTGGACGAGAAGGGCGTGATCGTCCGCAGCGTCGTGGACAACGTGTGGCCCCTGGTCGCGGCGGGGGCCGTGCGTCCCGTGGTGCACGCGGAGCTGCCGATGAGCGAAGCGGCTGAAGCACACCGAATGTTGGATTCTGGGGAGCACGTCGGCAAGATCCTGCTAGTACGGTGAGTGTTATGAATGCTGAGGACAACAACACCCCCCACATCGTGGTGGTGGGCCCCGACTTCCAAGGTCAGGGCGATAGCGGCGAGGACGATCGGTCGGTCACCAACCTGGTCGAGCAGCCCGCCAAGGTGATGCGCATCGGCAGCATGATCAGGCAGCTCCTTGAGGAGGTGCGGGCGGCTCCTCTCGACGAGGCCAGCCGCAAGCGCTTGAAGGAGATCCACGAGTCCTCCATCAAGGAGCTCGAGGACGGCCTGGCGCCCGAGCTGGTCGACGAGCTGGAGCGCCTGTCGCTCCCGTTCACCGACGAGAACGGCACGCCGCCGAGCGAGGCCGAGCTGCGGATCGCCCATGCCCAGCTCGTCGGGTGGCTCGAAGGGTTGTTCCACGGCATCCAGACCACGCTCTTCGCGCAGCAGATGGCGGCCAGGGCCCAGCTGGAGCAGATGCGCAGGGCGCTGCCCGGTGTGCCGCAGGGTGACGAGGGGCAGCGGCCGCACGGCGGCTCCGGCCCTTACCTCTAAGGAGGCCGACACCGCTGAGCGGCCTCCAGGCGGCGCGGGCGGCCTGCGGGCGGCCGCTGCACAGCCGCGCGCCCCGAGCGCCCGCGCGTCACTCGTAGAGCGTCTCCAGCACCTGCGCGACGCCGTCGTCGTTGTTGGTCGCGGTCACGTGATCGACCGCCGCCAGCACGTCCGGGTGCGCGTTCGCGACCGCGTACGACGTGCCTGCCCAGCTCAGCATGGGCAGGTCGTTCGGCATGTCACCGAACGCGATCGCGTGCGCCGGCTTGATCTCGTGCTGCGCGGCCAGCGCCGCCAGTGCCGTCGCCTTGGTGACGCCCTGGGCGCTCATCTCGATCAGGCCCCTGCCGCTGGAGTGGGTGGCGGTCACCAGATGGCCGACCAACTCGTGGACGGTGGCCTGGAGCTCGTCCGCCTTCATGCCCGGATGCAGGGCGAGAAGCTTGGCGCACGGACGCGAGGTCACGGACTCGACGCGTACGACACCTGACGCCTTGCGGTCCAAGCCGCCGAGCAGGAAATCTGACTCATGCGCAAAACCGGCTTCATACTCGACCGAAAATACGAGATCGGACACGTTCGCTCTTAGCTGAGCGACGACTTCCTCGAGTACGTCGACTGTGATCAGGTGAGATTCCACTATCCGTTCGGTATGGAGATCGTAGATCAGCGCGCCGTTCGCACAGATGGCGAGCCCTTGGTGACGTACCGCACCCGCCACCCCGCCCATCCACCGGGGCGGACGCCCTGTCACGAACACGAGTACAGCCCCTGATTCCTCGACTTTGCCGAAGGCGGCAACCGTGCGGGGAGACACGGTTCCGTCCGTGCGCAGGGCAGTACCGTCGAGGTCGGTGGCCACAAGGCGCGGTGCGGGAAGGCTCTGCATAACAGGTTCCAGTTTGCCCGGTGATGCCGCCTGACAGAAATCTTCCTAGGGACGGGAACACCAACGCTCCAGAATGGTGTTAGATGTGATGGCGTTGTATTAGCTGATCCCGTAGTGAAAACCAGCATGACTTTGTCTGAGCCACCCCGGGTGCTTGCTGTACGACACACCGGGACCCACGAGGTGTGGGTCCCATAGATTCACATCCTGAGGGAGAGCTTTTATGGCTCAGGGAACCGTCAAGTGGTTCAACGCCGAGAAGGGCTTCGGCTTCATCGCCCCGGACGGCGGTGCGCCGGACGTGTTCGTGCACTTCTCCGAGATCGTCGGCAACGGCTACCGCAGCCTTGAAGACGGCCAGCGGGTCGAGTTCGAGATCACGCAGGGCCAGAAGGGGCCGCAGGCCTCTCAGGTCCGAGCCATCTGACCTGTAGCAGCGAGACAGACCGGAGTTCGCATTCCAGCGGGCTCCGGTCTTTTGCTGTCTCCCCCCGGGCGGGCCGATGTCGTTCAGGTCACGGCTGTGACTCGACTCACCTGACCGGCGAACCTCTCCCCGCTCCCGGCCATCGACCTCTACATGAGGTACGCGTGGTTATGTCACCCCGTGACCGTTACCGGGGTCGTCGTGCTCTTGCTCAACGATCACCTGCTCAAACAGGTCTGGCCCGGGTTCGTCACCGGCAAGCTGAGCGACGTGGCCGGGCTGGTCGTGGCCCCCGCCCTGCTGGCGCTGCTTTTCCGGCGGCGCGCCGACCTTGCGGCCACCGTACTGACCGGGGTGGCCTTCGCGCTCGTGAAGTGCACGGAGACGGGCGCTGAGGCCGCGACCCAAGCCTGGACCCTCGTGGCGGGCCCGTCGCGCGTCCTGGCCGATCCCACGGACCTCCTGGCCCTGCCTGCGCTCGCCCTGGCCTGGTGGGTACGCCGCCGCACCCTGGAGACGTCCTCGCCCGCGCCGGAGACCTCCGGGGGCGGCCGGCGGCCGTCCCGCAGCCTGGGGACCTTTCCCGCGCGCTGGCGGATCCTGGTGACCATGCCGATGGCCGTGCTCGCCGTGACCGCCACGTCCGCCGCCCCGCCCCCGCCCCACGCCGAGTCCGTCGAGGTGGACAAGGCCGGCCGGATCATCGTCCACGTCCAGAACGGCTCGTCCCCCGCCTGGATCTCGGAGGACGGCGGGCACACCTGGACGGAGGGACAGCACGAGCAGGTCAAATCGCCGCAGAGCGCAGCCTGCGTGCCGGGACAGGCGACGCGCTGCTACCGGGCGGCGCGGGACCATCTGGGCGTCGAGCAGTCGGACGACGGCGGCGTGACGTGGGGCCCCTCGTGGCCGCTGTCAGGGGACGACCGCGAGCGGCTGGTCAGGCAGCATGGCGACCGGGCCGATCTGCGTTCCGTGGCCCTGGCCGTTCAGGCCCGGCCGGGCGGGCACACGGTGGTCGTCGCGAACAGGGAGGACGGCATCCTGGTCCGCGACCCGTCGGGGGCGTGGCGGCGCGTGGGCTGGCCAGGCGACGGCGCGCACGCCGGCGAAGCGGACCTCACGCCCGAGATGGACCTGGCGTTGTTCCTGGCCGTGTCGGTGATGTTCGGCGGCATCGGGGCCGGGCTGCGCCGCCACCATGCCCTCTACACGGGCTTCGCCGCGGCCGCCGCCACAGGTTTCTACCTCACCCTGGCGGGCTGGCACACCCTCTTCGGCGCCGGGCTGTCGATGTTCGCGCTCGGCGGGCTGATGGTGGTGGCCGGGGTCGTCGGGTGCTTCGTCCTGATGATCGTCGGGCGGACGGAGCCGCTGCCCGTGGCGGTGGGGGTGCTGGGGGCGCCGCTGGTGTACGCGACCGTCTACACGCCGTTCTACGGCTGGTCGACCGGCACGCCCGGGTCGTACCAGGTCGCCGTGGCGCTCGCCGTGGCGCTGACCGCGCTCGTGCTGTTGGCGGGCATCATGCTCATCAGACGCGACGCCCGGCAGACCGACCCGCACGCGACGCACGAGCAGGCGACTGAGGGACCGACGTGAGACAGGCCGCGGGCTGCTGAGCGGCCGACGCGGAGACAGGCCGCGGGCGGGGGCGGCCGACGTGGAGACAGGTGGACCGCGGGCGGCTGAGCGGCCGGTGGCACCGGATCCCGCTCAGCCCCCGCCTCGGCTCTGCCTACTTGGCCGGCTCCAGCACGTCGAGCCCCACGTACGGGCGCAGCGCCTCAGGGACCACCACCGAGCCGTCGGCCTGCTGATGGTTCTCCAGGATCGCCACGATCCAGCGCGTGGTGGCCAGCGTGCCGTTGAGCGTGGCCAGGTGCTGCGGCTTGCCGTCCTTGTCGCGGTAGCGGACGGCGAGCCGGCGAGCCTGGAACTCGGTGCAGTTGGAGGTCGAGGTCAGCTCGCGGTAGCGCCCCTGGGTCGGGATCCACGCCTCGCAGTCGAACTTCCTGGCGGCCGACATGCCGAGGTCACCCGCCGCCGTGTCGATGACCCGGTAGGGGACCTCGATCTTGGCCAGCATCTCCCGCTCCCACGCCAGCAGGCGCTGGTGCTCCTCGTGCGCCTCCTCAGGGCGTACGTAGGAGAACATCTCCACCTTGTCGAACTGGTGGACCCGGATGATGCCCCTGGTGTCCTTGCCGTAGGAGCCGGCCTCGCGGCGGAAGCACGACGACCAGCCCGCGTAGCGCAGCGGCAGCTCGTCGCCGCCGAGGATCTCCTGGGCGTGGTAGCCGGCCAGCGCCACCTCGGAGGTGCCGACGAGGTAGAGGTCGTCGTCGGGGAGCCGGTAGATCTCCTTGTCGTGGGCCACGTGGAAGCCGGTGCCCTGCATGGTCTCCGGCTTGACGAGCACGGGCGTGATCATCGGCGTGAACCCGGCCTCGATGGCCTGCTGCATCGCCATGTTCAGCAGGCCGAGCTGCAGGCGGGCGCCGACGCCCTTGAGGAAGAAGAACCGCGAGCCGGACACCTTGGCGCCCCGCTCCATGTCGATGGCGCCGAGCGCCTCGCCCAGCTCCAGGTGGTCCTTGGGCTCGAAGTCGAACACCCGCGGCTCGCCGTGGGTCTCGAGGACCACGTAGTCGTCCTCGCCGCCGGTCGGCGCGCCCTCCTCGACGATGTTGGGCACCGTCTGGAGGACCTCGTCCAGCTCGCCCGCCAGCTTCTCCGCCTCGGCCTCGGCGGCCTTGACCTGACTGGCGAGATCCTTGGCGCGCTGGAGCAGCGCGGCCTTCTCCTCGCCCTGCGCCTTGGAGACCGACTTGCCCATGCTCTTTTGCTCGGCGCGCAGAGACTCGAACGAGGTCAGCGCGGATCGGCGGCGCTCATCGAGGTCGAGCAGCGTGTCGACGACGGAGTCGTCCTCACCGCGGGCACGCTGCGACGCCCGTAGCCGGTCGGGATCCTCACGAAGGGTACGCAGGTCAATCACAAACAAAGGCTACCGGCGCGGGACGGCGGCCCGCCCCTGGATTAGCCGGTGGCGAACCTTGGATCAGCCTCCGCCGCTCAGGCCAGGCCCGCGCGGACCCGCGCCAGCCAGTCTCCGGCCTCGGCGAACTCGGCGTCCGCGGTGCCGCGCTTGATCCGCGGCGCGACCCCGTCGGCCCGCGGATAGCTGCCGAGGAAGCGCACCTCGCCGCAGATGCGGTGCAGGCCGGCGATGGCCTCACCGACCCGGGCGTCGGCGACGTGTCCCTCGAAGTCGAAGTGGAAGAAGTAGCGCCCGATCCCGTCGCCCGTCGGCCGCGACTCGATGCGCGTCAGGTTGACCCCGCGTACGGAGAACTCGGTCAGCATCTCCAGCAGCGCGCCCGGGTGGTCGTCGGCGAGGAAGACGACCAGCGTGGTGCGGTCGGAGCCGGTCACCTTCGGCAGCGGCTGCGGGCGGCTCACCTTGACGAACCTGGTCACGGTGTCGGACCGGTCGCCGATGTCGCCGGCCAGCTCCACCAGGCCATAGTGCTCACCGGCGATGCGCGCGGCGATGGCGGCGTCGTACGGCGAACCGGGCAGCGAGACCTCCTGCGCCGCGGCCGCGGTCGAAGGCGCGGACACCACGACGGCGTCGGGCAGCTCGCGGGAGATGTAGGCGCGGCACTGGGTGATGGCCGCCGGATGCGTGTAGACCCGCTTGATGTGCACGATCTCGGTGCCGGGCCGGGCCAGCAGCGAGAACTGGACGGGCAGCAGCAGCTCGGCGTTGATCAGCAGCGGCTCGCCCCAGGCGAACTCGTCGAGCGTCGTGGTGATCGCGCCCTCGATGGAGTTCTCCAGCGGGACCACGGCGCCGTCGGCGTCGCCCGCGCGGGCCGCGTTGAGCGCGGCGCTGACCGTGGCACAGGGCAGCCGCTCGGCAGTGGGGTCAAGGAGCCGCAGGGCCTCTTCGGTGAAGGTGCCTTCCGGTCCGAGATAGGCGAGTCTGGGCATGCTCTTAGAGTATCCGCAGGCCGACGTCAAGCGCCTCCCTTTGCCTCCCAGGTTGAAGACGCCGGTCAGGACGGGCCGGAAGGCTCTCCCGCGAAGCGAACCCGCGTCTGGAGCAGGCCCGTCACGCGATCCTTCCTACAGCGGCCCTTGCTGAAGCGGCCCTTCCTGGAGCGGCCCTTCCTACAGCGGACCCGAGGCCCGGGACGCGATCAACGGCCCGATGCCCAGCCTGGCCGCCCGCACCGCCTCTTCCTCCTCGGGCGAGAGCGGCTGCTGCCCCTTGCCGCCCACCACGGGCCGCACATAGGTACGCGTCTCGCTCCGCCCGTTGATCGAGGTGAGCACGATGCCGTCGCCCAACCCGTTGATCATCGCGACCGAGAACGACAGCCGCCCGGTCATCTCCGACAGCGCGTCGTACCGGCAGACGGCCACGTCCCTGATCGCCTTGAGGTCCCCCATGCCCTCGCTCGTCTGTCTTGCCAGCATCCGCTGACAGTCCTCCACCGCGGCTCTGGCCTGCCTGAGCGCCAGATGACCGATCAACACCCCACTGACCCCGGCGACGAGGCCCACGATGACCCAGGTGGTAACGAGCACGGCACAGAGGGTAATGGTTCGGTCACGCGATCTCCCGCCGTTTCGGCAACCAGGACACCAACAACCACACCAAAACCAGCGCGCCCAGACCGAAACCATTCTGGACGATCTTCCCGAACACCAGGCTGACCCCCGGGATCTTCGCCGCGATCAGCGAAACCCCCCACCACGGCACCGGCACCACGTAGAACAGCCACACCCCGGCCGCCACCCGCAGCCTGACGGGGTCGCGCCCGTCTCCGACGATCGCGCCGAGCACCACGACCACCCAGGCCAGGTGGTGGATCCAGGCGACCGGCGAGAGCAGAACGGCCATCAGCCCGACGAGCGCGACGGCAGTGATCGGATCTTTCGCCTCGTACGCGTCCCGCGCGCCGCGGAAGCCGTACCAGCCGACCACGGCCACGATGACGACCCAGATCGCGGACGTGAGCAGATCGGGCATGTAGAGCCGGATCAGCATGCCCCGGATCGACTGGTTGGTGGTGGCCGCGTTCGCGCCGAGCCGTTCGGGATCGAGCAGCGCCGAGAACCAGAAGTCCGCCGCGTCCTGCGGGATCACCGCGAACGGCAGCAGCGTCAGCACGGCCGCGGCGAACACCGCCATGGCGAGCGTCCGCCACTGCCTGGTGACCAGCAGGTAGATCAGGAAGACGCCCGGGGTCAGCTTCACCGCCGTGGCCAGCCCGATCAGGAACCCCCGAGGCCACCACGGCCGCTTGGCCACGCAGTCCGCCAGGCACAAGGCGACCAGCAGGATGTCCACCTGCCCGAACCGCACCTGGTCCCTGATCGGCATCAGGTACGTACAGGCGATCATGAGGAACGCGAACACCCACGGGACGTGCTTCCGCAGCGCCGGCCTGAACGCGAACCCCACGGTCACGGCCAGGGCCACGAAGATCCCGGCCGTCCACACCCATTGGGCCGTGCTCCACGACATTTCGGCCAGCGCCACGGCCAGCATCGCCGCGATCGGCGGATAGGTGAACGGGAGCAGCTGGGGCGCGGGCGTGAAGTAGTCGTACACCGGTCGTCCGTCGAGCAGCATCTGACCGCCGGTACGGTAAACATCCAGGTCGACCAGTCGCTGGTCGTCCGCATTGGTGAGCCACGTGTGCACCAGAGGCGCCACGGCCGCCGCGACGACGAGCGCCACGACCGCCCACGCCCACCAATGCCGCCGCGTCACCCGCACCTCGCCACTTGTCACGGTGTGGCACGTTACCGTGGCTGTTGTTGATCGAGGGGCAGACTCTGGGGGTCCGTACATGCCAACCGCCACACCCGGCTCGCCTCGCGTGGCACCACAACCCCCAGGCCGTCGCGGCTCCAGGCACCCGGCGTACGCCCCTCGCTCCCGCCGCAACCCCCCACACGCGATCGC
>NZ_VCKX01000251.1 GCF_005889725.1 Nonomuraea zeae
GGCTCAGCCCAGGTCGGGGTGGGGGAGGTAGCGGTCCGGGTGGAGCAGGGTGCGGGCGGGGTCGTCGGCCATGAGCGTGTCCATGTCCTGGATCCGCCAGCCCGCCCCGATCAGCAACGGCAGGATCGGGTGCGGGCCGGGCACCGCGATCCGCCCTGACCGCGCGCCGGTGGCGGCGAGGGCCCCGAGCACGGCCGCGATCCCGTCCTCGGGCGTCGTCCCGCCCGCCGGGCCGATCAGCACGTCGGCGGCGGTGCGGCGGGCGAAGGCGTAGCCGTGACCCGTCGTGTGGACGGTGACCCCGGGCACGTCCGCGTACCAGGCGAGGGTCTCCTCGCGATAACCGCCGGAGACGTGGGCGTCCAGGGCCGCCACCTCCGCGGCCGTGGCGGGCTCGACCACGGAGGCGACCGGACCGGTCAGGCCGGTCGGCTCGACCACAGCGGCGGCCGGGCCGGACATACCGGCGGGCTCGACCGCGGAGGCGGTCAGGCTCGCGGCCGGGCCGGTCAGGTAGAGCAGCGGGGTCCAGGGGCGCAGGCCGTAGCGGACGTACAGGGCCAGGGCGCGGTGGTCGGACGAGGCGAAGGTGATCCGCGGCCCGTCCCCGTCCAGGAGCGTCGCGAGGAGGGCGCGGCCCAGCCCGGAGGACTGGTGTTCCGGCAGCACGAACAGGTCGCCCAGGTGCGTCATGGAGCCGCGCCGCAACGTGCCCCCGAAGCCGAGCGCCCCGCCCGTCCCGCCGGGCCTGCCGGGCCTGTCCGTCCCGCCGGTCCCGCCGGTCCCCTCCGTCCCGCCGGGCCCGCCCGCTTCGGCCTCGCCAGGCCCGAGCAGGAGCGTGCCGAACAGGCGCTCCGCATCCAGGAAGTCGGGGGCCGCGGGCCAGTCGCCCAGCAGGCCGAACCGCCGCGCGACCCGCCGCACGGCGGGCATGTCCGCCTCGGTCGCGGCCCTGACCATCGCCCCTCCGTACCTCGCCTCACGGCGCGTACGCCGCCACCGCCGCGACAGCGTATCTCTCACGGTCGTCACCCGTCAGGCGCGACCGTCCAGGTTCCTGTCCGATGGTCGCGGCGAGCTCTGGTGAAGGCGCCCGTCCGGGAGCCGCGTCGGGCGAAGGTGGGATCAGATGGAGACGCCCGGCTGCATGAGGCGGCGGGCGGCCTCGGTGATGGAGCCCGACAGCGACGGGTAGACCGCGAACGTGTGCGCGATCTGGTCGACCGTGAGCCGCTGCTGCACGGCCACCGACACCGCCAGGATCAGCTCCGACGCCCGCGGCGCCACCACCACGCCACCCAGCACGATCCCGGTGTGCGGGCGGCAGAACAGCTTGACGAACCCGTCGTTGAAGCCCTGCATCTTGGCCCTGGCGTTGGTGGCGAGAGGCAGCTTGACGACGTTGGCCTCGATCTCCCCCGCCTCGATCGACCGCTGCGCGACGCCGACCGCCGCGATCTCCGGGTCGGTGAAGATGTTGGAGGCCACCGTGGCCAGCCGCAGCGGCTGGACGGCCTCGCCGAGCGCGTGCCAGACCGCGATCCGGCCCTGCATGGCCGCCACCGAGGCCAGCATGAGCACGCCGGTGCAGTCGCCGGCCGCGTAGACGCCGGGCGCGGAGGTGCGCGAGACCTTGTCGACCTTGACGAAGCCGCTCCTGTCGAGCTGGACCCCGGCCTCCTCCAGCCCGATGCCGGCGGTGTTGGGGACCATGCCGACCGTCATCAGCGCGTGGGAGCCCTCGGCCGTGCGGCCGTCCTCCAGGGTCACGACCACGCCGTCGGCCGTGCGCTTGACGGAGGCGGCGCGGGAGCGGCCCATGACGTTCATCCCGCGGCGGCGGTAGACCTCTTCGAGCACCTCGGCGCCGTCGGCGTCCTCGTTGGGCATCATCCGGTCGCGGCTGGAGACCAGCGTGACCTCCGCGCCGAGCGAGCGGTAGGCGCCGGCGAACTCCGCGCCCGTGACCCCCGAGCCGACCACGATCAGGTGCTCGGGCAGCTCCTCCAGGTCGTAGAGCTGACGCCAGTTGAGTATGCGCTCGCCGTCGGGCTCGGCGCCCGGCAGCACGCGCGGGGTCGCGCCGGTGGCCACGAGCACCACGTCGGCCCGCACCGTACGGTCGCCCGCCCGGACCACCTGCGGGTCGACCAGCCGCCCGCGCGCCTTGATGATCTCGACGCCCTCGGCCTCCACCCGCGTGGCGATGTCGGCGGACTGAGCCTGGGCCAGCTCCTTGACCCGCTTGTTGACCAGCGGCAGATCGACGCCCACCACGCCCGCGTCACCGTCGGGGCCCCCGGAGAACGCCACCCCCAGCGAGGGCGCGTCGAGCAGGGCCTGCTTGCGGACCGAGGTCGCAATCAGCGTCTTGGACGGCACGCAGTCGGTGAGCACGCACGCCCCGCCGGGGCCGTCCTGCTCGACCATCGTGACCTGCGCGCCTAGCTGGGCGGCCACCAGCGCCGCCTCGTAGCCGCCTGGTCCGCCACCAATGATCACGATCCTCGTCACGTGTCCCATTGTCCCGCACGCGCTCGGTCAAGCTGCAACTGGGCCATTACCACGAGCACCGGACACGTCGTCCGAGCGTCTGAACGCCGATGGACCGACTCGGCGCTCCGGCGTGGCAGGATGGCGCGGTAGCCGGATGACGAAGCGGCACCCGGCGAGAGGGGTGGATCGTGGCGTGGCTATCGGATCATTCAGACAAGCCGAATGAGCCCAGGCTTTATGCCGCGTACGGCTCGAACATGGACCCAGAGCAGATGGGCATGCGGGCCCCGCACTCACCCATCTGGGGCTCCGGCTGGCTGCCCGGCTGGCGGCTGACCTTCGGCAAGAATGAGCTCACCGGTGCGGGCGCGATCGCCACCATCGTGGAGGACCCCGACGAGCACGTGTTCGTCGTCCTCTATGACGTGCCCGACTGGGAGGAGACCTCGCTCGACCAGTGGGAGGGCGCGGTCCGCGGCGCCTACCACAAGGTGCGGCTGCGGGTGCAGACCCTCGAAGGCGAGGTCGTGGCCTGGTTCTACGTGCTCGACGGCTACGAGGGCGGCCTGCCGTCGGCCCGCTACCTCGGCACCCTGGCCGAGGCCGCGGAGCGGGCGGGCGCCCCCGACGACTACGTCAAGGAGCTGCGGGAGCGCCCCTGCACCTCGTTCGGCTAACGCAGCGGCTGGTCCTTGGTCTCCTTCAGAACGAAGACGTAGACCAGCGTGGAGATCAGCGCGAGCGCCGACATGTACCACGGGAAGAGGCCCGGGTTCTTGGCGTCCTGCAGCGCGGTGCCGATCAGCGGGGCGGTGCCGCCGAAGAGTGCCACGGTCAGCGAGTACGGGAACCCGGCCCCGGCCGCCCGCACCTTGGTCGGGAAGAGCTCGGAGTTCACCGCGGCCGAGATCGAGGTGAAGCAGCCGAGGAAGACCATGCCGACGAGCTGCACGACCAGCAGGCTGGCGAACGAGTCGGTCAGCAGGCCGAGCAGCGGCACGGGCAGGATCATGAACCCGAGCCCGAACGCGATCAGCAGCGGCCTGCGCCCGACCCGGTCCGACAGCATGCCGAGCAGCGGCTGCAGGATCATGAAGAAGAACAGCGAGATCGTGCCGACCTTGAGCGAGTCCGCCTTGTCGAAGTTCACGGTGAGCTGCGCGTACGTCGGCAGGAAGCTCGTCCAGGTGTAGTACGCGACCGTGCCGGCGATCGTGATGCCGACGATCGTGAGGGCCGACTTCGGATAGTGGATGAGGAAGTCGAACATCTTCGGCCGCTCGGTCTCGCCCCGCTTGATCTCCTCCGCGACGGCCGAGGTCTCGTCGGCGCCCTTGCGGATCCACAGGCCGACGAGGCTGATCACGGCGCCCACGATGAACGGGATGCGCCAGCCGTAGGAGTTCATGTCGGGTTCGAGCAGCGCCGAGGCCAGCAGGGCGGCCAGTCCGGAGGCCAGGAGCTGGCCGATGGTGGTGCTGACGTACTGGAAGCTGGAGAACAGGCCGCGGCGGCCGGGCGGTGCCGACTCCACCAGGAAGGTGGTCGCGGCGGCGAACTCGCCGCCCACCGACAGGCCCTGGATGAGCCTGGCCAGGGTCAGGATGATCGGCGCGAGGACGCCCACGGCCTCGTAGGTCGGGGTCAGGCCCACCAGCAGCGAGCCCGCGCCCATGAGGACGATCGTGAACGTCATCGCGGCCTTGCGGCCGTACCGGTCGGCGAACGCGCCCACCAGCAGCCCGCCCAGCGGGCGCATGAAGAAGCCGACCGCGAACACCGCGAACGTGCTCAACAACGGCACCAGGTCGTTGTCCGCGCTCTTGGGGAAGACCTGGGCGGAGAAGTAGATCGCTAGAAAGGTGTAGGCATACCAGTCGTACCACTCCACGACGTTGCCGATGCTGGCTGCCATGAGCTGGCGCACCCGGCTCTTGGGGATACCGAGGGGGGACTGAGCCACAGGGGAGGTCGCCACGAAGGCTCCTTTGCTGACAGTGCGGTAATGGCTTACTGTGCAATCGGACGACCGAAACAGTCAAATGTCTGGGCATAAATTTACGAACCCGACACAGGAACGGTTGGAAGTGGATGTTCTCGACCGGCGACTCGTCGCCGCGCTCCAGGTCAGCCCGCGCGCCTCGTGGGGCGAGCTGGGCCGGGCGGTCGGCGAGCACGAGCGTACGGTCGCCCGCCGGCTGCAGCGGCTGATCGCCGAGGGGATGGTGCGGGTCACGGCCATCTACGACGATCTCCGCACCGGCCACGGGCGTCCCGCCCACCTGCACGTCCAGGTCAGGCCGGGCACGGCGGGGCACGTGGCCAAGGCGCTGGCCGAGCGGCCCGACACGCGCTCGGTCTACTCGCTGACCGGCGTCGCCGACCTGGGCTGCGAGCTGGTCTCCCCGTCGCGGGACGATCTGCACCACATCCTGTCCTCGCAGATCAGCGAGATCGACGGGGTGCTCCAGACGCAGACGCAAGTCGTTCTCCACACGTTCAGGACCGTGGCCGAGTGGCACGCGCCGTACCTCACCGAGCAGGAGATCGCCGAGCTGCGGCCCGCACCGCCGCCCGAGGAACTGCCCGACGAGGAAGGTCTTTCACCTCTGGAGCAGGAGATCGCCGAGCTGCTCGCGGCCGACGGCCGGATCGCCTTCACCGCGGTCGCCGAGCGTCTCGACATCTCCGTGCCGACCGCGCGCCGGCGGGTGACCTCGTTGATCGAGCGGCGGCTGCTGCTGCCGCGCGCCGAGGTCGAGCCCGCCCTGCTCGGGCTGGAGGTGGAGGCCATGCTGTGGCTGAAGGTCCGCCCGTACGGGCTCGACCTGGTCGGCCAGCGGCTGGCCGCGCATCCGAACGTGCGCTACTGCGCCGCCACCACGGGCGCCCACTCCCTCATCGTCCAGGTCGTCGCCGCGCACGAGGCCGACCTCTACCGTTTCATGACAGAGGTCGTCGGCCGGCACGACGAGATCACCGACAGCGACCTCACCCTGATCACCCGCGCCTACAAGCGCGGGCACCTGCACAAGTCCGGCCTGCGCACGCTGGACAACTCGTTGGACCAGCAGTCGCACCAGCCGTCGCATCATTCCTTGGACCACCCCTTGGATCACCCGTTGGATCGTCGTTGGGAGAGAACGCCATGACACCCGCCGAGAACGAGGTCGCCGACCTCTGCGTGGAGCTGATCCGCGCCGACAGCAGCAACTACGGGGACGGCAGCGGCCCCGGCGAGCGGGCCGCGGCCGAGGTCGTCATGGCCAGGCTGGCCGAGGTCGGCATCGAGCACACCTACATCGAGAGCGAGCCGGGCCGCGGCAACGTGATCACCCGGGTGGAGGGCACCGACCCGTCCCTGCCCGCCCTGCTCGTCCACGGGCACCTGGACGTCGTGCCCGCCAACGCCGCCGACTGGTCGGTGGACCCGTTCGCCGGCGAGGTGCGCGACGGCTACATCTGGGGCCGCGGGGCCGTGGACATGAAGGACATGGACGCGATGATGCTGGCCGTGCTGCGCCAGCTCAAGCGCGAGGGGCGCAAGCCCCGCCGCGACATCGTGTTCGCGTGGGTGGCCGACGAGGAGGCGGGCGGCGTCTACGGCGCCAAGTACCTCACCGCCCACCACCCCGAGCTCTTCGAGGGCGTCACCGAGTCGATCAGCGAGGTCGGCGGCTACTCGCTGGAGGTGGACCCGTCGCTGCGGCTCTACCTCATCGAGACGGCCCAGAAGGGGCTGGCCTGGATGAAGCTGATCGCCGACGGCACCGCGGGGCACGGCTCGATGCTGAACTCCGACAACGCCGTCACCGAGATCGCCAAGGCGGTGGCCAGGATCGGCGAGCACGACTGGCCGCTCACGTACACGCCCACCGTGCGCCGTTTCCTCACCGAGGTCGCCGACGCGTTCGGGATCCCGTTCGACGAGAACGACCCCGAGCCGGTCCTGGCGAAGATCGGCCCCCTGGTGCGCTTCGTCGGCGCGACCCTGCGCAACACCGTCAACCCCACCCAGCTCAACGCCGGCTACAAGTCCAACGTCATCCCCGGCCAGGCCACGGCGGTGATCGACGGGCGGTTCCTGCCGGGGTTCGAGGAGGAGTTCTTCAAGACCGTGGACTCGCTGCTGGGCTCGTCGGTGCGGCGCGAGTTCGTGCACCACGACATCGCGCTGGAGACCACGTTCGACGGCGACCTGGTCGAGTCGATGATCACGGCGCTGAAGGCCGAGGACCCGGCGGCGCGGGCGATCCCGTACTGCATGTCGGGCGGCACCGACAACAAGACCTTCTTCGCCGACCTGGGGGTGCGCGGGTTCGGGTTCGTGCCGCTGCGGCTGCCCGCCGACATGGACTTCGCGTCGATGTTCCACGGTGTGGACGAGCGGGTGCCGGTCGACGCGCTGCAGTTCGGCGTGCGGGTCCTGGACAGGCTGCTCCTACACTACTGACGTGTGAGCAAAGACCCGTACAGCCTGGCCTCCGAGGCCGCCGCGGCGCTCTCCGGCGCCGCCGGCCTCGACACCTTCGACGTTGCGCTCGTCATGGGGTCGGGGTGGGTGCCCGCCGCCGACGCGCTCGGCGAGACGGTGAGCGAGATCCCGTTCACCGAGCTGCCCGGCTTCAGCGCCCCCGCCGTGGCCGGGCACGGCGGCAAGATCCGCGTCGTACGCACTCCCGCGGGCCGCCACGTGCTGGTGTTCCTCGGGCGCACGCACCTGTA
This sequence comes from Nonomuraea zeae, assembly GCF_005889725.1. Taxonomy (GTDB): domain Bacteria; phylum Actinomycetota; class Actinomycetes; order Streptosporangiales; family Streptosporangiaceae; genus Nonomuraea; species Nonomuraea zeae. Next base: position 7,222 of record NZ_VCKX01000251.1, read on the forward strand.
CGAAGGGCTCGGGGTGGACGCGGTCGTGCACGGCGTGCGCACCGCGGCCGCGGCCGGAGTCCGTACGCTCGTGCTGACCAACGCGGCCGGCGGGCTGCGCCCCGAGACGCAGAGCGTCGGCGACCCGGTCCTGATCAGCGACCACATCAATCTGACCGGGGTCAACCCGATCACCGGCACCACGTTCATCGACCTCACCGAGGTCTACTCGCGCCGCCTGCGCGCCCTGGTCCGCGAGATCGACCCGAGCCTGGCGGAGGGCGTCTACGTCGCCTTCCGCGGGCCCACCTACGAGACGCCCGCCGAGATCCGCATGCTCCGCACGCTGGGCGGCGACATGATCGGCATGTCCACCGTCCTGGAGGCCATCGCCGCCAGGGAGGCGAACCTGGACGTACTCGGCGTCTCCCTGGTCACCAACCCGGCGGCGGGCCTGGCCGGCGAGCCGCTCAACCACGAGGAGGTCCTGGAGGTCGGCCGCGCGACGGCGGCCCGCATGGGCATCCTGCTGGCCAAGGTGGTGGACCGGCTGTGAGCCTGCTGCGGGAGGCCCGCGAGTGGCTGGCGCAGGACCCCGACCCCGACACCAGGGCCGAGCTGGCCGACCTGATCGAACGCGCCGACCTGGCCGCTCTGGAGGAGCGCTTCGGCGCCAAGCTGGAGTTCGGGACGGCGGGCCTGCGCGGCGAGCTGGGCGCCGGCCCCAACAGGATGAACCGCGTCACGGTCATGCGCGCCGCCGCCGGCCTGGCCAAGGTGCTCGGCTCCGGCAAGCACGTGGTCATCGGCTTCGACGCCCGGCACAAGTCCGACGTGTTCGCCCGCGACACGGCCGCCGTGCTGACCGGGGCCGGCCTGCACGCATCGATCCTGCCGTGCCCGCTGCCCACCCCCGTCCTGGCCTTCGCCGTACGCCATCTCGGGGCGGACGCCGGGGTGACCGTCACCGCCAGCCACAACCCGCCCAGGGACAACGGCTACAAGGTCTACTGGGGCGACGGCTCACAGATCGTGCCGCCGATCGACAGCGAGATCTCGGCCGCCATCGACTCCGTGGGCCGGGTCGACCAGCTCCCGCTCGACGGACCGGGCACGCTGACGGAGCTGAGCGAGGCCATCGTCGACGACTACATCGACGCCGTGACCGCGCTCCCCATCGGCGACGCTCGCGACCTCCGGGTCGCCTACACGCCGCTGCACGGAGTGGGCGCGGCCACCCTGACCGGCGCCTTCCTGGCCGCCGGCTTCGAGACCCCGATGGCGGTCGAGGAGCAGCGCAACCCCGATCCGGACTTCCCGACGGTCTCCTTCCCCAACCCGGAGGAGCCCGGCGCGATGGACCTGGCCATCGCCCTGGCCGCCAAGCTCGGCGCCGACCTGGTCCTGGCCAACGACCCGGACGCCGACAGGTGCGCGGCCGGCGTCCCGCTGCCCGGCGGCGGCTGCCGCATGCTGACCGGCGACGAGGTCGGCGGCCTGCTGGCCGAGCACGTGATCACGCACACCACCGGAGACCGCATGGTGGCCACCACCATCGTCTCCTCCACCCTGCTCGGCAAGATCGCGCACGCGCACGGCGTCCGCTACGGCGAGACGCTGACCGGCTTCAAGTGGATCATCAAGGCCGGGGACGGGCTGGTGTTCGGCTACGAGGAGGCCATCGGCTACAGCGTCGGCTCCGACGCCGGCCTCCCGGTCAGGGACAAGGACGGGATCGGCGCGGCGCTGACGTTGGCGGGCATCGCGGCGACGGCCAAGCGGGACGGGCGTACGCTGCTGGACCTGCTGGACGACCAGGCCCGGCGCTACGGGCTGCACGCCACGGCCCAGCTGGCCTTCCGGGTGGCCGACCTGTCGCTGATCGCCGGCGCCATGGCCCGGCTGCGCGCCGAACCGCCGGCGGGGCTCGGGGGGCGGGCGGTCACGCGTACGGACGACCTGGCCCGGGGCGACGGCGGCCTGCCGCCCACCGACGGGCTCCGCTACCTGCTGGCGGGGGACGCCCGCGTGGTGGTCCGGCCTTCGGGGACGGAGCCCAAGCTGAAGTGCTACCTGGAGGTGGTGGTGCCGGTCACGGGTTCGGTGGAGGACGCTCGGGTGCGGGCTGAGGGGGAGCTCGCGGCCCTGAAGACGGACCTGACGGCCTGCCTGGGCCTCTGACCGGCGGTCGCAGGTTCCCGTGGGTCCCGGCCCCGCACCCCAGCCGCACAGCATCGCCTTCCGCGAGGGCGGGCGCTACAGACAGCACCCCGTGGGGGCACGCTCCCACACCCCCGGCGAGGGGACTCCCGTCCCCTCCCGCTCCCCTGCCGTGGGCGGCCCGGCCCGGAGGGTCAGGATCTCAAGCGCCGGATCCACGGATGAGCTCGGCTCTTTGGGCAGGAATGCGGGCACGACCACCTATTCGACTGCCCGAAGTAGCGCGTGACCCGACCCTGCCGGGCAAGACAGGCTAGACCCTCGAGAAACAAGCCACAACCGCAGATGGCGCTCTTTCCACACGCAGATCGATCCACCGCGCTAGTGGGCGCACCCCTGTCCCCGAAGAAAGGCTGACGGAACGAGCGAACGCCAGCACCCTGTCCCTCACCCCCGCACCCCCGGAGAAGAGCATGGACAGCCCCACCGGCCCCTATGTCATCGACCCCACCGGCCGCGACATCCCAGCAGAGGCTGAGCGCATCCGCGCACTCGGCCCGGCCGCCCGTGTCGTGCTGCCCGGCGGCGTACCGGCCTGGGCGGTGAGTGAGCAGGAGGTGCTCAGGCGCCTGCTGACCGACCCGCGCGTGTCCAAGGACGCCTACCTGCACTGGCCGGCCTGGATCAAGGGCGAGATCACCCCCGACTGGCCGTTGTTCGCCTGGGTGGCCGTACGCAACATGCTCACCGCCTACGGTCCGGACCACCGGCGGCTGCGCGGGCTGATCTCCAGTGCCTTCACCGTCCGCCGCACCGCCGCGCTGCGTCCGCGCATCGAGGCGATCGCCGAGAGCCTGCTGGACGAGCTGGCCTCAGCCCCTCAGGGAACGCCCGTTGACCTGCGCGAACGATTCGCCTATCCGCTGCCGATCAGGGTGATCTGCGACCTGTTCGGCGTCGCCGACGAGTCTGCCGCCCAGGAGATCCGCCGTTGCGTGGACGCCTTCTTCCACACCGGGAAGGAGGCTGTGGACGCCGCCACCGCGTACCCACGCCTGCAGGAGATCCTGCGCGGGCTCGTCGCGGAGAAGCGCGAGCGCCCCGGCGACGATCTCTCCACCGCCCTGATCGCCGCCCGCGACAAGGACGCCGCCCCGCTGTCGGAGGACGAGCTGGTCGACACGCTGGTGCTGTTCCTGAGCGCGGGCCACGAGACCACCGTGAACCTGCTCGACAACGCGATCTTCGCGATGCTCACCCACCCGGACCAGCTCGGCCTCGTCCGCGCTGGCCAGGTCACCTGGGACGAGGTGGTCGAGGAGTCGCTCCGCAGCCACGCGCCGGTGGCGAATCTGCCTTTGCGCTTCGCCGTCGAGGACATCGACCTCGCCGACGGCGTCACGCTGCGCGCCGGTGACGCCATCCTCGCCTGCTACGGGGCCGCCGGTCGTGACCCGCTCGTGCACGATCGGGACCCCGGCAGGTTCGACATCACCCGCGTGTCCAAAGAGCACCTGGCCTTCGGCTACGGCGTGCATCGCTGCCTCGGAGCGCCGCTGGCCAGGCTGGAGGCCACGATCGCGCTGCCCGCGCTCTTCGATCGCTATCCCGGTCTGCGCCTGGCCGCCGAGCCGGGCGAGTTGCTGCCCGTCGAGTCCTTCATCTCCGACGGACACCGGGCCCTGCCCGCCTGGCTCACGCCTTGACCCGAGCCGAGTGCGGATCTTCAACGCCGGCCCGAGACCAGCTCTTCCGGCGTGACACGCTTGACCCCCGCCACATCACACCCGCTGCGCGAAACCACGTAGAGCGGCGCGGCGGCGTCGGCACCCGGAATCTTGGCGCGGTGGACGACGAGCTCGCTCAGATCGTGATGATCGAAGGGCCGGTTTTCCAGCCACTTCACCGAGCCGACCATCGTGATCTTCTTCGCCACCGACTCTCGATCGGCTCCCACGAGATCAGCCTCAGGATCTCCTGCGCCACACAGGAAACTTCAGAGATTTCCAGGCTCAGGCGCCGGGCGCTCCGAGGTGATGCGCTAAGTATCTGTACAGCGCGTCGGAAGCAAACCCCTTGAGACAGTGGGCAATCTCGCCCGCCCTAGCCTGGTCGCGGTCGATCAACGAGATGAACTCCCTTTCCCACCCCAGCCGAGTTTCCGGATAGATGCCGACCGGTTGGCGATCCCTTCAATAGGGCAGCTGGTTTTTCAGGTTTCGTCAACCTTGCATGTGGAATCATCGGTCCCATTCTGCTGCCAAATATCCCCATACTGGAGGTATGAGTGCACGATATTGGAAGCATCGTAACGCCAGTAACCGGGCAATAACCTGGGGTGTTCCCTTCCTGATCTTGGCCTGCGTTGGCGGGATCGTGGTCCACGAAGCCAATCTCGGGAGATGGTTCAATATCGGCGTTCTCGGGTCCTTGATGGGCGGCGCGTGGATGGTGGGCGAGAAGCTGGTGCCGCTCTGGTCCTGGTGGCGTAAACGAGGGGCACCTGCGAACGGGCCGACGTCCGACGGCATCCGCACCGCCAAGGACATCCTCGCCGGGCTGGTATCCCAGCAGTGGTACGACGAGATGGCGCTGCGTTCGCTGGGCGATCCCGCCCCGATGCCCGTGCCATGGCGCTCGACCGAGCGGCGTGAGCTGGCCGATCATCCTGAGATCATCGCCAAGGGCACCGTGGCTTTCCCCGGGTTGGCCGTGCATATCGCGGACCTGGCCCGCAACTTCCGCGCCCTGCGCTGCCGCCGCCTCGTCATCCTCGGCGATCCGGGCACCGGCAAGACGACTCTGGCCGTGCAGTTGGTGCTCGAGCTGCTGCGCACCCGGCAACCGGACGAACCCGTCCCGGTGCTGTTGTCGGCCGCCCGCTGGGATGACCGTGCCTTTCCACGGCTGCGGGACTGGCTGACCGCCAGCCTGGCCGCGGACTATCCCGCGCTGCTCGCCGAGAGCCTGGGCTCCGACATCCCGGAGACGCTCGTGACCCGGGGCGAAGTGCTGCCCATCCTCGACGGCCTGGATGAGCTGCCCGACCACGCCCGCGCGAGGATGCTGACCGCGCTGAACCGATCGATGTGGAACAACAATCAACTCATCCTCACCTGCCGTACAGCGCAGTTCGCCGACGCGGTGGAGGAGATCGGGGATGTGCTCACGGCTGCGGCGGTCATCGAGCCGCAGCCCATGTCCCCTGTCGCGGCGGCCGCCTACCTGGAAGCATGCCTTCCCCCGGTGCCCCGTCCCGCCTGGCCCCCGGTCCTGGAGGCATTGCGCACCGGCACCGCCCCCGCCCTGGCGGAAGTCGTCTCCACCTCGTTGGGGCTGTGGCTGGTGCGCGTCACCTACATCGAGCCCAGGGAGAATCCGTCGCCGCTGCTGGAGCTTGGCCGCGGTAGCGCGGCCGACCTTTACGACCACCTCTGCGACCAGCTCATCCCCACACTGGTACGCACGAGACTGCCGGCCGACGGCCCGGTCCAGCCCTTCCTCCCGCAGCACCTATGGCCTGCGGAGCAGGTCGGCCACTGGCTCACCTACCTGTCCCGCCAGCTGAGCAGCGATCCCGAGGACCCACGTGACATGGCCTGGTGGCACCTGGCCCGCTACACGTCCAGCCGATCCGTTCGGGTGGTGGGCGGCATCGCGTTCGGGATCGCGGTCGGGCTGGTCGTGGCGCTGCTGACTGAACTGCCCCAAGCCGGCGCGCCGATCGGCCTGGTGTTCGCGCTCGCGGTCGCAATCCTGGTTGGGTCCTGGTTCACCGAGCCGCCGGGCCACGCCGACTTCCACATGCGCGGCAGGCTCCCCGAGCTACTCGGCATCGTCAGGAACGGGCTGATCATCGCAACCGTCGCGGCTCTGGTCACCGCGGTGACAGTCTTCCTGATAAAAGGCAACGTCATGTACGCCTTGAGCAGAGCGTGGGAGCCTGCTCTGTTGGCCGGGTTCGGATACTTCGTCGTGCTCGGTCTGGCTCGCTGGGTCGAGCGCCCCACCACCGACGCGACCGCCAGATCCCCCCGCTCGACCTGGCAGGCCGACAGGAACCTGACCTTCGTCCGACTCCTTGGCGGGCTCGGGGTCGGGCTCGTATTCGGCGTCGTCGGGTGGATGACAGACCTGCCCTGGACCGAGGTGATCGCAGGCGGGCTGGTGCTGAGCCTGCTGCTCGGGCTCATGCTCGGCAGGCACCACGCCTGGCTGGCCTACAAGCTGACGATCCCACGCCTGGCCACCAAGGGCCGGCTGCCTTTCCGCGCCATGGACTTCCTGGACGACGCCCATCGCCTCGGCCTGCTGCGTACCGAAGGACCGTACTACCAGTTCCGGCACGTCGAACTGCAGGAGCACCTCGCGCGCAGGGGGGAGCAGCCGCCGCGACAGCCACGAACGCCATCACGGGCTGGACCTCCAAGCCGAAAACCCACCACAATTCCCATACGCCGAGTCCGGCGAACCGGCGAACCTCCCAAAGCAAATCACAATGTTCGCGCCCCAGAGCTTCATGGTCCCGCCAGCTGAAGAATTCCGTCCCCGATGAGGAGAGATAGCGGAACGCAGGAATTTGACGTCGGCCCCTAATTAAGCGATGGGCGTTTCTCGCGGAGCACGAATCGCAGGGTCCGCCATCGTGCAGCGCCTTTTCATCCCAGGGCTATTGGGATCTCAGCACGTCGACCTCGCAACCTGGCGAGAATGGGTCGAAGCCGTGCTCGACCAGCCAGCGGATGGCCACCAGGCTGCGCAGCGACCACCACGCGCGGATCACGTCGAGATCGACGTCGCTGCCATAGCCGGCGATGACGTCACCAAGGCGCTCCTCGTGTCCGAGCGTCAAGATGGCGAGGTCGAACAGGGCGTCGCCCCGGCTCGCCTCGGACCAGTCGATCACGCCGGTGAGCTCGTCACCGTCGACGAACACGTGGGTGAGCTGCAGGTCGCCGTGCGTGAACACCGGGGTCCACGGCCGGAGTGCGGCCTCGGCGACCCGGCGGTTGCGGGTGACCAGGTCGGCGGGAAGGACGTCGTTCGTGATGAGCCACTCGCACTCGACGTCGAGGCCGGCTGCGATCTCGTCGATGCTCCGGCCGGGCCATGGCGGCAGCGGCGCGTCGTGCAGCCTCCGTGCGGCGGCGCCCGCCGCGGCCCAGGCCGCCGGCGAGGCGGGCGACGGCTCGCCCAGGCGGCCGAGCGCGGTCCCGGGGAGGGCGGCGAGCGCGAGCACGGGCGGCCTGCGCCACAGGACCTCCGGAGTCGGGAGCGGCGCCATGGCCATCGCCTCGACCTCGACGTCGGTGCGCGCCTGATCAGCGTCGATCTTCAGGAACACGTCGCCGACGCGCAGGGTCGCGCGCTCGTCATGGGCGACGACGACCTCGACCTCCTCCACGTCGGCCATTATCGCGGGGATGACCATCGACGTCGCCGGATTTATCGCGCTTTGGAGCCGGTGCCGTGCGGGGGCCGGGCCCCCACCCGGCACCGGCTGGGCCGCTCCGAGGGGATGCCTCGGAGACCGGCGGTCAGGCCAAGCGGAACTGCAGGTCGATGTCCCAGTTGTTCAGGTCAGGCTCGATCCGCGGGTCCGTCTTGTAGAGCTCCAGCCGGGCGCCCCAGTGCTCGGTTCCGTCCTTCTCGGTCATGTCCCAGGTCAGGCCCTCATCCTCGGCCCATTTCAGCATCTCCGTGACGACTCCGGCCAGCTGGTCCGGGTGGCCGTGGTGGGACGTGGTGACGTAGCGGCCGGCCGGGAGGGTGGCGGTGAAGTAGTCGCGCTCCGCCTCCACCGGCGCGGTCACGGGCACTCCTGCCGCCACCACCAGCCGGTCCTCCGGCATGTTGATGGCGTCGTACCGGAAGAACGGGGCTCCGGCGGGGGCCTGGCCGCGCTCGGCGAGCCAGCCGATCAGCTCTCCGATGCGGTCCCCGACCACCCCGAAGCTGGTCATCGTGATGGTCGCGCGCACCCCGACGTATGGACGATCCGGGAATTCAACGATCTGTGGCATGTTCTGTTGCCTCCTTCATCATTCAGTACGGAGTGCGTGCCCCAAACTCATCGGCAGGCCGAAGAAGGGGAACAGATCGGGATCCAGGTACGTGGTCGTATCCGTGATGCGGCCACCGGCGACGTCCAGGACGATCAGGGCGAACGCCTCGCCGTCGGTGTACTGGCCGAAGGCCGGGGAGCCGTTGGCGCGAGTGGGGAGGAGGCGGGAGCCCGCGCACGGCGCGCCCGATCCGCTCGGCTCAGCCAAAGCGTCCACAGCCCTCGGCGCGCCCGACGCGGCGGCTGCCAGGAGGACCGCGCGGATGGACTCGCGGCCCCGCAGCCACCACGTGAACGGCGGCATCGACATCGTCGCGTCCTCATGCAGCAGCGACACCAGCTCCGCCACGTCATATCGCTCGAACGCCGACACGTACCGCGCCAGCAGCTCCTCATCGACAGCCTCCCCCGCCGGCGTCGGAGCGGCGGCGGGCAGCCTGGCCCTGGCCCGCTGCAGGGCGCTGTTGACCGAGGTGACCGTCGTCCCCAGCAGGGTCGCCGTCTCGGCGGCGCTCCACTTCAGCACGTCACGCAGGATGAGGACCGCGCGCTGCCGGGGCGCGAGCCGCTGGAGCGCCGCCACGAACGCCAGCCGGATCGTCTCCCGCTCCACCGCCAGCTCGGCGGGGTCGGCGGGCAGGGCCAGGGCGTCCGGGACAGGCTGGATCCACCGCTCCGGCGGCTGCGGGGCGCCGAGGTCGGCGCCCGGGATCGCGGCGGGGGCCAGGTCCATCGCCCGGGCGCGGCGCTGCGGGCCTCTGAGCATGTCGAGGCAGATGTTCGTGGCCAGGTGGAACAGCCACGAGCGCAGCGGCCCCCGGCCCGGATCGTACGTCCGCCACGCCCGCACGAACGTCTCCTGCACCGCGTCCTCGGCCTCGAACCCCGAGCCGAGCAACCGGTAGCAGTAACCGATCAGCTCGACCCGGTACCGCTCGAAGTCGGGCGGGCCAGGGTCAGCCGGCGCCCCCGTCACACCCCGCTCACCTCGATCTGCAGCTCGGTCACCCATTCCGCCAGGTTCTCAGGACAGTGCAGGGAGATCTCCCTGGCCAGGCCGAGCGCCCGGTAGCCGTTTTCCTCGATCCACATCGCCAGCGCCTGGAACGTCGCCCCGACCGCCTCCATCGCCCCATGGTGGATGATCGTCGCCGCCGTCTCGATGCCGGGCAGGTCATGCACCAGGAAGTCGTACGGGCCGGCCGCCACGTTGACCGGCAGGCAGGCATGAACCATGACGGAGCCGTCGTCCTCCGCACGGTAGTACGCGATCCCGGACCCCACGATCCGGACCTCCGCCGCGTCCACCCGCCGGCAGAGCTCGTCGAACAGCGGCTTGATCACCGGCTCGATCTCCGCGGTGTCATAGCTCGCGGCCCTGGCGCTGAGCTCGGCGACGCGGATCGGGCTCACCCGCTTCAGCACGACCTCCGCCGCGCGCAGGCGGCCCTCCGTCTCGATCGTCCGCAGCCGCGACTCGACGCCCCTGAGCCTGGCCAGGTCGGCGCTGATCTGGGCTTCGAGCTGGGCGCGGCGCAGGCGGACCATGCCGTGCAGCTCCTCCGCGCTCACCTTCTCGTCGAGGATCGTCCTGACCTGCTCCAGCGTGAAGCCGAGGTCCTTGATCGCGACAATGCGGTTGAGCCTGGACAGCTGCGCGGCCTGGTAGGACCGGTAGCCGCTGGCCGGGTCCACGTGTGCGGGGCGCAGCAGGCCGATGGCGTCGTAGTGCCGCAGCATGCGTACGGACACCAGCCCCAGCCTGGCGAAGTCTCCGATGCTGAACATGTCCTCCCCTTGTCGGGACTGTCTGGATAACGTCTATCAGGGCGAAGCAGGCGTACGTCAGCCCGTCGAGACGCCCGACCCGGGCCAGCCGGACTCGAGAAGATCGAAGATGGCGTTCAGCGCGGCCAGCGGGTCGGGTTCCATGCCCGCGAGCTCAGGAATCTCCAGGACGTAGCGGGCGAAAGCGCGGACGGTCATGTCGGAGGGGTCGCGACCGCTCTCGGCGGCGATCACCTCGGCAAGGGCTCCCTCGCTGGCTATCCAGAGCTTGCGCGAGTATTCGCGCAGGGCGGGCGTGCTGACGATCAGCTCGCGCTTGCGCCGCAGGTCGGGCGGGAGATCGTCGGTGAAGGGTCCCCGGGCTGCCAGGCAGCGGCGCAGGGCTTCCAGCACGGACTGGCCGGGAGGCCGGTCGCGGACCGCGGCGACCAGCCAGACGCGTCGTTCGGCGCCGTCGTCGAAGATCAGCGCGTCCTTGCCGTCCGGCACGTGCGCGAACAGGGTGGCGATGGAGACGTCGGCCTCGTCGGCGATCTGGGCGACGGTGACGCCGTCGTAACCGTGCTCGCAGAACAGCCTCAGCGCGGCCTCCGACAACGCCTGGCGGGTCTGTGCCTTCTTGCGCTCGCGGCGCCCCATCGTCGTCGCCATGGTCCTATCGTACCGTAACCTAGAACGCATCTGAATCTATAGTGGTTATAGTTTCAGAGTCAGTTCAGATTCGTTCCGAACGGAGATGGGTCATGGCAACCCCCGTAACCCCGTCTCTTATACACCTC
>NZ_VCKX01000252.1 GCF_005889725.1 Nonomuraea zeae
CCCACGACCCCCGCCACGGCTGGGGCTGGGGCCGCGGAACCCGCCGTGCCCGCCGCCGCCGTCTACGCCCGTGCGACCCCCGAGCAGAAGCTCAGCCTCATCGAACGCATGCGCACGAGCGGTGAGGTGGTGGCCATGACGGGCGACGGCGTCAACGACGGCCCCGCCCTGCGCCGGGCGGACATCGGCGTCGCCATGGGCGGCCGCGGCACCGAGGTCGCCCGCCAGGCCGCCGATCTGGTGCTGGCCGACGACAACCTGGACACCGTGGTGTCCGCCGTCGAGGAGGGCCGCCGCGTCTACGCCAACATCCGCCGCTTCCTCGTCTACGGCCTGTCCGGCGGGGCGACCGAGATCGCCGTCATGCTGCTGGGTCCGCTGTTCGGCCTCGCGCTGCCGCTGCTGCCCGCCCAGATCCTGTGGATCAACCTGCTCACCCACGGACTGCCCGGCGTCGCCCTCGGCGGCGAGCCCGCCGACCCTGCCGCGATGAACCGTCCGCCCCGCCCGCCCGACCAGAGCATCCTGAGGGCGGGCCTGTGGCAGCGCGTGGTCCGCATCGCCATCGTCCTGACCGCGGTCACGCTCGGGGTCGCCGTCTGGGCCCTGCACACCGGCCGCCCCTGGCAGAGCATGGCGTTCTTCGCGCTGGGCGCCTCCCAGCTCGGCGTGGCGCTCGGCTCGCGCGCCCGCCCCGGCTCCCTGGCCAACCCGGCGCTGCTGGTCGCCGTGGCGGGAGCGCTGCTGCTGCAGCTGGCCGGCCTGTACGTGCCGCTGCTGCGCGACCTGCTCGGCACCGAGCCACTGGCCCTGGGCGACCTGGCCATCGTGGCCGGGCTGTCGGTCCTCGGGTACGCCGCCGCCCGCCTCGACCGCATCCTGCACCGGGAACCACCACCTCGATGAGGACCTCCGCGGGGCCCGGATGGTCGTCCTGCCCGGAGCAGCGCGCTCCGCACGCCAGTGCCCCCCGAAGGTGCCTTTGGACCCCAGCTGAGCAGGTCCAACGACCCTGGGCGCAGAGAGCAGGAAGAAGCAGTCTGAAAGGGACACCTGCTCCAGGGAGCGAGGGATCGGCATGAAACGCTTTATGACTGTGGCCATGACAGCCGCGGCGGCGGCCACGACCGTAGCGGTCAGCGGGGCGGCGCTCGCCACCGCCGATCGCCCGCCGATGCCCGCCGCCACCGCCGCGGGATGGCGGCAGCCCTGCCCGCCGATCGTGGCCGGCGACGAGGCCGGCTATCTGGCTCACATGGTGGCCCACCATCAGGAGGCGGTCGAGGCGGCCGGCCAGCTACGGCGGTCAGGCCGGGCCGAGATGCGCGCTCTGGGCGCGTCCATCGTCAGGACGCAGACCGCCGAGATCACCACCATGAAGGCGTGGCTGGCGGAATGGTACGTGGGCCGGCAGGCCGCCTCGTACCAGCCGATGATGCGTGATCTGTCCAAGCTGTCGGGCGATGCGCTGGACGAGACGTTCCTGGAGGACATGATTCCGCACCACATGGAGGCGGTGATGATGTCCCAGCAGTTGCTCGTGCGGGGACGCATCCAGCACCAGGAAGTCGCCGGCTTCGCCCGGACCGTGCGTGACGGCCAGCGGGCCGAGATGTTCCGGATGCAGCGCTACCTCGCCGACTGGTTCGGCGCCGGCCGGGAGATGCCGTGCGGCCCGCGGGGCGGCCCCTGGCCGTGGCCGGACGGCTCCACGCCATCGCCGTCACGGGCACCGGGCTACAACTGGATGCCCGGCGGAATGATGCACCGGTGATCCGCCTCGACGACCTGGCCGGCTCCTTGCAATCACAGCGGCCGAAAGGGCCCGATCGCATGCCGAGCAGGTGACTGTGCCGACCCGTACACCCGGCACCGACCGTGAGGAAGGCCGGCTGGACGCCGGCACAGCGGCCCCGCACAGCGTGAACGCCGGTACAGCGGGCCGGTACAGCATGGAGGCCGGTCAGCGGCCCAGCACGGCGGGCAGCGCGCGGAGCGTGGCGATGATGCGCACCAGGCTGGCCGCCAGCGCCGCCGGCAGCAGCCAGGCCCCGATCAGCGCGGATGACGTCATGCTCGCCACCGCGACAAGCATCCCCGTGTCCAGCGCCAACAGCGCGACCGCTCCGCTCAGGACCGCCCTCCGGGCCCGCCCGTAGGCGTGCCGGGCCCGCGTGACCGCCAGCAGGGTCGCGACGATCGCCAGGAGAGCCAGGCCGTAGGCGATCCGGGCGGCAGCGGGGATCTGCCAGGCCCACGCTGGAGCAGAAACCAGGCTCGCCCCCCACAGCGCGGCCATCACCGGCCCGGTGGCCAGCAGGGCCAGCGCCATCCGCCGCCACGGCGAGTCGCGCACGAACGCGGCCGTGACCGCATCGGCGTCGCCGAACTCCGCGATCGCCTCGCGTGCCGCGGCGTCGCCATCGCCCAGGAGCGCGAGCCGAGCCTGGTAGGTCTCCCACAACCCGTCGGCGAGTTCGTCCACCGCCCGGGCCGGCAACCGGGCGGACAGGACGGCGAGCTGCGCCTCGATCAGCTCGTGGCCGGCCATGACGGGACCTTCAGGGCAGCGGTGACCGCGCTCGCGAACTCCTGCCATCCGGCGCGTTCGCCGCCGAGCGCGGCATGCCCGGCCGGGGTGAGCGCGTAGCTGCGGCGCCGCCGCCCGCCCACCACCGACCAGCTTCCGCTGATCAGCCCCGCCCGCTCCAGCCGATGCAGCGCCGGGTAGACGGTGCCGGTCGGCAGGTCGATGCGGCCTTCGGTGGACTCGCGCAACGCCTCCTTGACCGCATACCCGTGCAGCGGCCCGGCCTCCAGCGCGGCCAGCAGCAAGCCGTCGAGATGCCCCTTGAGCGCTTCTGCCCGCATAGGTAGCAACGCTATACCGGCCCTTCCCGGCAGGCAATCCTATAAGTAGCGTTGCTACCTATAGCGTTGCTACGCATGGAGGCGGTCATGGATGAGATCGACGTCCTCGGCATCCCGGTCCCGAACGCGGGCCCGCTCTTCTTCACCGCGCTGGCTGTGCACGTCGCGGCCGGGCTGACCTGCGTCGCCTGCGGAGCGGTGGCTGCCCTGTCACGCAAGGGCGGTCCCGTGCACGTGCGCTTCGCCCGGGTCTACCCGTGGGGGCTCGGGGTGGTGTGGGCGTCGATGGCGGTCCTGTCGGTGATCCGGTGGAGTCACAACGCCCACTTGTTCGCGATCGGTACGCTCGCTCTCACCGCCGCCCTGGCCGGCTACCTGAACCGGCGGCGGCAGCCGTATCTGCACATCACCGGGATGGGCCTGTCCTACATCGCCCTGCTCACCGGCTTCTACATCGACAACGGCCCGCACCTGCCACTGTGGGAGCAACTGCCCCGCTGGATCCACTGGGCCGCCCCCAGCCTGATCGGCGTTCCCCTCATCGTCCGCGCGATCGGGCGCAGGCGCCGGCCCGCCAAGGCGTAGTCGTCTCCCCCCGGCCGGCTCAGCTTCGAGACGCCGCCGGACCACAGCGTGGTGGCACCGGCCGGGCCGCTCCAAGGCGGTCGGCGGGATTCACGGCTGGAGCGGCCGGGCCGGCACACGGGCCCAGGCCTGCACGAGGAGGCTTTCGCGGACGACGGTGCCGGGACGGGCCAGGTGCTCTCGCAGGGCGGAGACGAGGGACGCGAGGTGGTCAGGGGTGACGCCGAGTGAGGCGAGCCGTTCGCGGAAGATGTCCGCGAAGTGCAGCAGAAGCCCCTGGTAAAGATCCCGGGCGCGCCAGTAGTAGGTGTAGGCGTCAATCTCGACGCCGTCGCCGGCTCCGGCGGCCCGCAGGAGTGCCGGCAGCCGGGCACCGATATGGACATCGCCTCCGAAAACGCTCGCGAGCAGGGTCTTGAGCCGATCCCAGGCCGGGTGGGGCGGGTCGCACTGCCAGGTCGCCCAGTCGAATTCCTGTACGGCGATCCATCCTCCGGGGCGCGTGGCGGCCACCATGGCCGCCACGATCCCTTGCGGGTCGGCGTTGTTGATCAGCAGGAGCCGGCAGTGGACCAGGTCGAAGCGCGGCTCACCGTCGAGGGGCAGCGTCCCGCAGACGGTGGAGACGTTGGCCAGGTTTCGCTCCGCGATGGACTGCCGGGCCCAGGCGATCATCTGCTGGTCGTTGTCGAGGCCGACCACAGTGCCGTGCGGGCCCACCGCCTCGCCGAGAAGGTCCAGGATGCCCAGGGGCCCGCAGCCGACGTCAAGGGCGTGCGCGGCGTCCGGCAGGGGCAGGCGGCTCAGCAGATCGCGGGAGGCGTCACGGAGGAGATCGCACTGTGCCAGCAGGCGCTCGCGTTCGGCGGGTGAGGAGCCCAGCAGGTAGGTGGGATCGTGCGGTGCTCCAGCCTGGTGTGTCACCGTGCTCGCCCTTCGTGATCATGGATGCCGTGTGCGCCGCACAACCGCTCAAACAAATACTGAGAGTTATTTTACAACTACTTAGAGTGTGCATACCATGGTCGGCAACCCCCGTTCGCAAGGAGACCCGACGTGCCAGACGACGCAGCATTCCACTTGGCCCGCCTGCAAGCCCGCTTCGCACTCCTGGATGTCACCGGAGACGGCCATCTGCGAGCAGAGGACTTCGACCTGCTGGCCGAGCGAGTGCTCAACGCCCTGGGGATGGAGCTGGACTCCGACAAGGCCCGCGCCCTCTTCGACGGCTGCCGCACATACTGGCGGGGACTCGCCGCCACGTCCGGCGGCGCGCAGGAAGATCTGGTCACTTTCGAGGAGTACGCCGCAGCCGCCCTCGATGCCGACCACTTCGACGTCTACGGCCAGCCGTACGCCCGCGCCCTCGCCGCCCTGGCCGACCGCGACGACGACGGATACATCGAGTCGGCCGACTTTCTCGCCTGCATGACGGCTATCGGCTTCCCCTTGTCGCGAGTGAAACAGCTTTTCTCCACGTTGTCGTACAAAGACCGGATCACCACCGGTGCCTGGCAGGCGGCGATCAAGGACTACTACGTCAACACCTCCGGCGACACCCCCGGGCAGCTGCTCACAAGGAGATCCGTGTAATGGCCGGCCGATCGACACCGGCCGGCGTCGTCGCCGACCTCGGCCGTGATTCCCGCACCCAAGCGCGGCTGCCGCACTCAACGAGCCGGGGCAGCGCGGCGTATTGTCCTGCGCGGCTCCGGCCGGTGTCGATCGATCGCTTCAGCAGCCCGCTCACCCGCATGCTGCTGGCCGGCGACGGGTCGACCACCCTCCTGCTCCAGGCTCTCATCGGCGGCCCCATCGGCGCCAAGGTCTCCAGCCTGACCAACCGGCCCGCCGCCTATCTTCCCGCCGGCGCCGCCGCCCTGCTCCAGCTCGCCCCCGGCGGCAGCGCCTTCGTCCGGCGCTCGCTGTTGTCCGACCAGCAAGACAGGCAGATATCCCGTAATGAGGTGATCGTTCCGGCGGGCAACCTCGTCGGACGACGCCTCGCCGAGGACTTCACCTGCCCCATCGGCCTCAACCTGATCGCCACGGGCACCGATCACACCCGCGAGCCGCTGGTGACGGGCTTGACCGCGTGGGACCCTTCGTCATCCGCAGGACCCGAGGCCTCGTCCAAGGTCTACCTCATCCACGCCGCCGGCAGGCCCCTCATGCTTGTCTGGGAGACCTTCAACCCTGACATCGTCCTGCCGATCATCACCCGGCGCGACGTGGACCAGGACGGCGTCGGCAGGTGACGAACGACTCCTACCGAGTCCGTCTCGCCTGGCGGGAAGCGGAACGGTGGATCAAGCCCGAGGGGTGAGCGCGGCCAGGACTCCTGGCGGCGGCGTCCACGACGCGCGCGCAAACTGGGGCGAGCCCTCGCACCCGGCCGACCGGCGCGGACACCCGGCCCCGATCGCTGGCACGGCCCGACGGGTGGCACGGCGCGGCCGACCGAGACGGCACGACTGCCGACCCGGGCAGCACAACTGCCGACCCGGGGAGCGCGACTGCCGACCCGGGGAGCGCGACTGCCGGCAAAGGCGGCGTGGCTGCCGGCCTGCGGGCAGCGCGCACCGCCGTCGCCGGCGACTGGCAGGCATGGCCGAGTCGACCTTGCGGTCACCTAAAGTGGTGCTATTTTTACTTTAGGTGAGCGCCGGCGGGGGCTTCGTCAGCGCCCTCCGTATGACCTGTCCTTCAGTGCTGCAAGGAGGCAAGAGATGTCCGAGGACCACCCGTCGCGCCTGATCCGGTTGAGGATCCGTTTCTCACTCCTGGACGCCGACGGCGATGGCCGCCTGCAGGCCGAGGACTTCGACCTGCTGGCCGGACGCATTCTCGACGCCCTCGCCGTCAAACGCACCTCGGCCAAAGCCACCGCCCTCCTGGAGGCCTGCCGGACCTACTGGCAAGGGCTGGTCGCCGCCCTCGACGGCGATGCCGACGACGTCGTGACCTTCGAGGAATACGCGGCGGCCCTCCGCGATGACGCCCATTTCGACCAATACGGCCAGCCGTACGTGCACGCCCTCGCCTCCCTGGCTGACTGGAACGAGGACGGCCAGGTCGAACGCGCCGACTTCCTGGCCTGCATGACAGCGATCGGCTTCGGGAGACCGCAGGTCGAGCGGATCTACGCCGAGCTGGGCTTCGACGGCGCGGTCGCAGCGGAGGAGTGGGAGGCGGCAATCAGAGACTTCTACCTCAGCGCCACGGCCGACACCCCCGGACAGTTCCTGGCCCGCCAATCGGCGTGACGCCGAGCCGGACGGCATCGTTGCCGGGTCCGTCACGCTCCCGCCCCGATGAGAGGATGCTTCCACCTTCCCCTGATGACTGGAGGCGTTCAAGCGGCTGGGGAGGTCTGATTAGTGGCTGGCGTGTGGTGTTCGTCTCGAACTGGGAGCGGTAGTACCCGGAGCCTTCGGAGGGGGTGCTGAGAGTCCGCGGCCGGAAAGGGACGGTACAACGAGCGGGCTTGCGACCAGGGGATACGGTCTTTATGCGGCCGGATTTCTAGGTTGATCCAGATCTACTGGATTTCGTGATATTGCGAGAGTTCCGCCACCTGAGGCTGAGCACGAAAGAAGACTACACAACGGATATCCGGTTGCTTCTGGCCTGGTTGTGGACTCGAGGGGCGACGTGGCGGTAGTCGACCAAGGATGATCCAGTCGCCTACCGAGAATTCCGGTGTGACTTTCCGTTGAGTCCTCAGCAGATCGGCAGCGCGAGCGGGAACGTGGGGGGCGCGTTCACGCCTGTCCAAAAGGGGCAGATGGACCAGTACCGGTGGATGTGGGGCAGCGGACGCGCGGACACATAACGTGCGGTGGCTGGACGTGGCGGTCGTGGACGGACCTGGGGCTGGAAGGTTGCGGCCTAACGGATCACGGGTGCTGGAGTAGGACGAGCGAACGGAGTTGCGCAACACCGCGTCACGCAGCTGGCGCTGAGCTCGGGACGATGGCAGGAGGTGGGAGGCTGCTGGCGTTCGAGCTGCCGGTTAAAGCTTTGACCTCGAAATCGACGATGTCTGGGATCCTGCGCGAGTACGGCGAACTCGGCCAGGATCGGCGTCGTCAGCCCACCCATCCGCCCGAGGGGGTGATCCCATTGATGGACCTGGGCTGCTGAAATAGGCAACTGGCTTTACTCGCCCTGTTGCAGGACAGATACTTGATCGGCCGCCGGAGCTCATTCACGGAATTGAGCAACCAATGACTACAGCGCCTAGAGGGCTCTCCCGAGCGATCCTCACCTGGATGGACGACATAGCCGCGCCAGTGAGCGGGCGTGGAGCCACGTGGCAGTGGGTGTCGCTGGAGAACGAGTTTACGGCTGCATTACAGGAGGCTCTGATAAGGCTTGCCTCGCAGGACGCCCGCGGCCTGGTGGAGCAGCTGACACAGATATTCAAGGCCTCGCGACCTACCGGAGGCGCTCTTGTGAAGATCCCGTGGGGAACGCTCTCTTCGCGAGAAGATCCGTATGCTGAGTTCTTTGACAAGATCAGGCGCAGTATAACCGGGGTGCTCCCTGGCCGTCAGATCGCCGATATGCCGTCGGATACCGTCGCCGAATCCATTGTCAGTGCTTTGCGACAGGCCTTGGAGCACGAGGCTCCTCGTCAGTTGGCCATGCAGGACGAGCCGAGCAGGCGGTCGCATCATGGGACGCGCAAACAGCCCGAGGATCCGGAGGAATGCATCGCTCGGCGACGCTCACAGGCGATGACCTTTCTCGCCGTGCTCGGCGTCGTCGTTACCGCGATGACCATCTACGCGCTGCTGGACACCAGGGCATGGTTACATCCGGTCACCGTGTTGTACATATGGTTGGCGTACGACACGTTGATCGCAACATTCGTGGTCCACGGAAGGCGGACGAGTCGTGGGTAGCGGCCTCCATCATGAGTTGCTTGCGCTGGTTCGCGAACTGGTCAAAAAGGAGACGACGACGACTGCTGGTAAAGTCAACATTTTGGGCGTGAGCCTGTCGCTCATCCTGGTCACGTCGTTGTCGATGACTCCTATCGTCGAAGCCGTGGTTCGGGTGCTACGCCCCGAGGTCAAGTTCGATATTCCGCTGTTTCAGATCTTCGTCGCCTTTATTGTTTTCACCTTGATATGTGCGGCTTTACTGGGGTGGATGGACGGCAGCTTTTCCTCCTCCGCCAGGAGGAGGCGGCGCGAGGACGGGTCTGGGACCCAGAGGCTTGATTCTGGTGACGAGGCAGGCATGGACCAGGGGTAGTCCTGCCTCGTGTAAGAACTTGTCCCACACCGGTGGACGTCCGCCCAAGATCATGATGACGGCGCGCGCAGGGGCGTGCGGACCTGGAACGAGCAGAATCTGGGCTGCCTGGTCGTCCAGTCGGCTCGGGCTTGGTGCCATCCCCGGATGGGTGTGCCACATACCTGTGAAATGGACATGCCGTCCTGTGGCCGCACGATGTTGTTCGATATTGGCGGCGACGTCTCTCACGCCGTGCCGAAACCAGTTCGTCGCCTGCTCGCTGTCAGGTGAAGGGCCGTCAGCAGCCGTCACCCACACTACGCGGGAGGCGTCGTCAATCCGACCTATCAGCACGCCGCCGGTCTCTGTGAGGGGATATCGAGGCTCAGGCTGAGCGTCGAACACTTCGCGGGTCGCCTGGGCCTCCGCTTGCATAGCCTCGAGGGCTTCCCGCCACAGTCGGATCTGGTAGCCACTCGATGGATCGTCAATGACCACGGGATCTCGTTCCCATCGGAACTCCTCCAGCGCCGAGCCATGCGCGGGGGAAGCGAGCCGGATGAAGCATCCCACGGCAGGTGAGACGCGGCGGCCGGCGGCAGCGTCCCCCAGGAGGCTCAGCCCCCATGTGAGCAGTTGCCCGGCCAGGATTCCCGCATCGACATCGGAGCCGGTGAAAGTCGGATCGGAGCAACCCGGCTCGGGTTGGAAGAGGTCGCGTCTGCCAGTCTCAGGGAAGAAGTCCTCGGCCATGTCCCGCAGGCGGGGCTCTCGCCAGGCGGTGAGTGCCAGACGGTGCATGATGTCGGCGCCACCTCCGGACGCGGAAGGCAACGCTAGGCCTGCCAATCCCCGTGTGCAACGATGACCGACGCCGACGGTTAGGAGAGGCGGCCAACCGGTCGGATGGCTCCAGCGGAGTCGTTCGAGAGACTTCGAGACCGCTCGGTTCGCAGTGGCGTCGATGAGCAAGTCCGTTGTCTCCGGGCGCCCTGCGTGCACGAAGGTCTCCAGCACATCGCCGACCAAGGCGGTAACTGTCGTTGTGGGGCACGCCTGTGCCAGCCTGGCGGCCAGCACTTCTGCTTTGTACTTGCCGATGTCGCGATCAGCATAGGGTTGGCGTACGAGCACGCCCGGGGAAACGAGGGATCGGTCGGCGACGAGCACTTGCCTTGCACCGGCGCGTACGCAGTGCTCGGCGATTCTCGCTCCAAGCGCGCCACAGCCCAGAATGGTGACACGCCGGTCGCGAAGCCATGCAGCAGGACTGTTCTGATCCCGTCGGGTGACGATCTGCGGGCGCATCTCGTAGATGTGGGTCCATCTGACCGGTGCTTCCTTGGCCCACATCTCCATTACCTCATAGGCTTTGCGCAGCTTTGCTCGCCGTCGGCTTCGCCATCTGGCCAGGATTGGGAGATACGCCATGACCAGTATGCTGTCCAGCACGTTTAGCCGCCATGCCTCCAAGTGAATAAGCCGTTCCTTCTGGCCGCTGACTCCGCGCATGGGAGCGCCGATCAACAAATGCGTCATTGGGAGAGGGATGTTGTCGTCGGCTTCCTCCGCATTAATGCAGACCGCGGTGGCCAACAGGCCGAATGCCCGCTGAAGGTTGATGCCTTGGGCATTTACGGCCGCCACCAGATCGGCAACCGTATTGGGGAACTCGAAGGACAAAGGCTGGGGCAACATGATGGCAGGCCCTAAAAGGATAGGAACTTGTTCCCGTTCAGCAGTCTCGGTAAGCCGGGAACGCAGGCGTGCCAAAGCGGCGGCATCGGCCGGAGGGCCATCCGGTATCTCGATCCAGTCGACTACATCCAATCGGCCGGCCTGATCGACATACCGCCGCGCCATCAGCGCTGCTCCAACCCAGCCCGTCGTCGCGGCTACCGGCACGTCGGCTCGCACCACGACGCATCCCGTTCTCGAGCCTAGCCCCGCGACAGGAGGATGCACCGGCTCCTCAACGCCGTCCAGAGCGTGGGCTGCGGCTCTGTTGAACCACTCGATAAGCCGTTCCACGAAGCCGAACATGCCGTCGCTTGGGTCCCAGTCGGCGTCGGAGAGGTACAGGCAGATCCACTTTCCCCATGTCACGTGTGCGCTTCGGGCGAAGCGATCATGCGTCACCTCACACGCTGGTCGCACGAACGGGAAGAGAGTGGGGACGTGAATGATCGCGTACTCACGTAGCTCCAACGGCACACCTTCCGGCGCCGTGACCGTGTTCGCACAGCCGACGCTGATCTCCACGGGGAGCCATTGATCGTGGTGCATCGGGCCAATTCGATGCACCACGATCGCTCCGGGCCGGGCATCAGCGATGGCTTTCATTTCCTCGATGGCTTGCTTCTGACCGATGGACAAACCCGTCACCATGCACGCCCCCGTCCACCAAAGGTGGATTCTGGCGGGACTGCACTGTCGTCACCACGCGCAGCGGCAATGGCTTTGGCTGCGTCGGCCAAGGAAGGAGCGGTCGAGGCGGCATCGGAAGAAGGGGCTTGTCCGTGGTCGGCATTGCGATCCGGGGCTGGCTCTGAATCTGCGGCCGGTGAATGGGGTCGATCAGGAGGCGTGGACCCCGGCTCGTCTGGATCCGGGTCGTGCCGATCGAAATGCTCGGGCTGAGCCGGGTCGGGATCAGCGTCACTGCCTCGGCGGACGCGATCGTCGGTTGGAGCGGTTCGCGTTTCACCCTGCTCGCTCGCTCGGTCATCGAGGCGCGGGTCACCGGACGTCCTAGGCCAAGTCCGTCGCGCACGAATGTCACCAGGATGATCGACCTGGTCATCTAGGTGGACACGGTCGGCGCGACGGTGGATCTGGCTAAGGTCTCGCTCAATGTCACCGCACAATTGGGCGTCGGCTCCCTCGCGGGCTTTGCCCCAGGCCTGATGCAGCAAGGCTGCGGCTTGTTTTGTGTGCTCGCGCCCCAGGGCCTGGCGGGCCATGTGTGCCAACGCTCGCGCTTCCAGCGCGGGGTCCTGAGCAGACTGAGCAATCTTGCGCACTGACTGCAGAGAAGAAGCCGTCCCGTGCGATTCTCCGATGATACCCAACAGGCGGATTGCCGCCGCCGCCAGCAAACGGGCCGCCCTGATGAAGGGGAAGGCCACTGCCATCCGTATAGCTGCCATTGTCGCGGCTCGCTGCTCCTCCACTTGTCGTTGCAGCACGCGCAGAAGGTCCGGGTACAGCTTGATAACGGGAGAATCCAGTAGGTCGGACAGACGTGAAGCGCGACGGACGTACAAACGGAGAACGTAATCGATAACGTCAGGCTCGCCATCGCGAAGCGTCTTGAACGCTAGATCCCACGCGAGTCGGATGAGCACAGGGTGGACGCGCCAATGATCACCCGACGTGCCGACAGTTTCCAGTATGCCGAGTTGTACCAACTGGCCAACCACGGTGGCAACCTGGTCCGCTGGCAGAGCGCCGCAGACTGCCGAGACCGTGAAGGAGTCGCCCCTTAGCAGCGCCGCCAGGTGTAATACATACCGCTGAGCTTGGTTGAGCATGTCGTAGGTCAGCTGGAACGTCGCCGCGACGGGCTGCATTTCAGGAGCCTCGCGGGACTGCCGCTGTCCCGCGGTGATCAGTTCAGCGGCCGCAGCTCCGAGCCTCAGATCGGGCAACAGGGCAAGCCGCCGCGCGGTCAGGTCCAGTGCCAGCGGTAAGTGGCCACAGAGCTTCGCAATCAAATGGGCGTCACGGGAATTCGTGTCATCGAGTGCTCCACCTAGATGACGGGCCAGCAGCTCGAACGATTCACGGGGAGTCAGGGGATCGAGACGGATGAGAGTAGCGGGGACTTCCTTGATGCCGAGTTCCGCTTCGCCGGTGACGATCACCGCGCCGGCCAGTTCAGGAAGGAGCGCGCTGATATGGATCTCGTCCGAGGCGTCCTCGAGAAGGATCAGCGGTCGCTCGCTGGCGAGCTTGTCCAGATAGAGCCGTCGGCGCCGGCTCAGCGAGTAAGGGATGCGGTCGGCCCGGACGCCCAGCTGCACCAGTAATTCCATCAGTGCATCGGCAGGACTCCTGGGAACATCTTTATTGGGCATATAGGGGTCTGGGTGGGTTAGCCGCACCGCCAGTTGTGCTACCGGCGTGCGGGTGAGATCGAGCCGATCTGCCACCACGCGAGCAAAAGCAGTCCTACCTATCCCCCTTCGTCCGCCAATCACTAAAATCTGGACCTCATGAGGATTCGATTTTAGTTCCTGCACTGCGAACTCAATGTCGTCTGAACGGCCGACGTAGGAGTCCGGGGGCGGAGCGATGTTTCGAGGAAGCTTACTGGGCAAGGGAAACTCGATGGTGATCAGCGGATTAGGCGCCGCGCCGTCGGCTACCGGAGGGTAGAGTGTGATGCGCAGGGCTTCATCGTCCCTCGTGATTGTGCCGGCCTCCGCCAGTAACCGTATGAGGTCGAGTTCGTACGCGGGCTCGGCAGTAATCAAGCGGCAGAAATGGCGCTCCAATGCGGCCAGAACACGTGAATCAGGATCGCCCGGTCCCTGTTGGAGGGTCTGCCAATTTTTTGCGGCCCGCTGATCTGTGGCAGACATCTCGGCGGCCAGCACGTGGATAGCACTGAAGGCCGTCGCGGCGGCATTTGACGGCTCGACTCCCGTCCTCCACGACTCACTCTCACGCAGAACGGCGACCGCGACCATCGCCTTAGCGAGTTCGGAAGGCTCCATCCTCATATCGAGCAGGATGTGGGGGCGTCTGCGCTCAGGCTAGTCACGATTCGCATCCTCGAAGGTGACACTCTCGTTGGTGGTGTCCGGCCAGGTTGCCGCCTTCGCAGCGCTATTGCAACACATCCTGCCAGGCGTCGTGGTGGCGTAGATGCTGTGCTCGATCACCCCCGGATAGACCGGGCGCGCCACCGCCGCGGAGGCGGCCACTCAGCCGACCACTTCGCCGGTGCCGGTGTTGGCGGCCACGTAGCGCAGATGCAGCAGTCGGCCTGCGGTGAAGCCTGACAGTTCGGGGCGATGGTCTCGATGCCAGCCTGCCCAGTGGCCAGCCGGGTCTGATAGACCGCCGGCCCCAGTGCCGCGTCCGCCTCACGCGTCGGCCGTATCTCCAGGCCAGGCCAGGCCCGGCGGCCGGCTCAGCGGTGCTCTGCCGTCTCCAGCATCTCCTCCCCATGAGAAAAAGGCTCATCGTGCACCTGCGCGGCCGTGACCGCGACGGTGGTGACGATGTCGGCCACGGTGGCGCCACGCGACAGGTCGTTGACCGGCTTGCGTAGCCCCTGGAGGACCGGCCCCACCGCGACGGCGCCGGCGCTGCGCTGGACGGCCTTGTAGAGGTTGTTGCCGGTGTTGAGGTCGGGCACCACGAAGACCGTGGCGCGTCCGGCCACCTGGCTGCCCGGCATCTTGGTCAGCGCCACCGAGGGGTCGACCGCGGCGTCGTACTGGATCGGTCCTTCCACCTGGAGGTCGGGACGGCGTTCGCGGACCAGGTCGGTGGCGGTGCGGACCTTGTCGACGTCGGCGCCGGCGCCGGAGGCGCCCGTCGAGTACGACAGCATCGCGATCCTGGGATCGACGCCGAACAGCGCCGCGGTGCGGGCCGAGGCGATGGCGATGTCGGCGAGTTGCCCGGCGGTCGGGTCGGGGTTGACCGCGCAGTCGCCGTACACCAGCACCCGATCGGCCAGGCACATGAAGAACACGCTGGAGACCAGGCCCAGGCGCAGGATCTCGAACGCCGGCCTGATCGTGTGCGCGGTGGTGTGCGCCGCGCCCGAGACCATGCCTTCGGCCATGCCGGTGTGCACCATGAGCGTGCCGAAGTAGGAAACGTCGGTGACGGTGTCGCGGGCCAGCTCGACGGTCATCCCCCGGTGCGCGCGCACCTCGGCGTACTCGCGGGCGAATCGCTCGCGCAGCTCCGCGTCGAACGGGCTGAGCACCTTGGCGTCGTCCAGGTCGAGGCCGAGCTGGGCGGCCTGCACCCTGATCCGCTTCTCGTCGCCGAGCAGGGTGAGCTCGGCCACGCCACGGCGCAGCAGGACGTCGGCGGCGCGCAGGATGCGCGGCTCCTCGCCCTCGGGCAGCACGATGTGCCTGCGGCGGGCGCGCGCCCGGTCGAGCAGCTCGTACTCGAACATCAGCGGCGTGACGACGTCGGTCTTGGTGATGGCCAGCCGGTCGAGCAGCAGCCGCCCGTCGACGTGCTCGGCGAACAGCCGCAGCGCCGTGTCGATCTTCCCGCCGGCTTCGGGCGTGAAGCGGCCTTCCACCGCCGACAGGCGGGTCGCGGTGTCGAAGGTGTCGTGGTCGGTGGCGATCACCGGCAGGGGGATCGCCATGCCATGCAGCAGGCGGTCGACCGGGACCGGCAGGTTCGTACCGCCGGTCACCACCACCGCCGACAGCGCGGGGAAGCCCGGCGACGTGTGCGCCGCGATCAGCCCGGGCAGCAGCGCGGCCGCCCGATCAGAAGGGATGATCACCGCTGTGCCCTCGGTGTAGCGCTCAAGAATGCCGGGCAGTGACATCGCGCCCACCATCAGCGTGCTCGCCTCCCTGCCGAGCCCGTCCCGCTCGCCCAGGAAGAACCGGCCGTCACACGCGTCGAGCAGGTCCGCGACGGTCGGCGCGCGCAGGGAGGGGGTCTCCGGCAGGACGAACACCGGCGTCCCATGCGCGATCACGGGCGGCTCGGCGGCCGCCCGGCTGATCACGACCGCGAGCTCATGGGCATGGTGGTGCGCGAGCTCTCTGGACGACAGCTCGACGGCCGCGGCGACCTGCGAGACCGTCCGGCCCCGCGCGCTCACCACGTTGATCACGGGTGTGCCCAGGTCCGCGGCCAGCCTGGCGTTGAACCCGAACTCCGTCGGCGCCCCCACGTCCGTGTAGTCGGTGCCGACCACCACCACCGCGTCACATTTCCCGGCAAGGGCGCGATAGCGGGCCACGACGTCCCCCGCCGCACGCTCCACGTCGGCGTGCACCTCGTCGTAGGTGACGCCCGCGTACGCCTCATAGGGCAGGGCCAGCTGGAATCTGCTCCGGATGGTGTTGATCAGGGCGTCCTCGCGCCCGGCCCGTACCACCGGCCGGAACACACCGACGGTCCCCACCTGCCGGGACAGCAGCTCGACCAGCCCCAGGGCCACGGTTCCCTTGTTGCTACCCGCCTCGCCCGCGGCGACGTACACAGCGCGTGTCATGTTTCCCATTGTCGTCGGCATTGTCGTCGGCCCCGGGACGCCCTCCCGTCCCGGGGAGGTGGACTCGAACCAACCGGCGCTCGTGGCGACGGCCTCTCGTCATGCCTGTCATGCCATCCGCCGGGCCATCTCCACCAGCCGGTTGGCATAGCCCCACTCGTTGTCGTACCAGCCGAAGACCTTGACCAGATCGCCGCTCGCCAGGGTCAGACCGGAGTCGAACACGCACGACGCCGCGTCCCCGACGATGTCCCGGGAAACGAGCGGATCGGCGCTGTAGCGCAGGATGCCGGCCAATTCGGCCTGCGCGGCCGCGGCGAAGGCGTCGTTGACCTCTCCCACGGTCACCGGCCGGGTGAGCTGAGCGGACAGGTCGGTGATGGAGCCGTCCTCCACCGGCACCCGGATGGCGACACCGTCCAGACGGCCGTCGAGCTCGGGCAGGACCTGGCCGACCATGCGGGCGGCACCCGTGGTGGTGGGCACGATGTTGACGGCCGCCGAACGAGCGCGGCGCGGATCCTTGTGCGGGGCGTCCAGCAGCATCTGATCACCGGTGTAGGCGTGGATGGTGGTCATGAAGCCGCGCACCAGGCCGAACCGCTCATGCAGCACCTTCACCATCGGCGCCACACAGTTGGTCGTGCACGAAGCCAGCGATACGATCCGGTGCCGCGCCGGATCGTAGGCGCTGTCGTTGACGCCCGGCACGATGGTGGCATCCAGCCCCTTGCCCGGAGCCGACAGCAGCACCCTGCCGGCGCCGGCCTTCAGATGGCTCTCCAGCGCGTCCCTGGTCCGGAAACGTCCGGTCGCGTCGATGACCAGGTCGACATCGTGGGACCGCCAGGCGATCTGCGCCGGGTCGGCGCAGCCGCTGACGGCGATGGTCCTGCCGCCGACCTCGAACGCCTCGGCGGAGACGGTGACGGGCAGATCCAGCGGCCCGTACGTGGAGTCATGCTTGAGCAGGTGGGCCAGCACGGCCGGAGCGGCGATGTCGTTGACGGCGACCACGTCCAGATCGGTACGCAGCGCGCGACGCAGGACGGCCCTGCCGATCCTGCCGAACCCGTTGATTCCGATTCTCATACCATCATCGTCCGCCGCTCCGGCTTCCTCCCTTAGAGGCGACAGTCCACGCAAGGCGGGACCTTCGACCCAGAATCCGTGCCAGATCGCACAGCGGCGGGGTGAGAACGGCCGCGCCCAGCGCCATGGCCCAGCCCAGCGGCGGGACCGCGCTGAGGGCGAGCAGGGCGCCCAGCGGCGGCACGAGAGTGACCAGCGCTTGCAGGGCGGCCGTGCCGGCGACCGCGACCAGCACCGACCGGCCCCTCCACCAGCCGCGCTCGAACGTCCACCGGCGGGCCCGGGCCACGTACGCGAGGGTGAGCCGGGCGAAGACGAGGGTGAGCACGGCCTGCGTCCTCACCTGGGCATCGTCCCAGCCGAGCCTCCTCGCGACCTCGACGGCGGCGATGACCAGCACGCCGACGATCAGTGACCGCAGGCCGATCCGCGCCAGCACCCGCCTCGACAGCAGCCCGTCCCTGCCGGGCCGGGTGGACAGCGGGTCGCCCGGCGCCCGGTCCACGCCCAGGGCGATGGCGGGGATGCCGTCCAGCACCAGGTTGATCCAGAGCAGCTGCACCGGCAGCAGCGGGATGACCAGGTCGGGCCAGAGGAACAGGCCGGCCAGCACGAGGAAGATCTCGGCCAGGTTCCCCGTGAGCAGGTATCCGATCATGGAAGCGACGTTGTGGTGCAGGCGGCGACCCTCGCGCACACCGGTGACGATCGTGCCCAGCTCACCGTTCGTGACGACCACGGCGGCGGCCTCGCGAGCCACGTCGGTGCCCTCCTCCCCCGCCATCGCCACCCCCACGTCGGCGTGCCGCAGCGCCGGGGCGTCGTTGACCCCGTCGCCGGTCATCGCGACGACCTCGCCGCCGTCGCGCAGGGCCCGTACGAGGTCCAGCTTGGTCGCCGGGTCGACGCGGGCCAGCACCCCCGCCTCC
>NZ_VCKX01000253.1 GCF_005889725.1 Nonomuraea zeae
CCCCCGCCACAGGCCCCACAGCAGACCGCGCCACCACCCGCGCCACAGGCCCCGCTACAGGCCCCGCCTCAGCCCCCGCGCCTGGATCCCGCCCGGCGCCCGCCGGGATCGTGCTGGAGCCCGACGACTCCATGGCCATGTGGGCGCTCCCGAAGGCCGGCGCGCGAGCCAGGTGGCGGCCCGTGGTCACGGGAGCCGATGCCGGATATTTCCGGGAGCTGGCCCTGGCCATGCCCCCCGCGTGCCGGACCTCCGCCACCGAGCGTCCCTCCGCCGAGGTGCTCGGGGAAGCGCTCGACGCGTTCACCGACGCCCTGGTCAGGCAGAGGCTGACCGAGCCCCTGGCAACCAGGGCCAGGACGCCGCACGAGCGCTGGCTGGCCGCGCTGACGGGCGACGACCCCAGCTGCCCGGACGTCCCCGAGCTGCGCGAGGAGCTGCGCAGGTGGCACGACGCGGTGACGGCGGCCGAGGGCGCGACCCGGGTGTGCTTCCGCCTGCTGGAGCCCGCGAACACCGACGACTGGCGGCTGGAGCTGGCCCTGCAGGCCGCCGACGACCCGAGCCTCTACGTCCCCGCCGCCCGCGTGTGGGACGGCGAGAAGGGCCTGCCGGGCAAGCCGGAAAGGGAGCTGCTGGCCGGCCTCGGGCGGGCGGTCCGGCTGTATCCGGAGCTCGACCGGGCCCTGCGCGTCCCCCGGCCGAGCGAGCTGGAGCTGGACACGCAGGGCGCGTTCGGGTTCCTGCGCCAGGCCGCCCCGCTGTTGCAGGCGGCCGGGTTCGGGGTGCAGCTCCCGCGCTGGGCCGGCCGTACGCGGCTGGGGTTGAAGCTCACCACCAGGACCAAGGCGCAGACGGCGGCGGCGAGCCAGGGGTTCGGGCTGCGCGAGCTGGTCGACTTCCGGATCGACCTGGCGGTGGGCGACGAGACGATCAGCGAGGCCGAGCTGGCCGAGCTGGCCCGGCTCAAGGTGCCGCTGGTCAGGGTGCGCGGCCAGTGGGTGGAGCTGGACGACGGGCAGCTCAAGGCGGCGCTCAGGGCCGTGGAGGGCGGCCTGACGGGAGAGGCGGCCGCCGACGAGATCATGCGGCACGTCATCGGCGCCGACCTCGTGGGCGACGACGAGCTGCCGCTGCTGGAGGTGGACGCCGACGGGGTGCTCGGCGACCTGCTGTCCGGGCAGGCCGACCGGCGGCTGACCCCGCTGGCCACCCCCGCTGGGCTGGACGCCACGCTCAGGCCGTACCAGGAGCGCGGGCTGGCGTGGCTGAGCTTCCTGTCCGAGCTGGGCCTCGGCGGGGTGCTGGCCGACGACATGGGGCTGGGCAAGACGATCACCACGCTGGCGCTGCTCGTGCACGAGCGGGCCGCCGCCCCGACGCTG
The DNA here is from genome assembly GCF_005889725.1 of Nonomuraea zeae. GTDB lineage: Bacteria > Actinomycetota > Actinomycetes > Streptosporangiales > Streptosporangiaceae > Nonomuraea > Nonomuraea zeae. The sequence continues at coordinate 1,386 of NZ_VCKX01000253.1, forward strand.
CTGGTGTGCCCGATGTCGCTGGTCGGGAACTGGCAGCGGGAGGCCGCCAGGTTCGCGCCGGGGCTGCGCGTCTACGTTCACCACGGCAGCGGGCGCGACGCCGCCGAGATCGCGGGCGCCGACCTGGTGATCACCACGTACGGCACCGCGCAGCGCGACCTGGAGACGCTCAAGGGGTACGAGTGGCGCAGGGTCGTGTGCGACGAGGCCCAGGCGATCAAGAACAGCGGCACGTTGCAGGCCCAGGCCGTGCGGTCGATCCCCGCGGGCGGCAGGCTGGCCCTGACGGGCACGCCGGTCGAGAACCACCTGGCGGAGCTCTGGTCGATCATGGAGTTCGCCAACCCGGGCTTGCTGGGGTCGCGCTCGCGGTTCAGGACCAGGTTCCAGGAGCCCATCGAGGCCCGCCAGGACGAGCAGGCGGCCCAGGCGCTCAAGCGGGCGACCGGCCCGTTCATCCTCCGCCGCGTCAAAACCGATAAATCCGTCATTTCCGACTTGCCGGAGAAGATGGAGGTCAAGGAGTGGTGCCCGCTCACCCCCGAGCAGGCCACGCTCTACCAGGCGGTCGTGGACGACATGCTGGCCAAGATCGACGACAGCGAGGGCATCGAGCGGCGCGGCCTGGTGCTGTCGGCCATGGCCAAGCTCAAGCAGGTCTGCAACCACCCGGCCCACCTGCTCAAGGACGGCTCCCGGCTGGCAGGCAGGTCGGGCAAGCTCGCCCGCCTGGAGCAGCTGTGCGAGGAGATCCTGGCCGAGGGCGAGAAGGCGCTGCTGTTCACCCAGTACGCCGAGTTCGGGACGATGCTCCAGCCGTACCTGGCCCAGCGGCTCGACCGCCCGGTCCTCTGGCTGCACGGCGGCCTGCCCAAGAAGACCCGCGACCGCCTGGTGGAGCGCTTCCAGAGCGACGCGGAGCCGATGCTGTTCGTGCTGTCGCTCAAGGCGGCCGGCGTGGGCCTGAACCTCACCGCCGCCAGCCACGTCGTCCACGTCGACCGCTGGTGGAACCCGGCCGTCGAGGACCAGGCGACCGACCGGGCGTTCCGGATCGGGCAGCGCAAGAACGTACAGGTGCGCAAGCTCATCTGCGGCGGCACGCTCGAAGAGCGCGTAGACCAGATGATCGAACGCAAGAAGGCGCTGGCCGAGCGGGTGGTGGGCACCGGCGAGGAGTGGCTCACGGACCTGTCGACCGAGGAGCTGCGCGAGGTGTTCCGCCTGACGGCAGAAGGGGTGGGGTGAGCATGCCCGGCTGGTACGACGGCGGCCGGCCGATCAAGGTCGAGGGCGGTCTCAAGGCCCGCACGCAGCGCGGCAGCATCGGCTCGACCTGGTGGTCCCGGCGGTTCATCGACATACTCGAGCGCATCTGCGACAAGGGCCGCCTCTCCCGTGGCCGCGCGTACGCCCGCCAGGGCCAGGTCCTGTCGATCGACCTGTCGCCGGGCGAGGTCACGGCGGCGGTCCAGGGCTCGCGCCGCGACCCGTACACGGTCGAGATCAGGATCGAGGCGTACGACGAGGGGCGCTGGGCCACCGTCGAGGACGCGATCGCCGCGCAGGCCGTCTACCGGGCCAAGCTCCTGGCGGGCGAGATGCCGCCGGAGATCGAGGAGCTGTTCGCGGCGCTCGGCATCGACCTGTTCCCGCGCGACCTGGACATGGACTGCTCCTGCCCCGACTGGGGCTTCCCGTGCAAGCACCTGTCGGCCGTGCTCTACCTGCTGGCCGAGTCGTTCGACGACGACCCCTTCCTGGTGCTGGCCTGGCGCGGGCGGACCAGGGAGCAGCTGCTGGGGTCGCTGGCCGGCACCCCCGGCGAGGATCCGCTGCGGGTGGACGACGTGCCGTTCGCCGACCGCCTGGCCGACTTCTACGCACCGGGCGCCACGGCCCACCGGCCCGAGCGCCGCCACTCGGCCGCCGCCCCCGACCTGCTCCTGCGCGTCTTCCCGCCACCCGGTGACCTGGCCCGCGCGCTCGGCCCGGCCTACCGAGGGCTGGCGGAGGCGTAGCGCACGCCCCCTCCGCACTCTCTCCGCCCGTGACGTTGAGCGCATGCTCGATTACGTTAAGTATTCAATGACATCACGGAGGAAGGCAGCAGCATGGGATTCTCCTGGGCGAACGCCGGAGCCACGCTCACGACGGCGGCACTGACCTCGGCACTTACGGGTGCACCCGCGGCCCCGGCGCAGGCGCGGGCCGACGCCTTTCCGTGCGGGGCCCCGTTCGAAGTGACCATCGGCCGGGACGTCCACACCGTGCAGAAATGCCCGGACTGGAGCGACAGCGGGCGGATCGAGGTCTACGCGGACACCAGCGTCGACTCGGGGGCCGTCGGCGAGGTCTCGGTCGCCGGCGACCAGTGGTACGAATGCGGCCGGCAGGGCGGCTCGGTCTACCTCAGCGGCGGCGACGTGGGCAACGACTGGTGGGCCAGGACCAGGGCGAACACCGGCAGGTGGGGTTACGTCAGCCAGCTCTACTTCAAGGGCGGCGGCAACTTCGAGCCGGACGCCGGGCTCCGGCGCTGCTGAACCCGGGCTCCCGGCTCAGCGGTCCTCGAACTCCGCCGGCACCATGACCCGCACCCCGTTCGGCACCACGCGGAGCCTGATCGGGGTGCGCAGGCGCACCTCGCCGTCCACGTCGGCGGCCATCGGCGGGTCGGTCTCCAGCAGCATCTCCCGCCCGACCACGAACGGCCCGCCCGCCAGGCTGCGCCACCGGCCGGTGGTCGCCCGCAGCAGGGTCTCGCCGAGCAGGCGCAGCTTCTTGCCCGAGCCCAGCTGGTAGGCCACCAGCTGGCCGTTGTCGATGCTGATGTCCCTGGCCACCTGCCAGCCGCCGTGGAAGCGGCCGTTGGCGATGTTGAGCTGGTGGGTGAGCAGCTCGTGACGCTGCCCCTCGACCGTGATGTACGCGCGGAACGGCGTGTGGCCCGGCAGGATCGTCAGCGCCGTCAGCGGGTAGGCGGGCCGCCCCACGATGCGCTTGAGCCACGGCTTGACCTTGCCCGCCACCTCGACGGACACGCCGAAGCTGGCCAGGTTGGCGAACGGCCGGTCGTCGGCCATGCCGAGGTCGATGTCGGCCACCTTGCCGGTGGCGAACACCCTGATCGCCCCCGCCAGGTCGAGCGGCAGGCCCAGGCTGCGGGCGAAGTTGTTGGTGGTGCCGAGCGGCAGCACCCCGAGCGCCACGTCACGGTGGGCGACGTGGCGTACCGCGGAGGAGAGCGTGCCGTCGCCGCCGCCCACGATGAGCAGGTCGGGGTCGGTGGCCAGAGCCGTGTCGAGCAGGTCGCGCAGCCGCTTGGGGTTGTAGACCGACAGCTCGGCGAGCGGCTCGAACCCGAGGTTGTGGATCTGCTCGATCACCTCGAAGTAGTGGCGTCGGCCGCGGCGCGAGCGAGTGTTCACCACCACCGCCACCCGGCGATTTGCCCGGATCGCCGCGGTGTGCTCGTCTTTGGTGCGCAGTTCGCTCATGGTCATCAATCGTAGGTGCAGAACCCATTACGTAAGGCCCACCCGATGAACCCGAGCGGGCCTGCCACGGGGCCGCCGGGGGTGTCCCCGGCGGCCCCGCGGATCGCCTACTTCTTGGGCGGAACGACCTGGACGATGGCGCCCAGGTTGCCCGGCAGCGGGCTCACCAGCTTGAACTGGACGCCCAGCGCCTTGCCCTCGTCACCGGGGTTGCCGGTGCCGAGCACCGAGCCGGCGGCCACCTGGCCGTACAGCTCCGTGGCGGGGGTGCCGTCCTGGTGGACGACGCGGGCGCTGTAGGACTGGTCGCCCTTCGACGGGACGACCGCCGAGGCGTCGAAGTCGCGGTAGTAGAGCCCGCCGTCAATCACCTCAAGGCCCGGGTACCAGGTCTTGGCGTCGGTGAAGGCCGGCACGCCCTTCAGCGCGGGCAGGTCCGTGCAGTACTCGCTGAACGGCTCGTCCGCCGCCTCCAGGCACTCCTTGAACGGGTACGTCTTGCCGAACCCGAACGCGGCGTTGGAGGACTGGACGCGGCCCTGCAGGTTCTTGTTGAGCTGCGGGTCCTTCTCGGCCGCCGTGCCGGTGCGGCGCAGCGGGTCGTAGTGGGAGTCCACGACCAGCAGGCTGCCCTTGGAGCCGAGACTCGGCGGGAGCCGCAGGTTGCTGGCGAGGTTGTTGTTGACGAACGTCGAGTCGCGGTACCAGACCAGCAGGCCGGGCGCGTTGTACTTCAGCTTCTGCACCTTCCACGCCCCGTCGCGGGAGTAGTCGGTGTCGTAGGTGTACTGCAGGCCCTTGTCGAAGCCGTCGAAGTTGCGCCACTCCGCCAGGTAGAAGCGGGAGATCTCGCGCTCGCCGTTGTTGCGGGTCCAGCCCTGGCCCGGCGTGTTCGTGAACGTGCCGCCGACCGGCTTCCAGCCGTTGTCGCCGCCTTCGACGTCGTCGCTCCACACGGCGGTGGTGCCGTTGGTGAGCTGGAAGTCGTCGGCGTGCCAGCCGCGCGGCATGAAGGCCGCGTCGGTGTTGTAGGTCAGCCGCAGCTTGATCGACTGCCCGGCGAACGGGGTCAGGTTGACGTAGTCGTGCCGCCAGCCGTCGGTGGCGCCGGTGAGGCCGTACTTCTTGTTGCCGAACGTCTTGAGGTTCTTGTACGGGTCCGGGTAGCCGTCAGGCGTGGTGACCTCGGTGCCGGCCTCGTCGTAGACCTTCTGCTGGGTCCAGGTCTGACCGCCGTCGGTCGAGATCTCGACGAAGCCGAAGTCCCAGTCCTGCTCGATGTCGTAGTTGTTCCACATCCAGAACTTCAGGTCGGTCCCCGCCGGGACGGGCACGTCGCGGGTGAGCGTGACGTTGGCCCATTCCTGGTCCAGGCCGGTCCACCAGGCGTTCGTGCCGCTGTGCGGCTCGATCATCTTCAGCGGCGTGGAGGCCAGGTTCACCCGGATGCCGTCCTGGGTGAGCTTGGGCGTGCGCGAGGACTGCCCGACCGTGACGAGCTTGGCGGCATCGCCCGGGTTGAACGTCTTCGGGTTGGCCCAGCCGAGCACCCACTTGTCCCAGAGGCCCATGTGGGTCGGCATGGACTGGAAGATCGGGCCGGAGTGGGAGCCGCTGGACATCAGGTCCCAGAAGTCCACTGCCGAGCTGGCCTGGCCCGAGGTGTCGTACAGGTCGGGCAGGCCGAGGTCGTGGCCGTACTCGTGGGCGAAGACGCCGACGCCGGAGTCCTCGGGCTGCACGATGTAGTTGGAGATCTTCTTGTCGGAGCCGGGGACCTGGTAGCCGCCGGCGACCGCGCTGGAGTGCGCCCAGATGGCGTAGGTGCCCTCGGCGCCGCCGTCGGAGGACTTGTCCTTGCCCGCGTGCACCAGCACCAGGTGGTCGATGACGCCGTCGGGCTCGTTGTGGTTGCCGTCGCCGTCGGCGTCGGAGACGTCCTCGAGGTCGTAGTCGGCCCACGGGAAGTCCGGCTGGGCCTGGGCCAGGGAGTTCACCGTGTCGATGGCGAGCTGCTGCGCGCCGAGCTCGTTGCCGGGGTGGCCGGACATGTCCTGGGGCGCGCCGCCGCAGGCCGCGGCGCCGTAGTACGCCTCGGAGTGCGGCACCTTGATCCAGCCGACCGCCGAGCCGGTGACGGAGTAGGCGCCCTTGGACATCTCCTCGTACATCTTCTTCATGGTGTAGCCGGAGATGTCGATGCCCTTTTTGCCGTCGCGCGGGTCCTTGAGGTCGGGACGCACGCGCTCGGTGATGCCCTTGTCGGTGTAGAGCATCTTGTTGAAGTGCTCGGTGCTGAAGTCCTTGACCCAGAAGGAGTTGTTGTCCTTGTGCGGCAGCGTGGCCGGGTCCGGGATGTTGTTGTGCAGAGGGCCGTTCTTGAGCGTGCCGGGCGGCTCCACCACGCAGTCGTCGGGCTCGCTGTTCACCGTGCGCAGGCGGTTGAAGCCGGAGAAGTCGTCGTTGGCCTGCTCGTTGAACTCGACGAGGACCGTCAGGAGCTTGGCCGTACGGGTCTGCTTGGAGTTCTTGAAGATCCACTCAGCGGGGTTGCGCCCGGTCCTGATGGCCTCGTCCTCGCGTGCCGCGAGAATGCGGCCGGCCGCCGGGTTGCCGCTGCTGAACTTCTTGTCGAACTTCTGCGCGGGGGTCAGGGAGCGCTGCTTCTGGTCGGCGACCGCGGGTTCTTTCGGGTCCTTCTCGACCTTGGGCGGTGCGTAGTTGATGTAGTAGTCCGCGATTCCGGGCTCGTAGTCCGCGGCGGAGGCCTGTGCGGCGGGCACGGAAAGGGCGGCGCCGAGGAGGGCGACCGCCGGGAGCGTTGCTAACAGGCGCTTTTTGCTGGGCACCAGGAACCCTCTCTGCCCGGGATCGCCGGGCGCATGGCCATAGGGTGTGCAATGCCGGACGTTAGAGGGTGTCCAAACGAATCGTAAAGTACGTTGTTGAAATGTGATCAAACTACGACATTTAGAACATCAAAAGTGCGGCGACGACTCCACCCGCCACCGCACCGCCGTAGCAGACCACCGCGATCACCAGGTCGAACCTGGCGATGCCGAGCAGCTCCTCGCTGGTGAACCGGATCCGGTGCGCCGCATGGAAGAGGCACAGCACGACGACCCCGAGCAGCGCGAGGCGTACGAGCACGTTGCCGGCCAGCGCGCGCAGGTGCTCGGCCGTCGGCCAGTCGACCAGGCCCAGCGGCATGAGCACCCCGAACAGCAGCACCAGCACCGGCAGCACGAACGCCGCCACCACTCCCCCGCCGCTGAACAGCAGCCACAGGTACGGCTCCACCGTCCGTTTCATGGCGACCTCAGGATGAAGTAGGCGATGAGCACGGAGACCAGCACCCAGGCCGAGTGGTTGCCGCCCTGGATCATCCAGGCGGGCACCCGCCAGCCGTCCAGCCGGACGACGGTGGCCTTGGGCGCGAGGTTGAGGAACGTGATCGTGTGGAAGCAGGTGGCGGCCAGCGCCAGCACGTTGATCGCGATCATCCACGGCTGGGCGGCCAGCGCGGCGAACTCCGGCAGGCTCCCGCCGAACAGGGCGTCGATGAGCATCAGCAGGAAGACGACCGACCAGGCCACGAAGACGCTGGTCAGCTCGCGCAGCACGAAGAGGGTGTAGGTCCGGGTGCGGGTGAACCAGAGCGCGTCGCGGCGCGGCCGGTAGGCGGTCGTCATCGCTTGCTCCACGGCAGGACCGAGCGGAGCGCGGCGGTCAGCTTGTAGCGCTGGATCGCCTCGGCCGGGTCCACGTGCTTCGGGCAGGCCCTCGTGCACTCGCCGACGAACGTGCACCCCCACACGGCCTCGTCCAGGTTGAGCACGTCGAACCGGTCGCCCATGTCCCTGGAGTCCAGGTTGTAGCGCTGGGCCAGGGCGATGGCCGCCGGGCCGAGGAAGTCGGGGTCGAGCACGTAGACGGGGCAGGCCGAGTAGCACAGCAGGCAGTTGATGCACATGCTGTACTGCTTGTACGCCTCCAGCTGCTCGGGCGTCTGGGCGTACTCCGTGCTCAGCGGCAGCTCCTCGCCCTCCCTGATGAGCCAGGGCCGCACGGACGACAGCTTGGCCAGGAAGTCGTCGATGTCCACGACCAGGTCCCTGATGACCGGGAAGCCCTTGAGCGGCTCGATCCTGACCGGCCCATCGCCGTACTCGGAGAGGAAGGTGCCGCAGGTCAGCCTGGGCTCGCCGTTGACGTTCATGCCGCACGAGCCGCACACGCCCATCCGGCACGACCAGCGGAAGGACAGGCTGCCGTCGAGCTGGTCCTTGATGTAGTTGAGCCCGTCGAGCACCGCCCAGTCGGCCATCAGCGGCACGTCGTAGCCCTGGAACACCGGCTCCTCGTCCTCGCCCGGGCGGTAGCGCGCGATCTCCATCCGGATCGTGCGCGTGCCCGCCTCCTGCCGTACCGCCTCGGTGGTGTCAGTCACGGCCGTAAACCCTTTCTCCAGGGGGCCAGCGGGTGATCGTCACGGGCAGCAGGCCGACGGACGGTGTGCCGTCGGGCGCGCGGTGCACGAGGGAGTGGGCGAGGTAGGCGTCGTCGTCCCTGACGCCGAAGTCCGTGCGCTGGTGCGCGCCGCGCGACTCCTGCCTGTTCAGCGCACAGGCCACGATCGTCTGCGCGACCTCCAGCATGGTGTGCAGCTCCTGCAGGTTGATCAGCTCGGTGTTGAAGGTGGTGCTCGTGTCGTCGACGCGGACGTCCTGCGCGCGCTCGCGCAGGTCCGCCAGCGTGTCGACGGCCTTGGCCAGCACGTCGCCGGTGCGGTAGATGCCGGCCGCCCCTTCGAGGGTGTGCTGCATCAGCTCCCGCAGGTCGGCGACGCGCTCTCCGGTTTTCCTGCCCTCGCGCGCGCGTTCCAGGCGTCGCCGCTCGTCCGTCCCCTGCGTGCGGACGGCGGCCGACTCGCCGCTCCTGTGCGCCTTGGCGAACTCGGCGGCGGCCAGGCCCGCGCGGCGGCCGAAGACGAGGATCTCCGGCAGCGAGTTGGAGCCGAGCCGGTTGGCGCCGTTGATGCTCACGCAGGCGGTCTCGCCGGCCGCGTACAGGCCCGCGACGGGCGTGGCGCCGTCGATGTCGGTGTGGACGCCGCCCATCATGTAGTGGACGACCGGGCGGACCGGGATGAGGTCGGTGGCGGGGTCGAGGTTCTGGTAGCTCTTGCACAGCTCGCGCACGAACGGGATGCGCGCGTCGATCTTCCGCTCGCCCAGGTGGCGCAGGTCCAGGTAGACGACGGGACCGTACGGGGTGTCCACGGTGCGGCCCAGGTGCTGCTCGTGCACGAACGCCTGGGAGAGCCGGTCGCGCGGGCCCAGCTCCATGCTGCGCAGCTTCGGCGTGGGTGTGGGCCGGCCGAGGTCGTAGTCCTGAAGGTAGCGGTAGCCGTCCTTGTTGATCAGCCAGCCGCCCTCCGCCCTGGCCGCCTCGGTGATGAGGATGCCGGTGAACGGCAGGCCCGTCGGGTGGTACTGGACGAACTCCATGTCCTTGAGCGGCGCCCCGGCCCGGTAGGCCAGGGCCATGCCGTCGCCGGTCTTGATGGCGGCGTTCGTGGTGAAGGGGAAGACCCGGCCGCAGCCGCCGGTGGCCAGGATGACGGTCCTGGCGGCGATGGTCTCGATGCGGCCGGTCCTGATCTCGACGGCCACGACGCCGTGGACGCGGCCGTCGTCGACGATCAGTGAGGTGACGTACCACTCGTCGTACCTGATGATGTCCTGATATTTCAGGGTGGTCTGGAAGAGCGTGTGCAGCAGGTGGAACCCGGTCTTGTCGGCGGCGTACCAGGTGCGCATCTTCTTCATGCCGCCGAACGGGCGCACCGCGACGCGGCCGTCGCTCTCGCGGCTCCAGGGGCAGCCCCAGTGTTCGAGCTGGATCAGCTCCTGGGGCGCCTCGGCCACGAAAGCCTCGACCGCGTCCTGGTCGCAGAGCCAGTCGCCGCCGGAGATCGTGTCGTAGCAGTGCTCGTCGAGCGTGTCGCCGATGCCGATCACGGCGGCGGCGCCGCCTTCGGCGGAGACGGTGTGGCTGCGCATCGGATAGACCTTCGACACGACGGCCACTTTCAGCTCCGGGTCCCGCTCGGCGACCGCGATGGCCGCCCGCAGACCCGCTCCGCCTCCTCCGACGATGAGCACATCGATCATTGAGTCACTTCCCGTGGTCGGGTTGTATCGGGTCCTTCACCCGCTTGCCGTCGTGGCGGATGGCGGAGAGGTGGATGCTGCCGTCGTGGTACTCGTGGCGGATCCTGCGGCAGCCGCAGTCGAAGAACTGGTCACGGATCACCAGGCCGTAGCCGTCGTCGTCGACGAGGCGCTCACCGCCGGACTTCTTCCCGCAGGGGGCCGTCTCGGGAGTGAAGGGGATTTTCGTGCCTGTCATCGCCGATCTCCCTAGATAGGCGAAACATCATGATCAGTCGGGGGGTTCGTTGCTGGGCGGGACCTCAGCGGTCCCGTCCGGCGCGTCAGCGGTCTCCGCCTGCTCGACCTCAGGGGGCGTCTCCTCCTGCTCCCGGGGATAGTGCAGGTCGAAGGCGGGCCGCTCGGAGCGGATCGAGGGCATGCTGGTGAAGTTGTGCCGCGGCGGCGGGCAGGAGGTGGCCCATTCCAGCGAGTTGCCGTAGCCCCACGGGTCGTCGAGCGTGACCTTGGGCGCGCGCCTGGCCGTCTTGTACACGTTGTAGAGGAACGGCAGCGTCGACGCGCCGAGCAGGAAGGCCCCGACGGAGGAGATCTCGTTCAGCATCGTGAAGCCGTCACCGGCGCTGTAGTCGGCGTACCGCCTGGGCATGCCGATCTGCCCCAGCCAGTGCTGCACCAGGAACGTGGTGTGGAAGCCGATGAACAGCGTCCAGAAGTGCACTTTGCCCAGGCGGTCGTCGAGCATCCTGCCGGTCATCTTCGGCCACCAGAAGTAGAAGCCGGAGAACATGGCGAAGACGACGGTGCCGAAGACGACGTAGTGGAAGTGGGCGACGACGAAGTAGGTGTCGCTGATGTGGAAGTCCAGCGCCGGCGAGGCCAGGATGACCCCGGTGAGGCCGCCGAGCAGGAACGTCGCCAGGAACCCCACCGCGAACAGCATCGGCGTCTCGAAGCTCAGATGGCCCCGCCACATCGTGCCGATCCAGTTGAAGAACTTCACGCCGGTGGGCACCGCGATGAGGAACGTCATGAACGAGAAGAACGGCAGCAGCACCTGACCGGTCGGGAACATGTGGTGCGCCCACACGGTCATCGACAGCCCGGCGATGGCGATGGTCGCGCCGACCAGCCCCATGTAGCCGAACAGCGGCTTGCGGCTGAACACCGGGATCACCTCGGAGATGATCCCGAAGAACGGCAGCGCGATGATGTAGACCTCGGGATGGCCGAAGAACCAGAACAGGTGCTGCCAGAGCAGCGGGCCCCCGTTGTCGCTGAGGAAGACCTGGGTGCCGAACTTGCGGTCCGACTCCAGCACGAGCAGCGCCGCGGCCAGCACGGGGAAGGCCATCAGCACGAGCATGCTGGTCAGCAGGACGTTCCAGGTGAACAGCGGCATCCGGAACATCGTCATGCCCGGCGCCCGCATGCCGATGATCGTGGTGATGAAGTTGACGGCGCCGAGGATCGTACCGAGACCGGACAGGGCCAGCCCCATGATCCACAGATCCGCCCCCACCTGCGGCGAGTGGACCACGGACGACAGCGGCGTGTAGGCGAACCAGCCGAAGTCGGCCGCGCCCCCGGGCGTGAAGAACCCCGCCACCACCATCAGCCCGCCGAACAGGAACAGCCAGTACGCCACCGCGTTCAGCCGGGGGAAGGCGACGTCCGGCGCGCCGATCTGCAGCGGCATGACCACGTTGGCGAACCCGGCGAACAGCGGGGTCGCGAACAGCAGCAGCATCACCGTGCCGTGGATGGTGAAGAGCTGGTTGTACTGCTGCTGGCTGACGATCTGCATGCCGGGCGCGGCGAGCTCGGCCCTGATGAACATGGCCATGACGCCCGCGACGAGGAAGAACCCGAACGAGGTGATCAGGTACAGGTAGCCGATGACCTTGTGGTCGGTCGTCGACAGCCAGGAGGCGATCACGGTCCCGGTGCGACGGCGCCTGACCTGCTCGATCGAGGGTTCGCGAACAGTCGTCACGGCTGCTCCCTCCGTGCGGAGTGTCGATGCAGAGACCGTTGCCTGCGATGGCCGCAGGGAGCGGCCACCGTGCCTGCCCCGATCTACCCATTCCACGCCAACGATCGCCGCTCGGGAAGGTGTTCTTTAACATTGGTCATCCAGACCTTTGAGATGCGTGCGGCGGCCGTGGCCCGGCGCATGATCGACACCGGTGCGCCGTCCTCGCCAGCCCCGGCGTTTCGACGCTGGTCGCGCGTCTTCTATCCTTCGTAACCGGACCGATTCGGAGGAGATCTCGTGACCGCTCAGAGTGACTACGCCGCCCTCGTCCAGCGAGGGCTCTCGCTCGACCTCACCAGGGGCAAGCCGTCACCGCGCCAGCTCGACCTCTCCGACGCCATGTTCTCCCTGCCCACGTCCTACCGGGCGGCCGACGGCACCGACGGCCGCAACTACGGCAACGTGCAGGGCCTGGCCGAGCTGCGCGAGCTGTTCGCGCCACTGATCCAGGTGCCCGCCGGGCAGATCGTGGTGGGCGGCAACGCGAGCCTGACCCTGATGCACGACACGATCGTGCACGCGCTGCTGACGCCGCTGCCGGGCGCCGCGCGCCGCTGGGTGGAGGAGCCGGAGATCACGTTCCTGTGCCCGGTTCCCGGCTACGACCGGCATTTCACCATCTGCGAGCGGTTCGGGATCAAGATGGTCCCCGTCCCGATGAACGCCGACGGCCCCGACATGGACGTCGTCGAGCGCCTGGCGGCCGCCGACGCGAGCGTCAAGGGCATCTGGTGCGTGCCGAAGTACAGCAACCCGTCCGGCATCGTCTACAGCGACGAGACGGTCCGCCGGCTCGCCGCCATGCCGGCCGCCGCCCCCGATTTCCGGATCTTCTGGGACAACGCGTACGCGGTGCACCACCTCACCGACACCCCGGCCGAGCTGGCCGACCTGCTGGCGATCAGCGCCGAGCAGGGCAACCCCGACCGCGTGTTCGTCTACGCCTCCACCTCGAAGGTCACGCTGGCCGGCAGCGGGGTGTCGTTCTTCGGCTCCTCCCCGGCCAACGTCAAGTGGTTCCTGCACAACACCGCCAAGCAGTCCATCGGCCCCGACAAGATCAACCAGCTCCGCCACGTGGAGTTCCTGCGCGACGGCGCCGGCGTGGCCGCGCACATGCGGCGGCACGCCGAGCTGATCGGGCCGAAGTTCGAGCTGGTGGACAAGGTGCTGACCGAGCAGCTCGGCGGCCTGGCCACCTGGACCAGCCCCAAGGGCGGCTACTTCATCAGCCTCGACGTGCCGCACGCCGCCGAGGTGGTGGCCAAGGCCAAGGCCGCCGGCATCGCGCTGACGCCCGCGGGCGCCACCCACCCCTACGGCGACGACCCCGCCGACCGCACGATCAGGATCGCGCCGACCTTCCCTGAGCTGGACGAGCTGGAGCAGGCCATCAACGGCCTGGCCGTCTGCGTCCGGCTCGTGGCCGAGGAGCACGCCTGATCAGCGCTTGCCGCCGCCGTTCCTGAAGCCGAAGATGTACTCGCGCGTCTCGCTCGGATGGAACGAGACGCCGACGCCCGGCTCGAAGACCACGTTGTCGCGGGCGCAGTAGTAGAGGCTCTCCCAGACGGCCAGGGCCTGCTCCCTGGCCGGGGCCTCGACCGTGTCGCGCTTGCGGGCGCCGTACGAGCCGAGGACGTTCAGCAGCCCGAAACCCCAGAAAAGGCCCGTCAGGCAGAACGGGGCGAGGAGCACCTCGCCCCACTGCGGGTCCTGGCCCATGGCGATCACCAGCGACACGACCAGGTGCGTCAGAGCCGCCGCGAGCAGCAGGATGTAACCGTTGTTGCGCGCCCACGGCGTGTAGTGGCGGCTGGGGAAGGACAGCCAGACCGCCAGCTGCGTACGGCTCATGACGTGCTTCGACGCGCCCAGCGTGGCGGCCGTGGGCAGGTCGGCGACCTCACGCTCGCCGGGTAACCTGACCCGTCCGATCTTGTAAGTGGTCCCCGCTGCGACCGCTCCAGGGACCGCGACAACCTGGTCAGCCTCCGCACACACCGGGCACCCGACTTTCACCCGGGCAGTCTGGCCTTAAGGAACGGGCTGCGCAAACCGTAACGTAGCCGGGAATGCACCTAAGGTGCATGATGTGAGACCGATTGCTGCCTTGGTGAACTCCTTGTCCGAAGCTCGCGTTCTGACCGACCCGGACGTGATCGACTCCTATGCCCGCGACCGGACGTTCGTCGAGCCCGGAAAACCGCTCGGCGTGGTGCTCGCCGCCTCCCGCGACGACGTGGTGACCACCATGAAGTGGGCCACCGAGCACCGGGTGCCGGTCGTGCCCCGCGGCGCGGGCACCGGCCTGGCCGGCGCCGCGATCGCGGGCGACGGCTCGATCATCCTGTCGCTGGCGCGGATGACCGCGATCAAGGAGCTGTCCCCCGCCGACGAGATCGCCGTCGTCGAGCCCGGCGTCATCACCGCCGACCTGGACCGGGCCGCGAGAGAGCACGGGCTGATGTACGCGCCGGACCCGTCGTCGTACGAGATCTCCACGATCGGCGGGAACCTGGCGACCAACGCGGGCGGGCTGCGCTGCGTCAAGTACGGCGTCACCAGGGACTCGGCGCTCGGTCTCGAGGTCGTGCTGGCCGACGGCCGGATACTGAACACCGGGCGGCGCACCATGAAGGGCGTCACGGGCTACGACCTGACCGGGCTGTTCGTCGGCTCGGAGGGCACGCTGGGCGTGATCACCTCGGCCACGGTCCGGCTCCGGCGAGCGCCGGTCGCGCCGCCTGCGACATTCGCGGCCGAGTTCGGCTCGCTGCGCGACGCGGGCTCGGCCGTGACGGCCATCATGGCCGCGGGCTGCCAGCCGTCGCTCATGGAGCTGCTGGACCGGGCCACGCTCGAGGCCATCGACGACTGGCGCAACATCGGGCTGGAGCCGGGGACGATGGCCATGCTGATCGGCCAGTCCGACGCGACGGACGCCCAGGCCATGGCCGAGCGCATGGAGCGGCTCTGCATGGACAACGGCGCCTCGTTCGTCGCCGTGTCGTCCAGCCCGCAGGAGACCGAGGAGCTGATCGGGCTGCGCAGGCTGGCCTACCAGGCGAAGGAGCGCCAGGGTGCGTGCCTGGTCGAGGACGTGTGCGTGCCGCGTTCGGTGCTGCCCGACATGATCACGCATATCGAGGAGACGGCGGTCCGGCACGGGGTGAAGATCGCCACGGTCGCGCACGCGGGCGACGGCAACCTGCATCCGGTCTTCATCTTCGACCACGGCACCGTGGAGCCGCCGCCCGAGGTGTGGGCGGCGGCCGACGAGGTGTTCACGCGGGCGCTGGAGCTGGGGGGCACGCTCACCGGAGAGCACGGCGTGGGGCTGCTGAAGCAGCGCTGGCTGGCGCTGGAGTCGGGGCCGGTGGCCACGGAGGTGCAGCGGGGCATCAAGGCGGTCTTCGACCCGCTGGGCCTGCTGAACCCCGGCAAGGCGATCTGAGCGGCCCGCCGGCCTCGCCGATACGAGCCGCGCTTCGCGTTTCCCACCTCTGGCCCGTTCCCGCCTCTCTGGCCCGTTCCCGGCGCTGGACGCGAGCGCGGCTCATATCACCCCGAATGACACTTGACCAAGCCGTGACCTTGACCGTCGATGCGCACACGACCTGCGACGCGACGCTGACTTTCTTCGTCAAAACATGAAACTTCTGACAGGTCCGGCAGACGCCCCGAGCGTCACGCTGGTAGCGTTTTGCCTCATCTACTGGGTTGTGATGGGGGTCCGACGTGAATCAGTTCCAGCCGTTGGCGGCGGACGATCCGCGGCGGCTGGGGGCGTATGACATCGTCGCCCGGCTCGGCGAGGGCGGCCAGGGCGTCGTTTACCTGGGCAAGAGCGATGACGGGGAACAGGCGGCGGTCAAGCTGCTGCACCATGCCCTGGTGGCTGACACCGACGCGCGGACGAGGTTCCTGCGCGAGGTGGCGGTGGCCCAGCGCGTGGCCCGGTTCTGTACCGCTCCAGTGCTGCACGCCGATCTTGACGGAAGCCGGCCGTACATCGTCAGCGAGTACGTCCCGGGGCCCTCGCTCCGCGAGCTGGTCATCAACGAGGGCCCGCGACGGGGTGCGGCGCTCGAACGGCTGGCGATCAGCACGGCCACCGCGCTCGCGGCCATCCACCGCGCCGGGATCCTGCACCGGGACTTCAAGCCCGCCAACGTGCTGATGGGGCCCGAGGGTCCCGTCGTGATCGACTTCGGCATCGCCCGCGCGCTCGACTCCCCTGGCGCGACGGCGACGGGGATGGCCATGGGGACGCCGTCGTACCTGGCGCCCGAGCAGCTCAGCGGGGCCGCGGTGTCGGAGGCGGCCGACGTGTTCGCCTGGGGCGTCACGATGGTGTTCGCCGCGACGGGCAAGCCCGCGTTCGGCGCCGACTCCATCCCCGTGGTGATGAACCGGATCCTCAACGAGGAGCCGCAGCTCGGGGGCATGGACGGCGTCCTGGCCGAGCTGGTGGAAGCCTGCCTGTCGAAGGACCCGTCGCAGCGGCCCAGCGCGGACGAGCTCATCGTCCGCCTCACGGGCCAGCCGGCCCCGAAGTCGGCCATCGAGCCCGTAACCGGCCAGCAGGCCACCGCCGCCGCTCAGCCGGGACAGAGCACTGGCCGTCCCGGCCGCGCCGGGTCCCCTGACGAGGACTCCTACCCCGGCCCGTGGATGCAGCCCACCGGCCCGCACCCGGTAGGCGGCCCCCTCCCGGCCGGCCCGCAGCCGGTCCCGC
>NZ_VCKX01000254.1 GCF_005889725.1 Nonomuraea zeae
TCCCCGCGCACACCCCCATTCCCGCCGCGCCCCAGCGGTTCCGTGCCATCGTCGATGTGCACGTGCTGCTCCTGCGCGGCACCTCCGACGTGCTGCTCGCCCGGCGTGCGGGCACCGGGTACGGCGACGGCCTGTGGCACCTGCCCTCCGGCCACCTGGAGGAAGGCGAGTCGGTGACCGACGCGGTGATCAGGGAGGCGGCCGAGGAGGTGGGCGTGACGATCGACCCGGCCGACCTGACGTTCACCCACGTCATGCACCGCGTCCCGGATCGGGTCGGCCTCTTCTTCGCCACCCGCACCTGGACCGGCGAGCCCTACAACGCCGAGCCGCACAAGTGCTCCGAGCTCGCCTGGTGGCCCATGGACGATCTGCCGCCGGACACGATCGGCTATCCCGCTGCCGCCATCGCGAACACCCTGGACCGCATCCCCTTCGCGCTCGACGGTTGGTCTACAAACCCCTGAGGTCCGGCGAACGGCCTGTATCCCGTCGAAGGCGCGGGGTCGGCGCACACCTGCGCTCATCGAGCTAAAGAACCACAAACCCTTGACGCATCTACCGCCAAATGTTGAGCTTGGAGTCGTGACCGGACAGCCATAGGTGCCGAACGCCTGAGAAGCGAGTCTGAGATGAGCATCGACTACTCCGAGCGCATCCCGAACAACGTCAACCTGGCGGAGGACCGGCGGCTGCGGCGGGCGCTCGAGTCCTGGCAGCCGCGCTTCCTGCAATGGTGGTCGGAGATGGGCCCGACGCTCCCCACCCAGGACGTCTACCTCCGCACGGCCGTGGCGGTCGGCCGCGAGGGGTGGGCGCATTTCGACCATGTGGCGCTGCCCGACTACCGGTGGGGCATCTTCCTGAGCGAGCGGAACACCGACCGGCGCATCGCGTACGGCGAGCACAAGGGGCAGCCGGTCTGGCAGCAGATCCCCGGCGAATACCGGGCCGAGCTCCAGCGGCTCATCGTCATCCAGGGCGACACCGAGCCGGCCAGCGTCGAGCAGCAGCGCCGGCTCGGGCTGACCGCCCCCTCCCTGTACGACCTGCGCAACCTCTTCCAGGTGAACGTGGAAGAAGGACGGCACCTGTGGGCCATGGTCTACCTGCTGCACGCCTATTTCGGCCGGACCGGCCGGGACGAGGCCGAGGCGCTGCTGCTGCGCAACTCGGGCAGCGAGGACTCGCCACGCATCCTGGGCGCCTTCAACGAGGAGACGCCCGACTGGCTGTCGTTCTACATGTTCACCTACTTCACCGATCGCGACGGGAAATACCAGCTCGGGACGCTGAAGGAGTCCGCGTTCGACCCGCTGAGCCGTACCTGCGAGTTCATGCTGAAGGAGGAGGCCCACCACATGTTCGTGGGCACCACGGGCGTGGACCGGGTGGTGGAGCGCACGGCCCAGCTGACGCGGGAGCACGACAGCGACGACGTCCGGAAGCTCGGCGGCATCCCGCTCGACGTCATCCAGAAGTACATCAACTTCCACTACAGCGTGAGCCTCGATCTCTTCGGGAGCGAGACGTCGACCAACGTGGCCAACTACTTCACCGCCGGGCTCAAGGGGCGCTGGCAGGAGGAGCGGCGCAAGGACGATCACGTGCTCACCGAGGCGTTCGCCGTCGTGCCGCGGGTCGAGGGGGGACAGGTGGTGGAGGCGCGGCTGCCCGCGCTCACGGCGCTCAACGCGGACCTGCGCGGCGAGTACATCGCCGACTGCGGCACCGGGGTCAACCGCTGGAACCGGATCCTCACCGACCACGGCCTCGACGCCACGCTCTACCTGCCGCACGTGGGCTTCAACCGCCAGGTGGGCGCGTTCGCCGGCCACCACCTCACCCCGGACGGACGGGTGATCGAGGAGCGGGACTGGCGGGCGTCGCGCGACCGCTGGCTGCCCACGGCGGAGGACAAGGCATACGTCCGCGCGCTGATGCGCCCCGTCTACGAGCCGGGGAAGATCGCCGCCTGGGTCGCGCCCCCGCGCAACGGCATCAACGGCCGGCCGTTCGACTACGAGTACGTCCACCTCTGACGGCCCGAGGGAGTGGCTGACGGGCGCCAGTCCGGCCATGCTACAAGTCATTGACGGCACATCGATTCTGTGTGGAAGATTTGCCTACGAATGTCCGCCTGCGGAGGGGGACGGCCATGACGTCCGACTCGTTCAACGCCAGCGTCCACCTCGTGGACCGGCGGCTCGAAGCAGGCCGAGGGGACCACATCGCGCTCACCGGCCCGGCGGGCACCCTCTCCTACGTCCAGCTGGCCGCGCACGTCTCCGACCTCGCCACCGGCTTACGCGTGCTCGGCGTCAGGCCGGAGGAGCGGGTCCTGCTCGTCATGTCCGACCGCCCCGAGACGGTGATCACGATCCTGGCCGTCATGCGGATCGGCGCGGTGGCGGTGCCGGTCTCCACCATGTACAACGCCACCGAGCTCGCCGCGCTCGTCCGCGACTCCAGGGCCAGGGTCGTCGTGTGCACCCCCGACTTCGACACGATCGTGCGGGAGACGCTGCGCACCGCGCCCGAGGTGGCGGTGCTGGTCGTCGCCGACGAGCCCGCCCCGGGCCGGCTCCTGGCGGGACCGCCCGGCCGGCCGGCCGCGGACGTCTCCGGCAGGCGAGGGGCCGAGCCCGGCGCGCCGATCCCGGGGGACGCCGGCGAGGCGGACACGCCGGTCTGCCGGTGGGCGGACGTGCTGGAGACGGGCCGGGCCGCGCAGCCGCGGGCGTTCGACACCTGGCGCGACTCGCCCGCCCTGTGGCTCTACACCTCCGGCACCACCGGCGCGCCCAAGGCGGCCATGCACCGGCACGGCTCGATCCAGGACGTCTACGAGACCTACGGCCGCCAGGTCCTGGGCATCCGCCCCGACGACCGGTGCTTCTCCGTGGCGCGGCTGTTCTTCGCCTACGGCATCGGCAACTCCATGTTCTTCCCCCTGGCCGCCGGCGCCACCGCGATCCTCGACCCCGCGCGCCCCACCCCGGCCGGAGTGGTCAACCGCGTGATGGAGGAGCGGCCGACGCTGTTCTTCGCGGGCCCGACGTTCTTCGCGGCGCTGCTCGCCTCCGACGCCCCCGCCCACGCCTTCGAGTCCGTACGGCTGGCCGTCTCGGCCGGCGAGGCCCTGCCCGCCGAGATCTACCGCCGTTTCACCGACCGCTTCGGCGTCGACATCATCGACGGCCTCGGCTCCACCGAGGCCCTGCACATCTTCATCTCCAACCAGCCGGGCCGGGTGCGTCCGGGCAGCTCGGGGACCGTCGTGCCGGGGTACGAGGCCAAGCTGCTCGACGACTCAGGCGCCCCGGTCAGTGATGGCGAGCCTGGCCACCTCTACGTCCGCGGCGACTCGGTGGCCACCGGCTACTGGTGCCGCACGGCCACCACCCGCCAGGTGTTCCAGGGGGAGTGGCTGCGGACGGGCGACACCTACGTGCGCGGCGAGGACGGCTTCTACCAGTGCCTCGGCCGCTCCAACGACATGATCAAGGCGGGCGGGATCTGGGTCTCGCCGATGGAGGTCGAGGCCAGGCTGCTCCAGCACGAGTCCGTCGGGGAGTGCGCCGTCGTGGCGCACATCGACGCCGAGGGCCTGGAGAAGCCGGTCGCCTGCGTGGTGCCCGCCCCGGGCCGGACGGTGGACCCGGTCGAGCTCGTCGGCTTCTGCCGCGACGGGCTGGCCTCCTTCAAGCGCCCGCGCGAGGTGCTGGTGCTGGACGAGCTGCCGAAGACGGCCACCGGCAAGATCCAGCGCGTGGTGGTCCGCCAGATCGCCGCCGACCTCCTGGGCAAGAGCGCCACCGCCTAAGCGGTTCGCGCGCCGTAGACGGTGATCGCGAACGGCCGCGGAGTGGCCGTGCACACCCGCTCGGCGAGCCGGACCAGCGATCCCTGCACGTCCAGATACCGGTGCAACCGGGCGGCCTCGGGCCACGGGTGCACCGCCACGAGCACCCCACCGGGCCCCAGCAACGCGCGCAGCCGCGTGGAGGCCAGGCGCAGCCGCTCGTGCCGCCCCAGGTAATAGAGCGTCTCCGAGCAGCACACCAGGTCGAAGCCCGGCTCGGCCCGATGGCTGAGGATGTCGCCGCGCACGAACCGCACCCGCCCGTCCCCCGGCACCCGCTGCCGCGCCCGCGCGAGCGCCCGCTCGGAGACGTCGACCCCGACGATCTCGGCCTCCGGGTACGCCCGCGCCAGCGCGCCGGTGAACACCCCCTCGCTGCACCCGACGTCGATGATCCGCCGGTAGGGCCGGACCGGCAGCCGTTCGAGCATGGCGCGGTGCTTGTCCCGCTCGTCGCCGTCGGTGGCCAGCCGCCAGGGGTCGGGGACCCGGTGCCGCCAGTCGAAGTAGCCGCCCAGGACCAGCCGCTGACCCTCCGGCGACAGCAGCGAGAGCGTGCGGAAGAACGCACGGTGCATGACCTCTGGGAAGCTCGCCATCCGTCCTCTCCTGGCTCTCGTCGTCGCCGGGAGTGGATGCCCCGCCAACAGCAGGGATAACGCCTGGTCAAGCCCATGTCCTGGACAGGCGGGCGGCGAGCGTCAGAACGCGTCGCGCAGCTCCCGCTTGAGCACCTTGCCGGAGGCGTTCTTCGGCAGCGACTCCACGAACACCACCCGCTTGGGCGTCTTGAACGCGGCCAGCCGCTCCCGCAGGAACGCGATCAGCTCGTCGGAGGTCACCCCGGCACCCTCGCGCAGCACCACCGCGGCCGTCACCGCCTCGATCCACGTCTCGTCCGGCACCCCGAACACCGCCGCCTCCGCCACCGCCGGATGCTGGTAGAGGGCCTCCTCCACCTCGCGGCTGGCGACGTTCTCGCCGCCCGACTTGATCATGTCCTTCTTCCTGTCGACCACCGACAGGTAGCCGTCGGCGTCCATGACGCCCAGGTCGCCGCTGTGGAACCAGCCTCCGCGGAACGCCTCCGCGGTCTTGTCCGGGTCGTCCCAGTAGCCGAGCATGGCGTGCGGGCTGCGGTGCACGATCTCGCCCACGACGCCGGGCGGCACGGGCCTGTCCTGGTCGTCGACGATCCTGGTCTCGACGTTCAGCGCGGGGCGGCCGGCCGAGCCGAGGCGGGTGAGCTGCTCGTCCGGGCCGAGGATCGTGGCGACGGGCGCCATCTCGGTCTGGCCGTAGAAGTTGAACAGGCGCACGTCCGGCAGGCGCGTGGCGATCTCCTTCAGCACCTCCACCGGCATGATCGAGGCGCCGTAGTAGCCCTTGCGCAGCGACGACAGGTCCCTGCGGTCGAAGTCGGGGTGGCGGAGCAGGCCGATCCACACGGTCGGCGGGCAGAAGAGCTTGGTGGCGCGCTCGCCCTCGATCGTGGCCAGGATGATCGCCGGGTTGGCGGCGGGCAGGATGATGTTGGTCGCGCCCAGGTACAGGCCGGGCGTGAGGAAGCAGTGCAGCTGCGCGCAGTGGTAGAGGGGCAGGGCGTGCACCTCGACGTCGTCGTGGCTCATCTCGCCGTCCACCACGCAGGTGACGTACTGGGCGATCAGGCCGCGGCTGGACAGCGTGGCGCCCTTGGGGCGGGACTCGGTGCCGCTGGTGTACATGAGCTGGATCGGGTCGTCGTCGGCGATCTCCACCTGCGGCTCCGACGCGTCGTCGAAGGCCGCCCAATCCTCGAACGGCTCCCAGCCCTCCGGCGCGGCCTGCGAGCGGATCACCCCGCGCACCGCCACCCGCGGGCCCGCCGCCGCGGCGGCGACCGGCAGCAGCGCCTCCTCCGCGAGCAGCCCGGTGGCGCCGGAGTGCTCCAGGATGTACGCGACCTCCTCGGCGCCCAGCATGAAGTTGATCGGCACCGAGATGGCGCCCAGCCGGGCCAGCGCGAAGCAGGTCACCACGAACGCGTGGTTGTTATGGCTGAAAAGGGCGAACCGGTCTCCCTTGCCGACGCCCCGCGCGGCCAGCGCGTTGGCCGTGCGGTTGACCGCCTGATCGAGGTCGGCGTAGCTCTGCCGCAGGTCGCCGTACACGATGGCGGTCTTGGCCGGGTATCGGGCGGCCGAGCGCCGCAGCAGGTCACCGATGGCGTGCTGACGAATCATGCGGACACCCCTCAATCGCACAGAACGATGTTCGGGTGATCCTAACCCGGAAACGCCGCCGCGAGCCGCCGGTAGGAATCCAGCCGCTTTCCGAGGTCGTAGGTGTTCATGGTGACCAGCACCTCGTCCGCCCCGCTCGCCTCGATCAGCGCACCGAGCGCGACCGGCACCTCCCGCTCCGTGCCGTGGATCTGCCCCTTGAGCGACTCCTCCAGGAGCGCCCGCTCCCGGGCGGTCATCTCCAGCCCGGCGATCTCCTCAGCCGGCGCCAGCGGCGGGAAGGCCCCGCTCGTCCGCGACCGCGCCGTGGACCACGCCTCAGGCAGTTGCAACGAGGCCGCCTCATCGGCGCTCGCGCCGACCGCGACGTTGGCCGCGACCATCACGTACGGCCGCGCCGCCCAGGCCGAGGCCCGGAACCCGGCGCGATAGCGGCTCACGGCGTCCACCATCCGCGCGCCGGCCCCGATCACCATCGGCAGGCCGTGCCGGGCCGCGAGGTCGGCCCCCGCCCCCATGGCCAGCACGAACACCTGCGGCTTCAGCCCCTCCGCCGGCAGCGCGTGCACCCCGGGATGGACCGCCTGCGCGCCGGTGAAGTAGCCGAGCAGCTCTTCGAGCCCGTCGCCGAACCTGTCCGCGTCGTCCTTGCCGTGCCCGAGCGCCCTGCGGATGCCGCCCGTGAAACCCACAGAACGCCCCAGGCCCATGTCGATGCGGCCGGGATGGAGCGACTCCAGCACGCCGAACTGCTCGGCCACCACCAGCGGCCGGTGATTGGGCAGCATCACGCCGCCGGTGCCCACCCGGATCGTGCCGGTGGCCGCGGCCACGGCCGCCGCCAGCACCGTGGGCGCCGACCCCGCCACCCCGGGCACGCTGTGATGCTCGGACACCCAGAACCGGTGGTATCCGAGCTCCTCGGCCTGCCGCGCGAACCGCACGGTCTCGCGCAGCGCCTCGGCCGGGCCGTGGCCCTGGCGGACGAGTGAACGGTCGAGGATCGAGAGCCGGGTCATGTCAAGGTGCAACACCCGAACGGCCCGGATCAATCCAGCGGATCCCAGCTGACCGCGTCGTAGTGCTCGTGCAGCCGCGTCATCAGCTTGCCGTCCTGGCGCAGCGGTACGTCGTCCACCCTGCCGACCGGCATCAGGCCCCACGAGTTGCACAGGAAGACCTGGCCGAGCCGCGGCAGGTCGGCGGCCCGCAGCGGGCGCCGCTCCTGCGGCACGTCCATCCGCTCCATCAGCCGCATCGTGATCCCGTGCAGCATCGGGGCGTCCGGCCAGAGCAGGCGCTCGCCGTCGAAGGCGCCCAGGTTCGTGATCGAGCCCTCGCTGATCAGGCCGTCCTCGGTGGTGAGCAGGGCCTCGTCGAAGCCGGCGCGGGCGACCTGGCGGCCGATGTGGGCCTGCTGGAACCCGTACGCCTGCTTGACGTGCGCGAGATAGCGCTGGTAGACGACGGGCGTGACGCTCCACGGGCCGGTGGGGGCCTCCGTGGGCGGCGCGGCGGTGGCCAGCACCCGCGGCCGGTCGCCCGCCACGACGTAGACGCGCACGCTCGCGTCCCGCAGGTCGTCGCCGAGCACCGCCCTGATCGCGCCGAGCACCTCCGGACGGGGGAGCTCGGCGCCGAACAGCTCGCGGTTGGCCGACTGGAGCCGCTCGACGTGCAGGTCGAGCCCGCGCACCCGCCGGGCCCTGACCTGCAGGGCGGTGAAGTGCCCGTAGCGGGCGTCGAGCGCGAGCCGCGCGTCGGCGTCCACCGGCCTGCCGTCGACGACAGCGCGTTCGATCACTGCTTCTCCTTCGTGTACACGCCGATCGACCATCGGACCGGGCGGTTGATGTGGCCACCGTAGATCCCCATCTTGCCGGTGACCGTCACCCGCTTGCCCTTGGGGACCGGGTATTCCTGCATCGCCATCGGGTACGGGCCCCGCGTCCAGGTGGCGCAGCTCACGGTGGACTGCGTGTCGCGGCCGTCGATCGTGTAGCTGAACCACATCCGGCCGGCCAGCTCGCCCGTGCAGAGCTGCTCGATGCCGAGCTTCCCGCCGCCGCTCGTGACGGTGACCGAGAAGTCGCGTTCCTCGCCCCACACGCCCGACCGCGACGTGGCCAGCCTCATGCCGCCCAGCCGCGTGGGGAAGGCCCTGACCTGCTCGGGCTCGACGGGCCGCGCAGGCGGGGTCCACTCGTAGACGGCCAGGCTCCAGTCGGCCCGCTTGGGCGTGACGGCGACGCAGGGCCCGTCCTGCCTCTTCCGCACGCATCCCGAGCCGGACGTGGTCGTGTCGAACGTGACGGTGACCTCCGTCGCGCCCTCGGGGACCGGCAGCGCCCGCAACTGCATGCCCGGCTCCATGCACGGCGAGAAGCCGTGGACCCCGGTCTGGCGGCCGTCGACGGCGATCCGCGGTGTGGCGCTGCCGGGCGGGCCGTCGCAGATCGCGGCCACGTCCAGGGGCTTGCCGGAGACCGGGAACGTGATCGACGTGGCCTTCTCACCGCCCGCCGCGAGCGCGGCCGTGGCCAGGCGGCGGTATTCGGCGCCGTCGCCGGCGGCGAACCGTTCGGGCAGCTCGGAGTCCGGCTGGGCCGCCGCCGTCGTCTCACGGCGCGGCGTCTCCACCACGCCGGGGAGCAGGGCGACACCGGCCGCGAGCGCCGCCACGACCGCCGCGCCCGCCGTCACCCGCCTGCGCACGCGCACCCTGCGAATGCGGGCGCGGACCTGATCGTGCCGGTGCGGGTTCGCGGGAGAGCGGTCCTCGGCCCGCTCCCGCAGGACTTCGCGCAGGTCGTGCACGGTCATGGGCGCAGCTCCTTCACGATCGACTCGTCCACTCGCAGCTTGGCCAGCGCCTTGGCGGTCTGGCTCTTGACCGTGCCCTCCTGGACGCCCAGGAGCCCGGCCACCTCGGCCACCGGCAGGTCCTCGTAGAAGCGCAGCACGATCACCGCGCGCTGCCTTGCGGGCAGCCGGCCCACCGCCTGCCACAGCTCCCCGCGCGCGTCCTCGCCGTCGTCGTACGCGCCCGCGGCCGGCAGGTCGTCGCTCGGCAGCTCCCTGCGCCACCTGCGCCGCCACCACGACGTGTACGTGGTCACCAGGATCTTGCGTACGTACGCCTCGGGGTCGTCGATGGCGTGCCAGGCGAACCACGCCTTGGCGAGCGACTCCTGCAGCAGGTCCTCCGCCGTGCCCCAGTCCCGGGTCAGCAGGTACGCGGTGCGTAACAGCCGGTCCGACCTCGTCACCACGAAGTCTTGAAATATCGCCCTGTCCGCCAATGTGACGCGCCTTCCGTCGAAGCCTGATGACGGTAGTGACGCATCGAGCCCGCGCTCAGGTTGCCCCGCCGGCCCGGCAGGATCGGACGGACCCGCGAGCGCGGGTCGACTCCACAGGCCCAGGTGGCTCCAGCCGGCTCAGGCGGGCTCGGCGCGGGCCACGGTGAAGGGCACCAGCTCGCCCAGCCCGCGCACCGACAGCCGGTCGACCGCGCGCAGCCGGAAGGCCCGGTCGCCCTCCAGCTCCTCGGCCAGCTCCGGATCGGCCAGGATCGTGCCGGGCAGCGACAGCGCGGTCAGCCGGCTGGCCAGGTTGACGGTGGTGCCGAACACGTCGCCCATGCGCCACATCACCGGCCCGGCCGCCAGCCCCACCCGCAGCTCCGGCATGTCCCTGCCGCGGGCGTGCGTCTCCACCAGCCGCAGCGCGATCTCCGCCGAGACGTGCGCCTTGTCGGCCACGAACAGCACCGAGTCGCCCAGCGTCTTGACCACCCGCCCGCCGGATGAGGTCACGATGTCGGCCGAGCGCCCCTCGAACCTGTCGATCAGCCTGGCCAGCTCGGCGGCGGTGATCTGCCTGCTCAGCCGGGTGAACGCGACCAGGTCGGCGAATCCGACGGACAGGCGTACCGCGCTCATGTCCTGGTCGGCGATGCGGCCCGCGGCGGCGGCCAGCTGGCGCTGCCAGGCGTAGACCAGCAGCCGCGCCAGGTCGGGCACGACCCGCTCGGCCCGCCGGCGCCAGGCCCGCGGCCGGTCCGCGAGCGGCACGCCCGCCTGGTCGAGCGCCTCCACGCCCAGCTCCGCCTGCGACTCGGCCAGCCTCGTCGTGGCCCGCCCGAGCGAGCGGGCCATCAGCAGCACGTGCTCCTCGTCGTAGACGCCGGAGCTGACCATGCCGAGGAGCGTCTTGAGCGCCTCCACGTCGGACTCGGTGAACTCGACCGCGTCGTCGGCCACGTTCGCGAACCCGAGAGCCCGCCAGAACCGCCGGGCGCGATAGACCGGCACCCCCGCCAGGTCGGCGACCTGGTGGCTGGTGTAACGGCGGGGCTCTCGCAGGAAGGCCTCCACCAGCCCGTCCCCATCCTTGCTCGCCACGTGGGCAACATAACACCCTGTGGGCTGCGTCACTCCGGCAGTGTCACCCCACCCGGAAGCCGGGCGCGGTCACTCCAGGAGCGCCCGCAAGGCCGTTCGCTCGGCCACCGGGACATAACCAGCGTAATAGTCATACATTGACTTCCTGGACAGCCTGGCCGCGAGCGGGCCGTCCCCGGCGCGCACGGCGGCGATGACCTCCTCGTGGTGCCCGATGCTCTGCCGCATCAGGCCCTCCCTGTCGGGCGCGGCGGCGATCTTCCCGGAGATCAGGTCGAGGACGATGGAGCGGACCACGTCGGTGCAGATCTGGATCAGCTTGTTGCCGCTCGCCCGCGCCACCGCGTCGTGGAAGGCCACGTCGGCGCCGCCGAAGGCGTCGAACCCCTGCTCGGACCCGCCGTCCAGGGCGGCCCGCAT
The DNA here is from genome assembly GCF_005889725.1 of Nonomuraea zeae. Taxonomy (GTDB): domain Bacteria; phylum Actinomycetota; class Actinomycetes; order Streptosporangiales; family Streptosporangiaceae; genus Nonomuraea; species Nonomuraea zeae. The sequence goes on from NZ_VCKX01000254.1 coordinate 10,917, forward strand.
GTCCGCGACGGCCGCGCTCATCTCGGCGAGCTGCTCCTCGGTGCGCAGCCGCGCCGCCAGCAGGACGGCCGAGGAGTCGAGCACCATCCTGAACTGCACCAGCTCGGCCAGCGACAGCTCCGCCACCCTGGCCAGCGTGGTCATCGACTTGTGTAATGCGACGGGCGAGAACGGCAGCACCTCCGCCCCGTTCGGATCGCCCGGCCGCGACCTGACCAGGCCGCGCGCCTGCAGCACCCGCAGCGCCTCGCGCACGGTTGACCGGCCGACCGAGAACTGCACCATCAGCTCGCGCTCGCTGGGCAGCCGCTCGCCAGGGCACAGGGAGCCGCTCTCGATGGCCTCCTCGACCTGCTCCACGACCCGCTCGTAAGCGCGCACGGCACGCACCGGCTCGAAGCGCGGACCACCCATGTAAGCCCCCTTGACCCGAGCCGTCGCCGACTGGCAATGTGCGTAGCCTACTGGTCCGACCAGTGCACTAGCCAGGAGGCTGTAAGACATGAGGCGAATCGGGACCTGGATCGCCCTGGGCGGTCTCCTGCTGACCGCGGCCGCCTGCGGCGGTGGCGCCGGTGCCGGTGGCGGCGGCACCGGAGGGTCGGGCACCCCCAAGGCGCAGTCGCTCTCCGTCGGATTCGTGGCCGAGCCCGCGAACCTCGACTTCACCTCCACCGAGGGCGCGGCCATCCCGCAGGCGCTGCTCGTCAACGTCTACGAGGGCCTGGTCAAGCTCGGCCAGGACGGCAAGATCGTGCCGCTGCTGGCCGAGAAGTGGGACGTCTCCGCCGACAGGAAGACCTACACCTTCACCCTCCGCAAGAACGTCACGTTCACCGGCGGCGCGCCGTTCACGGCCGACGACGTGGTCTTCTCGCTCGACCGGGTGAAGTCGGACTGGAAGCTCAAGATCAAGTCGCAGCTCGACGTCGTGGACAAGGTGGAGAAGAAGGACGACGCCACCGCCGTCGTCACGCTCAAGCGGCCGAGCAACGGCTTCCTCTACACGATGGCCACCAGGCTCGGCGCGATGTTCAGCCGCACCGGCGTCGCCGACCTGGCCAACAAGCCCGTCGGCACCGGCCCCTACGTGCTCGGCTCCTGGCGGCGCGGCGACGCCATCCAGCTCGACGCCAACCCCTCCTACTGGGGCACCAAGCCGCCGCTGTCGGCGATCACCCTGAAATACTTCAAGGACGCCACGGCGATGAACAACGCGCTGCTCACCGGGGGCATCGACGTCATCTCCAGCGTCCAGGCGCCCGAGTCGCTGCAGCAGTTCGCCGACCCCGGCCGCTTCCAGACGGTCGAGGGCACCACGAACGGCGAGGTCGTGCTGTCGATGAACAACAGCCGCCCGCCGTTCGACGACAAGAAGGTCCGGCAGGCGGTCCGGCACGCCATCGACCACAAGGCGCTGCTGGACACGGCCTGGGCCGGGCGCGGCCAGCTCATCGGCTCGATGGTGCCGCCCACCGACCCCTGGTACGAGGACCGCACGGGCGACTACGCCTACGACCCCGCCAAGGCCAAGGAGCTGCTCGGCGGCAAGACGCTCAACGTCAAGATGCGCATCCCGAACCTGCCGTACGCGGTCAACAGCGCCCAGGTCGTCAAGTCGCAGCTCGCCCAGGTGGGCATCACGGCCGACATCGAGCCGCTGGAGTTCCCGGCCCGCTGGCTGGACGTGGTGTTCCAGCAGGGCGATTACGATCTGTCCATCATCAACCACGTCGAACCCCGGGATATGGGAATTTTTGCGGATAAGTCGTACTACTTCCGCTACGACAACCCCGAGTTCGGCAAGCTCCTCGCCTCCGCCGACGAGGGCACCGAGCAGCAGCAGACCGACGACCTGAAGCAGGCCGCCAAGCTCCTGTCCGACGACGCCGCGGCCGACTGGCTCTTCCTGTTCCCCAACCTCATCGTGGCGAAGAAGGGCGTCACCGGGCTGCCGAAGAACGCCATCGCGGAGTCCTTCGACTTCACCGCGCTCGCCAAGCAGTGATCCTTTACCTGCTCAAACGCCTCGGCGTGCTGATCGCGAGCACCGCCGTGGCCGCCGTGGCCGTGTTCGCCTTCATGGCCGTGCTGCCCGGCGACCCGGCCGAGGTCGCGCTGGGCGTCAACGCCACCCCGGAGGCGGTGGCCGAGCTGCGCAGGCAGTTCGGCACCGACAGGTCGCCCCTCGCGCAGTTCCTCGACTGGGCCGGCGGGCTGATCCAGGGCGACTTCGGCACCTCGTACGTGACCAGCTCGCCCATCGGCCCGCAGATCGGCGACCGGCTCGCCGTCACGGCCGTGCTCGTGCTCGGCGGCATGGTCGTGGCGCTGCTCATCGCGGTGCCGCTGGGCACGTTCGCCGCCGTGCACCACCGCGACCCGCTCGGGGTGGCGATCAGCGCGGCCAGCCAGGTCGGCATCGCGATCCCGGCGTTCCTGGCCGGGATCCTGCTGGTGTTCGTGTTCGCGGTCCAGGCCCAGGCGCTGCCCTCAGGCGGCTACGTGCCGTTGGCCGAGAGCCCGGGGGAGTGGCTGCGCAGCCTGCTGCTGCCGTGGCTGTCGCTCGGGCTCGTCCAGGGCGCGGTGCTCACCCGCTACGTGCGCAGCGCCGTGCTCGACGTGATGCGCGAGGACTACCTGCGCACGGCTCGCGCCAAGGGCAGGGGCCGCACGGGCGCGCTGTGGCGGCACGGGCTGCGCAACGCCTCCATCCCCGTCGTCACCGTGCTCGGGCTGCAACTGGCCACGCTGCTCATCGGCGCGGTCGTGGTCGAGCGGGTCTTCGTCATCCCCGGGCTCGGCGACCTGCTGCTCAACGGCGTCGCCGGGCGAGACCTGCTGCTCGTCCAAGGTGTGGTGATGGTGCTGGTGGCGGCCGTGCTGCTGATCAACTTCGTGGTGGACGTGGCCTACCACCTGCTCGACCCGAGGCTGCGATGAGGGGCCGGCTCAACGCCGGGCTGGTCGTCGGCGGCGTGCTCGTCGGGATCGTGGTGCTGGCCGCGCTGGTGTCGTTCTTCTGGACGCCGCACGACCCGACGCTCGTGGACGCCGCGCAGAAGACGCGCGCCCCCGGCGGCGGCTACCTGCTCGGGGCCGACAAGTTCGGCCGCGACACCCTCAGCCAGCTCATGGTCGGCGCGCGCACCACGCTCTATGTGGGGATCGTGGCCGTCGGCATCGCCGCCGTGCTCGGCGTCCCGCTGGGTGTGATCGCCGGGATGACGCCGCGCGGCTGGCTGTCGGAGCTGATCATGCGGGTCAACGACCTCGTGTTCGCCTTCCCGGCGCTGCTGCTGGCCGTGATGCTCGGCGCCGTCTACGGCGCGGGCACGCTCACCGCGATGATCGCGATCGGGGTGGCCACCGTGCCCGCGTTCGCCCGCGTGGCCCGAGCCGCCACGCTCCAGGTCATGGTGACCGACTACATCCTCGCCGCCAGAGCGGCCGGTCGCCGCCGGCCGGCCATCGCCGTGCGGCACGTCCTGCCGAACATCGCCTCCATGCTCATCGTCCAGGCGTCGGTGTCGTTCGCGATCGCGATCCTGGCCGAGGCGGCGCTGTCGTTCCTCGGCTTCGGCACCCGCCCGCCGATCCCGTCGTGGGGGCGGATGCTGCAGGAGTCGCAGGAGCTGCTGTTCTCCACCCCGCGCCTGGCGCTCTGGCCGGGCCTGGCGATCGCGCTGGCGGTGCTCGGCTTCAACCTCCTCGGCGACGGCCTGCGCGACTATCTCGACCCCAAGCTCAGGAGGATCCGTGCTGAGGGTTGAGGGACTGACCGTGCGGGCCGGCTCCGTGGAGCTCGTACGCGACGTGTCGTTCGCGATCGCGCCCGGCGAGCGGGTCGGGCTGATCGGCGAGTCCGGGTCCGGCAAGTCCCTGACCGCGCTGTCGCTCATGGGGCTGCTTCCCGAGGGCGTCACCGCCGCCGGCCGGGCCAGGCTCGGCGAGCACGACCTGGTCGGCGTGCCGGAGAGCCGGATCAAGGGCCTGCGCGGGCGCGAGCTGTCGATGGTCTTCCAGGAGCCGATGACCGCTCTCAACCCGCTCATGCGCGTCGGCGCCCAGGTGGCCGAGGTCATGACCCTGCACGGCGTCGCCCGCCAGGAGGCCCGCTCGCGGGCACTGGACCTGCTGGAGCGGGTCAGGCTGCCCGAGCCCGGCCAGATCGCCGGCGCCTACCCCCACCAGCTGTCCGGCGGCCAGCGCCAGCGCGTCATGCTCGCCATCGCCCTGGCCAACGAGCCCGGGCTGCTCGTCTGCGACGAGCCGACGACGGCGCTCGACGTCACCGTGCAGAAGCAGATGCTGGAGCTGATCGCCGAGGTCGCGCCCGCGCTGCTGTTCATCACGCACGACCTCGCCGTCGTCGCCTCCGTCTGCGAGAGGGTCCTGGTCATGTACGGAGGCCGCGTCGTCGAGAGCGGCACCGTCCGCGAGGTCTTCACCAGGCCCCGCCACCGCTACACCGAGGGCCTGCTGGCCGCCTCCAGGCTCACGCCCCGCGGGACCCGGCTGCCCACCATCAAGGGCAGCGTCCCGCCCGCGGGCGGGTTCCCCGGCGGCTGCGTGTTCAGGAACCGCTGCCCGCACGCCACCCCCGCCTGCGAGACGGCGCCGGAGCTGACAGGAGACGGCCATGCCTACGCATGCTGGCACCCCGCGGACTGAGGTGCCGGGCGAGGCGCTCATCGAGGTCAGGAACGTCACCCGCGTCTACCACCGCCCCCGCACCTCGCTCACCAGGCCGGGCGCCGCCGTCCACGCGCTGCGCGACGTGTCGCTGACCGTGCGGCGCGGCGAGCGGTTCGGCATCGTCGGCGAGTCCGGATCGGGCAAGTCCACGCTGCTGCGCCTGCTCTGCGCGCTCGACCGGCCCACCTCGGGCACCATCCGGTTCGACGGGCAGGACATCGCCGGCCGGCCGGAGAAGCGGCTGCGCTTCCTGCGCGAGAACCTCCAGATCGTCTTCCAGGACCCGATGAGCTCGCTCGACCCCCGCATGCGGGTGCGCGACCTCGTCGCCGAGCCGCTCGCCGCGCTCGGCCTGCCGGCCGCGGAGCGGGTCTCGGAGCTGCTGGAGCAGGTCGGGCTGCCCGCCGAGGCCGCGGACAGGTACCCGCACCAGTTCTCCGGCGGCCAGCGCCAGCGCATCGCGATCGCCCGCGCGCTCGCGCCCCGGCCGAAGGTGCTGGTCGCCGACGAGCCGGTCAGCGCGCTGGACGTCTCCGTCCGGGGGCAGATACTCAACCTGCTGGCCGATCTGGCCGACGAGCTCGGGCTCACGCTGGTGTTCGTCTCGCACGACCTGTCCGTGGTGCGGCACGTGTGCGAGACCGTCGCGGTCATGCGCGCGGGCGAGATCGTGGAGACCGGGCCGGTGGACGAGATCTGGGCCGCGCCCGCCCACCCGTACACGCGTACGTTGCTGGAGGCCGTACCGACTCTGGAGGGATTGCTGTGATCGACGTCGACGCCGATGGAGTGGTGGCGTTCACGCAGGCGCTGGTGCGCATCCCCAGCACCAACGACCCGGCGCGCGGCCGCAACGAGCGGCCGGCGGCCGAGCTGGTCGAGGCGAAGATGCGCGAGTGGGGCTGGGCGCCGGTCGTGTACGAAGCCGCGCCCGGCCGGCCGAACGTGGTCGCCGTGGTCGAGGGCGGCGGCGGCGACGGGCCGACGCTGATGTTCGAGGGCCACACGGACGTCGTGACCGAGGGCGACCTGTCCACCTGGACCGTGGATCCGTTCGGCGGCGAGATCCGCGACGGCCGGCTGTGGGGGCGGGGCAGCGCCGACATGAAGTCGGGCCTGGCCGCGACCCTCTACGCCACCAGGGCGCTGCAGCTCGCTGGACCGTTCCCCGGGCGGATCAAGGTGTGCGCGCTGGCCGACGAGGAAGGGCTCATGATCGGCGCCCACCACTTCGTCTCGGCGGGGCTCACGGCCGACGTGGACGGCGCGATCGTGGCCGAGCCCGAGGCGGGCGAGATCTGCGCGACCGCCAAGGGCGCGCTGCGGCTGCGGGTGGACCTGACCGGCAAGATGGCGCACGGGGCCATGCCGCAGCACGGGCGCAACCCGATCCAGGCGGTCGGCGCGCTGCTGGTGGCGCTGGCGGCGCTGCAGGCCGAGCTGCAGGAGCGGCATCCGGCGCACGAGCACCTCGGCGAGGTGTACATCACGCCGACCGTCCTGCGCGCCGGGTCAGAGGAGCAGGTCAACGTGATCCCCGCCGTCGCCTCGCTCTTCGTGGACGTGCGGACGATCCCGGGGGCCGAGCACAAGGACATCGCCGACCGGGTGGCCGCGCTCGCCGCCTTCGACGGGATCTCCGCCGAGGTGTCGGTGCTGGTGGACCGGCCGCCGGTGGACGTGCCCGTGTCCGACCCGGTGGTGGCCGCGCTGGCCGCCGCGCATCGGGCCGTGACGGGGGAGGAGCCGGTGTACGGCGGGGTGCCCGGCTCGACGGACGGGACCGTGCTCACGCACTGGGGCGGGATCCCCTCGGTCGTCTACGGGCCGGGCGGGAAGTGGATCGCGCACCAGGCGGACGAGTTCGTCGAGGTGGCCGAGATCGTGCGCTGCACCCGGGTGTTCGCCGAGGCGGCCCGCCGGTTCCTGAGCGGGGACTTCTGATGCGCGCCGGGCCGACGAACTCGCTGGTGGACGTGGCGGGCCTGCGGGTCGGGCACGCCCACCGGATCGGGGGCGGGCACCGTACGGGCACGACCGTCGTCCTCGCGCCCGGCGGCGGGGCCGTGGCGGGGGTGGACGTGCGCGGGGCCGCGCCGGGGACCAGGGAGACCGAGCTGCTCGACCCGCGCAACCTGGTGGAGCGCGTGCACGCCGTGGTGCTCTCGGGCGGGAGCGCGTACGGGCTGGGGGCCGCCTGCGGGGTGCTGGAACGG
>NZ_VCKX01000255.1 GCF_005889725.1 Nonomuraea zeae
CTCAGGTGGCGGGCTCAGGTGGCGGGCGGGCTCAGTGGGAGCAGGCCGCGCTGGAAGGCGACGGCGACCGCGGCGGCGCGGTCGTTGACGCCCAGTTTGGCGTAGATGTGTAGCACGTGCGTCTTGACCGTGGCCTCGCTGATGAACAGGCGGGCGGCCGCCTCGCGGTTGGTGGTGCCCTGCGCGATCAGGCTCAGGATCTCCAGCTCCCGCGCGCTCAGCGGGTCGGCGGGGGCACGCACCTGGCCGAGCAGGCGGGTGGCCACCGACGGGGCGAGCGCCGCCTCGCCGCGGGCCGCCGCGGCGACGGCACGTACCAGGTCCTCGCGCCGGGCGTCCTTGAGCAGGTAGCCGGTCGCGCCGGCCTCGATGGCGGGCAGGACGTCGCTGTCGGTGTCGTACGTGGTCAGGACGAGCACGCGTGCCTTGAGCCCCAGCCTGGCCAGCTCCCTGATGGCGGTGACCCCGTCCATCCTGGGCATCCGCAGGTCCATGAGGATCACATCGGGCTCCAGCACCCGGGCCAGCTCGACCGCCTGGGCGCCGTCGCCGGCCTCGGCCAGCACCTCGAAGCCCGGGTCGCCGGCGAACATGCCGCGGATGCCGTCGCGGACGATCGGGTGGTCGTCGGCTATCAGCAGCCGGATCGGGGCCTCAGGCACTCGGGCTCTCCTCGGTGACGGCAGGGGGGACGGTGGTGGTGCCGGCGGGGGCGGTGGTGGTGATGGCCGGGACGACGGCGGAGATCGCGGTGCCGCCGCCGGGCTCGGACTCGATCGCGAAGGCGCCCGCCAGGCGGGCCACCCGCTTGCGCATCGACGCCAGGCCGTAGCCGCCCCCGTCGAGGGCGCGCGCCTGGTCGAAGCCGCTGCCGTCGTCGCGCACGTCCAGGCTGACCACGTCCTCCATGTACGACAGGGTCAGCCCGGCGCGCGCGGCCCCCGCGTGCTTGGCGATGTTGGCCAGGGCCTCCTGGGCGATGCGGAGCAGGGTCGCCTCCACCTCCGGATGCAGGGGCCGTACCGTGCCGGTGGTGGTGACCTCAGCGCGCACCCCGGCCAGCTCCGACCACTTCGCGGCGATCTCGGCCAGCGCGGCGGGCAGCGGCGCGGACTCCAGCGGGCCCGGCTGGACGGCGTGCACGGACCTGCGGGCCTCGGCCAGGCTCTCGCGGGCCAGGCTCATCGCGTTGTCGAGGTGCCGCCGCCAGGAGGAGGGGTCCTCGTGGGTGTGGGCGGCCGCCTGGAGCTGGGTGATGATGCCGGTCAGCCCCTGGGCGAGGGTGTCGTGGATCTCCCCCGCCATGCGCTGGCGCTCGTCGAGCACGCCCGCCTCGCGGGCCTGGACGAGGAGCTGGGCGTGCAGGCCGGCGTTCTCCCGCAACGCCTCCTCCAGCCGCGCCACCGTCGTCTTCCGCTCGGCGCTGCGCTCGGCCGTGACGTCGCCGACGAAGCTGAACAGGCTCACCCCCGCCACGATCGCGGCGACGAAGAACACGTGGGTGAGGATCGCGGACGGGGTGCCGGGCAGCCCGCCGCTGTAGGCGGTGACGCAGATCGCCGCCGTGGCCGCAACGCCGACGAACCTCCGCTTGCCGCTCAGCAGACTCCAGGAATGGAGGTATCCGGTGAAGGCGAAGAAGCCGGCGAACCACACCCCGCGCGTGCAGAGCACCCCGATCAGGATCACCAGGCCGGTCACGTAGACGTTCGGGTGGCGGGACCGGCCGGCGGGGGCCAGCACCGCGATCCACGCCCCGGCGAGCCCGGCGAGGCCGAGCGTGGCGAGCCGGTACGTCCACGGGCGGTCCTCGGTGAGCCAGGACAGCGTCATCGAGACGGCCAGCAGCAGGTACGGCACCGCGCCCAGGAGCCGTTCCAGCAGCTGTTCCCATCGGTCCAGCCGCGTGGCCGTCCCTGTCGTCATCCTCACTCCCAGCGGAAGAACCTGGCGGCGGCAAGGCTGACGATCACCGCGTACGCGGCCATGACGCCCAGCAGCAGGGGGCTCGGCGACACACCTGCCCAGACTTCCTGGAGGGCCTGCCTGAAAGCTCCCAAAGGGGTATATTCGCCGACGTTCGCCAGGATAACCGGCATCTGGTCCACCGGCTGCATCAGCCCGGCCAGGTAGGCCATGGGGAAGTACAGCAGCACGCCCACCCCGTTCGCGGCCCGCCCGTTCGCCGCCACCGCCGCGATCAGCAGGCCGATCGCGAACATCGCGGCCGTGCCGAGCAGGAAGACCACGGCGGCCGTCCCGATCTCGGCGGGCACGTGCGCGCCCAGGACGGTGCCGGCGACGGCGAGCAGCAGCCCGCAGGTGACCAGCGCGAGGACGAGCTGCAGGATGAGCTGCACCACCAGCAGGCCGGACGGACGGACCGGGGTGGCGGACAGGCGGCGCAGGATGCCCCGTTCGCGGTAGGCGGCCAGGGTGGTGGGCAGCTGGTACAGGGCCACGAGCCCCACGGCGATCGCCAGCGTCATCGGCAGCAGCACCGTGTCGCCCGGCCCGATCGAGCTGCCGAAGACGATCAGGATGAACAGCGGGATGAGGATCGTGAAGACGGCGCCGGGCTCGCGCGTCAGCAGCTTGAGCTCGACCGTGGTGAGTTTGGTGATGACGGACATGTCTGGATCTCCTCAGAGGTGCATCGAGCGGCCGGTCAGGGCGACGAAGGCGTCTTCGAGCGTGCGCTTGTCGATGCGCAGGTCGGCGACGGGGACGAGGTTGCGGGCCAGGGCCGAGGTGACGGCGGTGGCGAAGTCGCCCCGGCCGGTGACGGTCACCTGGTTGCCGCTGCGCGTCACGCCCGAGACGCCGGGCAGCCCGCGCAGCAGGGCGGCCGGGTCGCTGGTGTCCCCTGCCATCAGCGTGAACCGCAGCTGGTGCTCGGCGTCGACCCCGTCGATCAGCTCGGCCGGGCTGCCGGTGGCGACGATGCCGCCCCGGTCGAAGACGGCGACACGGTCGCAGAGCTCCTCCACCTCGTCCATGAAGTGGCTGACCAGGACGACGGTGACGCCGGACGCGCGCACCTGCTTGATCAGCTCCCAGGTGGCGCGGCGGGCCTGCGGGTCGAGCCCGGTGGTGAGCTCGTCGAGGAAGGCCACCCGCGGGCCGCCCACCAGGGCGAGGGCGATGAACAGGCGCTGCTTCTGGCCGCCGGACAGCTTGCCGAATCGGGCGTTGCGCTTGTCGGCCAGACCCCACTGCGTCAGCAGCTCGCGCCAGTCGCGGGGCTGCGCGTAGAAGGAGGCGTACAGGTCGAGCGCCTCCCAGACCTTGATGTTCTCGGGCAGTTGCGTGTCCTGGAGCTGCACGCCGACGCGCTCGCGCAGCGCGCGGCCGTCCTTGACGGGGTCGAGGCCGAGCACCCGGATGGACCCGCTGTCGGCCCGGCGCAGGCCCTCCACGCATTCGACAGCGGTGGTCTTGCCGGCGCCGTTGGGGCCGAGGAGGCCGAAGATCTCGCCTTCCTCGACGGAGAACGAGACGCCGTCGAGGGCTGTGTGGTCCGCGTACCTCTTGGTGAGGTCGGTGACGTCGATGACTGCCATGCATCAATCATGATTTTCCAGCTCACGGCAGGGATCGCCCTGCCGGTCATGATCTGGGGTGGATGCGGATGATCTGAGAATCCACCGATCGGTTGATGGCGGGAGACGGCCACCGTGTGCGCCGTGTGGTCGCTCGCTGTGTGGTCGCTCGCCGGTGGGGAGTCTTGCCGGGACCTTGCCGAAGAGGTTGCGGGCTGGATCACGCCGTCCGGGCCGCGTCACGGTGGAATGGACGCAGTCGTGGATCGCGGGGGAAGGCGGGGATGCCGAAGTGCTCGATGAGATCCGGGCCGGCCGGGAGGCCGCCGGGCTGGCGCTGGTGTCGGAGGTCGGCGCGGTCGCCGGGGCCGCGGCGGCCATGGCGGCGCGGTTCAGGCGCGGCGGGCGGCTGCTGACCTTCGGCCGCGCCGAGACGGCGGCCACCGATGCGGCGGCGGACGCGGCGCACGTGGCGGTGGAGTTCACCCATCCGGTGATCGTGGGCAAGCCGGCGCTGCCCGCGCTCTGCCTGGGCGCGCAGCCCGCGCTGCTGCCGATCTGGGGGCGGCCGCAGGACATCGCCGTCGGGATCCGGCCGGCGGCCGGCGACCTCGCCGCCGCCCGCGCGCTCGGCATGCTGACCGTCGCCCTGACGATGGGCGAGACGTGCGGGGACGCGGATCACGTCCTGGCGGCGCGCAGCGCGGATCCGCTGGTCGCGCGGGAGATCCACGTCACCGTTTACCACCTGCTGTGGGAGCTGGTGCACGTGCTCCTGGAGTCGGAGCCGGAGTTGGAGCCGGAGTTGGGGTTGGGGGCGCGGGCGTGAGCGAGGACCGGGAGGACACCTGCGACTCGTGCGTGACGTGCGGCGACGTCGCGGTGCGCGTGCGGGTCGTCGGCCTGCTGCCCGACGGGCTGGCCAGGGCCGACACCGGCTCGGGCACCGAGGAGATCAGCGTGGCCCTGGTGTCGGCGCGGGTCGGCGACACCGTGCTGGTGCACGCCGGCGAAGCGATCGCCGTGCTCGGAGAGGAAGACGCGTGACGAGGACACCGCTCAAGAACGAAACCTGTGACGGGGACGCTGCCCGGAAAGAAGGACCTGTGACGGACACGCTCTATCCGTTCCTGCGGCGGGACCCGCTCGACGTGACGGCCTCCACCGCCGCGAAGGCGCGCGAGAGCATGGAGCTGCGGCAGCGGGTGCTCCAGGAGATGGAAGCCCCGCTGGTCCGGTGCGCGGCGGCGCTGGCCGCCGCCTTCCGTGGCGGCGGGCGGCTGTTCGCCTTCGGCAACGGCGGCAGCAGCACGGACGCGCAGTCGGTGGCGGCGCTCTTCACCGGGCGCGGCCTGCCCGCGGTGTCGCTGGCCGCCGACTCGGCGTTCGTGACCGCGCTCGGCAACGACGTCGGGTTCGAGGTGGTGTTCGCCCGCCAGCTCGCCGCGCTCGGCGGCCCGGGCGACGTCGCCTTCGCGCTGTCGACCAGCGGCGGCTCGGCGAACGTGCTGCACGGGCTGGCCCAGGCCGCGAGCCTGGGAATGGTGACGGTCGGCTTCGCGGGCGCGGGCGGCGGGCGCATGGCCGGGGAGGGGCCGGCCGAGCACCTGTTCGTCGTCCCGTCGTCGTCGGTGCACCGCATCCAGGAGGCGCAGGCCACGCTTTACCACGTGCTGGCCGAGCTGGTCTCAGCAGATGCGCGGTAGCGGGTCGCCGACGAGGACGTCGACCACCCGGGTGCCGCCGAACGCGGTGCGCAGCAGGACGAGCCCCGGCGGGTCGGCGGCGACCGTGCCGGCGATCGCGGCCTCGGCGCCCAGCGGGTGGGCGCGCAGCACGTCGAGCGCCTGCCCGGCGTGCTCGGCGTCGACCACCGTCACGAAGCGGCCCTCGCAGGCGACATAGAGGGGATCGAGGCCGAGCAGTTCGCAGACGCCGGTCACCTCGGGGGCCACCGGGATCTGCTCCTCGTCGAGCACCACGGCCACCTCCGACGCGCGGGCCACCTCGTTGAGCACGGTCGCCACCCCTCCCCTGGTGGCGTCCCGCAGGCACCTGACGTGCTGCGGCAGCGCGTTCAGCAGGTCGGAGACGATGCCGTACAGCGGCGCGGTGTCGGAGGCGATCGACGCTTCGAGGTCGAACTCGCCCCTGGCCAGCATGATGGCGGCGCCGTGCGCGCCGATCGGCCCGGAGACGATGACGGCGTCCCCGGGCCGCGCGCGCGAGGCGGACAGCGTGACGGGGTGCTCGACGAGCCCGACCCCGGCGGTGGTGATGTAACAGCCGTCGGCCTTGCCGCGCTGGACGACCTTGGTGTCGCCGGTGACGATCGTGACCCCGGCGGCCGAGGCCGCCTCGGCCATCGAGGTGGTGATCCGCCGCAGGTCGGCGACCGGGAAGCCCTCTTCCAGGATGAAGCCCGCCGACAGGTGGACCGGCCGCGCGCCGCACATGGCCAGGTCGTTCACGGTGCCGTTGACGGCCAGGTCGCCGATGTCCCCGCCGGGGAAGAACAGCGGCGAGACCACGTAGGAGTCGGTGGTGAACGCCGTCTGCTCGCTCCCGATCCGCAGCAGCGCGCCGTCCTCCAGCGGGGCCAGCATCGGGTTGCGGAAGGCCTCGAGGAAGACGGCCTCGATCAGGGTCTGGGTGGCCTTGCCCCCTGCGCCGTGGGCGAGCGTGATGCGCTCCTCCCTGACGACGGGTTTGCGGCGCCGCATCCGCTCGATGCGGTCGAGCACCTGCTGCTCCTGGATCACGTCCGGCTCGCTTCCTCTGCCAGCGGCTCGCGCGCCGCCGCGGTCATCCGCTCCCGGCTGAACCGCCCGAAGTTGTAGTACGCGGCGCAGGCGCCCTCGGAGGAGACCATGCAGGTCCCGATCGGGGTCTCCGGCGTGCAGGCGGTGCCGAACACCTTGCACTCCCACGGCTTGAGCACGCCCTTGAGCACCTCGCCGCACTGGCACGACTTGGGATCGGCGATGCGCAGCCCGGGCAGGTCGAAGACCCGCTCGGCGTCGAAGGCGGCGTACTCGCCCGCCATGGCCAGCGCGGAGTGGGCGATGAAGCCGAGCCCGCGCCACTCGAAGTGCGGCCGCAGCCGCATCACCCGGCCGATGGCCGACAGCGCGATGTGGTTGCCGGCCCACGGGACCACGCGGGCGTACTGGTTCTCCACCTCGCAGCGGCCCGCGGCGAGCTGGCCGAGCAGCATGTGGACCGAGGTCAGGATGTCCAGCGGCTCGAACCCGGCCACCACCAGCGGCTTGCCGTAGTCGCGGGCGATGAACTCGTACGGCCGGCAGCCGATCACCGCCGAGACGTGGCCCGGCCCGATGAATCCGTCGAGGCGCAGGTCCGGCGAGTCGAGGATGGCCTTGATCGCCGGAATGATCATGACGTGGTTGCAGAAGACGGAGAAGTTCGTCAGGCCCTCGGCCTCGGCCCGCAGCACGGTCATGGCGGTGGACGGCGCGGTGGTCTCGAAACCGATGGCCATGAACACGACCCGCCGGTCCGGGTTGGCCCGCGCGATCTTGAGCGCGTCCAGCGGCGAGTACACCATCCGGATGTCGGCCCCGGCCGCCTTGGCGTCCAGGAACGAGCCCGTGCCGCCGGGCACCCGCATCATGTCGCCGAACGACGTCATGATCACATCGGGCTGGCGGGCGATGTGGATGGCGTCGTCCACCCGCCCCATCGGGATCACGCAGACCGGGCAGCCGGGGCCGTGCACGAGGTTGACCTCGGGCGGCAGGTGATCCTCCAGGCCGTGCTTGTAGATGGTGTGGGTGTGTCCGCCGCACACCTCCATGAACGTGTACCGGCGCCCGGGCCGGCAGCTCGCGGCGATCTGCTCGGCCAGCGCCCGCGCGCGGCCGGCATCACGGTACTCATCGACGAACCGCATCGGTCCCCCTAAGATCGGTGCGGCTCATCCGATGTCCGAGCCACGCAGCGCGTCCATCTCGTCCTCGTACGGCTGCCCGAGCCCGTGCAGGTAGTCGAGCACGGCCTGGGCCTCCTGTTCGGAGATCCTGGACAGCGCGAACCCCACGTGCACCAGCACCCAGTCCCCGAGCTGCAGCCCCTCGTCGGCGAGCAGGCCGATGTTGACCCGCCGGCGCACGCCGCTGACGTCCACCGTGGCCAGGTCGGCGTGCTCGTCGAGGAAGCCGACGAGCTCACCTGGGATGCCGAGACACATCGGGCGCCTCCTCGCCGAAGGAGACCGACTCCAGGACCAGCTCGTCGCCGCCGCTGAGCTGCACGCCGTCGTCACCGCAGACGGGGCAGGCGGCCAGCGGGTCGACCGACTCCGAACGGCTCCCGCACGCGCCGCAGCCGACGGTCATCGGCGTGACGACCAGCTCCACCGTGGCGTCCTGGACGGCGGTGCCGGTGGCGGCGACCGCGAACGCCTGCCCGAAGGCGTCGTCCACGACCGCGTGCCGGGCGCCGACGCGTACCCGGGCGGACGTGACCCGCCTGCCCATCGCCTGCTGCTCGATCAGCTCGACGAGGCCTTCGCACATCCCGATCTCGTGCATGCCGCCCTACATTCGCTTGATTTTCAGATACCGGTGGATTTCCGGCCATTGGTGGATGACGATGGCCGCCAGCCCGCCGAGCGCGAGCAGCTTCACCATGCGCGATTTCCTCATCTCACAACACCTCACTGCGCTAGCCGATCGCGGGAGCTCGGACCGGCACTTTCCGCAATCATGTCCATAACCAGGGCCTTCACTAGACCGGCGGCCTCGCCGACCATCGCGCGTACGGGCTCGCTCAGCTCGAACAGGGCCTCGTCCACGGTGGCGGGCTCGCAGCAGACGACCCGCACCAGTGCGGGCAGCCGGCCGAGCCGCGCGGCCAGCCGCAGCACGCTCACCGGGTCCATGCTGTGCCCCGCCACCGGCGCGTCGTCGTCCGGCGGCGGCTCGGGTTCGAGCACGGTGAGCGTGCCGGGCGCGTGGCCGCGCGGGGCGGCGTCCACGAAGATCACGGCCGTGTAGTCCCGTTGCAGGGCGTAGGCCAGGTCCATGCCGCGGATGCCGAAGTCGACGACGTCCACGCCCGGGATCTCCGGCTGGTCCGCCAGGTGGCGGGCCACCTCGACGCCGAAGCCGTCGTCCCCCAGGAAGACGTTGCCGATGCCGGCGACCAGGATCCGGCCGCCGGCCGGGCGCCCGTCGTGCTCGCCCAGCGGCTCGATCTCCTCCGCGGAGTAGAAGAACCGGTGTCCCGGCATGCGGGCCTCACCGAGGTCGCGGCCCGGATCTCCGGCGAGCGTGACGGCGACGTGCAGGCTGCCGTCCTCGCTCTGCTCGACGCTCTCCACGATGGCCTCGCAGCCGTCGAGCACGAGGTCGAAGATGTCGGCCTGGCTCCTCGGCCGCAGCCGCACCCGGCTGCCGGGGCCGACCGCGGTACCGCCCACGATCACCTCGCCGGGGCCGCGCCCGGCCATCCGCGTCCAGAACTCGGTCATGCCCGCGGCCCCGTCCTGCGCATGAGACCGTGCAGCCGCATCAGGTCGTCGGGGGTGAGCGCGGCACAGCGGTCGAGGATCTCGCGGGCCCGCGGGTCGCCCTCGCGGATCTCCTGCTGCTCCTGGTCACTGAGTGCCAGCACGCCCAGCGTGAGGAGCTGGTCGATCTCGGTGGCGTCGAACAGGTCTCCCGGGCTTTCCGGGGCGATCTGGGGGTGGTCGTACAGGATGATCGGCGCGGCCAGCACGGTGTGCCGGTCGCCTTCCGGGCCCGCGAGCACCGGCCAGACGCCTTCGTTGCGGCAGCCCTCGGCGTGCTCCCGCAGGTCGTCCGGCGGATCCATGAGCGAGACGAACCGGGCCCGCGGGGCGTACAGGACGGTGTGCGCGGAGACCAGGGTGCGGCGCATCGCGTCGCCGCGGGCGCCGCCCGGCCAGGGCGTGGTGTTGACCACCTCGACCGCGACGCGGAACAGGCCCGGCCGCAGCGACTGCGCGCTCACCTCGATCCGGCCGGACAGCGCCTCCCAGCCGCACAGCGTCACTGCCCCCGCGTGCGGCCGGCGCTGCCGGCCGGCGGGGATGTCGATCGTGGTGCGGACGGGGTCGTGCGGCAGCTCCTCCAGGAGCAGGCCGGGCATGCTGAGCTCGCGCTCCTGCGCCTCCTCGCCGGACGGGCGGCGAGCGCCGGCGTCCGGTCCGTCCCGCTCCGGTCCGTCCCGCTCCGGGCCGTCTTGCTCCGGTACGTCCTGCTCCAGACCGTCCTTATCCGGTACGCCGCGCGTGACGACGTGCAGGAAGCGCACGCGGACGTCCACCGTGTCGCCTGGCTCGGCCTCGACGAGGCATTCCGTGCGCATCCGCCACGGGTTGCCGTCGTGCGCCCTGCCGTAGGCCTCGGGGTGGACGCCGCCGATGGTCCAGCGGTGCCGGTTCTTCAGCGACGACTCCCGATACGGCCACAGCAGGTAGCCCTCGTACAGGACGGCCTGCGCGATCTGCCGTACATGGTCCATGCCTGGTCAGCCTCCGCTCGTCTCCAGCAATGACCGCACCGCGTCGTCCCAGCCGGGCAGGGTGTGCCGGGTCCTGTGCGCGTACAGGCGGTCGAACGTGTCGCGCTCCAGCCGGATCCAGGCGGTGCGCGGGAAGTGGCGGTCCATGAGCTCTTTCCACACGCTCACCGGCATGCGGAAGCCCGCCTCGGTGTCCCACGGCAGGCAGGCCGCCTGGAGGCGGCCGTCGTCCAGGTAGAAGACCGTGCCGGTGAACAGCAGCCGCAGCGGCACCTCGCCGTCGGGCAGGCCGTGCAGGTACTTGGTGGCGGCCACGTCGAAGTCGTAGGTGCAGGGCACGGTGACCGGCGCGATCGTGCTGCCGGTGAAGGCGGGCACGTGGGTGACCGTCTGAGTCCAGAGCAGGCTGGACAGGTTGCGGTCCCACGTCTCGGACGGGCCGAACAGCTCCTTGAGCCGCAGCCGGGCGTCCTCGTCGTAGGCGCGGGCGGTGGCGTCGATGCGGACCTGGGTGGTCAGCGTGAGCGCCCTGACCTCGGGCGGCTCGCCGTCGTGCCCGTGCGGGGCGGCGGTGCCCGGGGCGGAGCCGGGCGAGGCGTGGACGCCCAGGGAGAAGCACAGGGCGGGCACGACGGCCGGCGCGACGGGTTCGACGCCGCGGACCTCGATCCGCAGGGCCGGCGCCGACGTCGGCGCCATGGCCGGTCGCGCGGTAGGCGGCGTGGTCGGTGGCGCGGCTGGTGGCGTGGTCGGTGGCGTGGTGGGCGGCATGGTCGGTGGCGTGCTCGTCGTCGGTGGCATGTCCGGGGCGATCAGGCGGGTGACAGGTTGGGCATGTCGGGGTCGATCGGGTCGTGCTTGGCCGGGTTGATGCCGGTCGAGCGCCTGGACGTGGAGCGGCCGTCGGGCAGGTGGCCGTCCTGCTTGTCGTAGTTGCCGGTGGCGTTGCCCTCTTTGACGCCCTTGACGTGTGAGGTGGCGTCGGGGCGCACGTCGCGGTGGCCCGTCCTGATCGGCTGCTGCTTCTTGCTCACGCTGAGCTCCTGGAGTCGTCGGCGGCCGGCACGGTGACGGCCCGCTCGCCGAGGGCGGTGAAGAATTCGGTGACGCGCTCACGGACTTCCCGGCCGCCGGTCAGGCCGCGCCAGTGGGTGCGGATCGTGCCGACGAGCGCGTAGCAGTCGTCCACGGGGACGGTCCACACGCCGTGGTCCTGGTCGACGAGCAGCGCCTCGACATCGGGCCGCAGGCGGGCGAGCACCGGATGGTCGAGGCACAGCGCGGCCCACGCCTGCTGGTCCACGGCCGCGCGCACCGCCCCCGCCGGGCTCGGGTAGAACTGGACGACCTCCTCCGAGGCCGAGTCGCGCACCAGGAACACCGTGCGTACGGGAGCGCGCAGCCGCGCCCAGGCGGGATGGTCCAGGGCGAAGCCGGTCAGCCGGCGGCGGTCCTCGGGCAGCAGGCGGTAGTGGCCGCCGCCGGCCGCCGCGTGGTCGAACAGCACCTGGCAGGCCCGGCACGCGCAGCGCAGCTCCCGGGCGGGCAGCTCCAGCAGGTGGCGGTGGGCGGCGGGCAGCGGCTCGCCGCACAGCGCGCACTGCTGCCGCTCCTCCTCACGCCGCGGTGGCGACGCCTCTTGTGACGGCTGCTCGCGCGCCTGGGTGGCGAGCCGCCGCAACCGGCCGCTCATGGTGCCCGCGTGCCGGCGTGTACGGTCCGGCAGCCGCCCTCGGCCTGGGACGTCTCGCAGGCGGTCAGGCCGTCGGCCCGAGGTGCCTCGCGGACGGTCAGGGTGTCGAGCGGGATGAGGGGCGGCTCGGCGTGTTCGAGCTCGATCTCGACCCGTTCGATCTCCGGGGCCGCGGCGCGTACCGCCGCGCGTAGGGCCGGCGCCTGCGCGGCCGCCGAGGAGCGGCAGCCGGTCGGCCGGACGCGCAGGCGTACGAGGTCTCCGTCGATCGCGAGCACGTCGGCGGATTCCCCGGCGAGTGCCGCCTCGACGCGGGCCCTGGTGTCCAGCGGGTGCAGATCGTGCAGCAGGAGCAGCGGCGAGACCAGCTCGTCGGCGGCCAGCCGGGCCGCCGGCTCCTCCCCCACGAGCGTCATGACCCGCCCCAGCCCCTCGCCGTAGAGGTCGAGCAGCTCCTTGACGAGCTCGATCGCGGCCGGTCCGGCCTCGTCGAGCATGGCCTCGATCCGGCCGATGCGCTCGTTCATCCGCCCGTCCCCCACCCGCCGGCGCTCGCGCCGAACGTCGGCGAGTGCACCTGCCGGAGCTCCTTGCCGCCGCCGAGGTACATGTGGACGCCGCACGGCAGGCACGGGTCGAAGCTGCGTACGGTGCGCATGATGTCGATGCCCTTGAAGGAGTCGGGGCCGTTCTCCTCGAAGATCGGCAAGCCCTGCACCGCGTCCTCGTACGGCCCCGGCGTCCCGTACACGTCGCGCGGGCTGGCGTTCCACGGCGTCGGCGGGTACGGATGGTAGTTGGCGATCTTGCCGTCGCGGACCACCATGTGATGCGACAGCACGCCGCGCACGGCCTCGTGGAAGCCGCACCCGATCGCGTCCTCCGGCACGTCGAAGTCCGTGAACACCTGCGTGCGCCCGGCCCTGACCTCGGCCATCGCCTGCTCCAGGAAGTACACCGCCATCCCGGCCGCGTAGGCCACGAAGTAGGCGCGGGCGCGGTTGCGCTCAAGGGTGTTCGCCCAGCGCGGGATCTCCCACTCCAGCTGCATCTCGGGGAAGCCCGCGCTCTTGGGCAGGTTGATCTCCACGCTGTGGCCGGTCGCGCGCACGGTGCCGGTGTCGACGAGCCCGGCCAGCGCCGTGGACCACAGCCGGGCCAGCGGGCCGCCGCCGGTGTCGAGCGCCAGGTGGTCGCCGGAGCGGGAGTCGTACCAGCGGGGGCTCATCACCCAGCTGTAGTTGCCGTGCTCCAGGTCGCGCTTCTGCGGCTTGGGCAGCGTCGTCTGGTTCCACGGGTGGCGCTGGTCCACCGGGTTGCCGAGCGGGTCGTGGGAGACGAACGTCGTCTCGGAGGCCCAGTCGTCGTAGTAGGAGCTGCCCAGCAGGATCCTGATGCCGAGGTTGATGTCCACCAGGTTCGTCGTCAGCAGCTCGCCGTCCAGGACGATGCCCGGCGTGACGAACATCCGGCGGCCCCACTCGTTCATGTTGCGGTAGTCGTAGTCGACGACCTCGGGGTCCTGGAAGGCGCCCCAGCAGCCGAGCATCACGCGCCTGCGGCCGACCTCCTCGTAGCCGGGCAGCGCCTCGTAGAAGAAGTCGAAGAGGTCGTCGTTCATCGGGACGGCCTTCTTGACGAAGTCGAGGATGCGCAGCAGCCGGACCAGGTAGTCGGTGAACACCTGAGGGGTCGCCACGGTGCCGACGCCGCCCGGGTAGAGCGTCGACGGATGCACGTGCCGGCCCTCCATCAGGCAGACCATCTCCCGGGTGACCCGGCTCACCTGCAGCGCCTCGCGGTAGAGGTCGCCGCTGAACGGGTTGCACGCGCGCATGATGTCGGCGATCGTCCGGTAACCGTGGACCCCGGAGTTGGGCGCCAGGGTCGTCTCGGCCCGGCGCAGCAGGCTCGGGTTGGTCTCCTTGACCATCTGCTCGCAGTAGTCGACGAAGACCAGGTTGTCCTGGAAGAGCGTGTGGTCGAACATGTACTCGGCCGCTTCGCCCAGGTTGATGATCCACTCGGCCAGCGGCGGCGGCTTGACGCCGTACGCCATGTTCTGGGCGTAGATCGAGCACACCGCATGGTTGTCACCGCAGATGCCGCAGATGCGGCTGGTGATGAAGTGCGCGTCACGCGGGTCCTTGCCCTTCATGAACACGCTGTAGCCGCGGAACAGCGACGAGGTGCTCTTGCACTCGACGACTTCGCGGTTGTTGAAATCGATCTTGGTATAGATGCCCAGGTTTCCGATGATCCTGGTGATCGGGTCCCAGGACATCTCCACCAGCTCGCGGGCCTGGCCCGTCTGCTGAGGGGTCCCCGCCGTCCGGGTCGTCACTTCGCCGCGCTCCCTATCAACTATTTCCCCAGCGCGGGTCGTACCCGCTGGTCAGTTTGCGGCGGTTGTGCCGCCACTTCGGCTCTTCGTTGGCAGAACTGTTCGTGATCGAGCGGAGCTTGCGGACGAGCGAGCCGTACGCGCTGCTCATCGCGGCCGACGCCGATCCGCCGGGGGGTTCGTCCATGAACGGCATGAACTTGTCGGGAAAGCCGGGCATGGTGCAGCCGATGCAGATGCCGCCCACGTTGGGGCAGCCGCCGACGCCGTCCATCCAGCCGCGCTTGGTCACGTTGCAGTTGACCACCGGGCCCCAGCAGCCGACGCGCACCAGGCACTTGGGCGAGTTGTAGTCGTGGGCGAAGTCGCCCTGCTCGTAGTAGCCGGCCCGGTCGCAGCCCTCGTGCACCGTCTTGCCGAACAGCCAGGTCGGACGCAGCATGTCGTCCAGCGGGATGGTCGGGGCCAGCCCCGCCGCCTGATAGAGCAGCCAGGTCAGCGTCTCGGTGAAGTTGTCCGGCTGGACGGGGCAGCCTGGCACGTTGACGATGGGCAGGCCGCCCGCTGAGCGGAAGTCGCTGCCCAGGTAGTCGGCCAGGCCCATGCAGCCGGTCGGGTTGCCGGCCATCGCGTGGATGCCGCCGTAGGCCGCGCAGGTGCCGATCGCGATGACCGCCCACGCCTTGGGCGCGAGCCGGTCGATCCACTCGTTGACCGTGATGGGCTCGCCCGTGTGCGGGTCGTTGCCCATCGACGTCCAGTAGCCGTCACCGTTGATCTTCTCGTTGGGGATGGAGCCTTCGACCACCAGGATGAACGGCCCCAATTCGTCCTGATGCGCCTGGTGGAAGGGAGCCATGAAGGCCTCGCCCACCTCGGTGGCCAGCACCTTGTTGTGCAGGATCACCTTGGGCAGCCCCGGCACGAGTCCGAGCAGGACGTCTTCAAGGCTCGGCAGCGTGGCGGCGGTGACGGAGACGGTGTCGCCGTCACAGCTCATGCCCTCGGACGTCCACAAGACGTGTACTTCGTCCAGGGCGGTCGGTGTTCGTGTGGATGCCATGGCCCAAGCCCCCTTATGGCCCCTTATCGGCACTGCAGAGGTTTAGGCCCCGTGACTTCCGGTAGACGACCTGCAACTCTACGTAGCGGACTTACCCGTACTCACGAAGGTTGTAAACCATGGTGCAGACTGTCCCTTCCCGTACCCGTTCATCCGATGACCTGCACGAACGTCCGGCCGCCCGGCCCCGGCGATCGCTGCCGCGGGCCTGCGCGCGCGGCGCGATCGGGGCCATGGCGATGTCCGGTCTGCGGCAGTTCACCACGGCCGTGGGCCTGGTGAAGAAGGTGCCTCCCGAGGCCGTCCTCGAACGCGCCGCGCCGCGGATGACCCGCCGGATGCCCTCCAAGCGCCTCCCGGCGATGGTCGAGCTGGCGCACTGGGGGTACGGGGCGGTCGGCGGGCTGGTGTTCGGGCTGCTGCCGTCCGCGGTGCGCGGCCGGTCGTGGGCGGGGCCGGTCTACGGGATCGCGATCTGGGCCGCCTTCGAGACGACCATCGCCCCGGCGCTCGGGCTGCCGCGCCGCAGCCCGTCGGGGGCGGAGCGGCTGGCGCTGCTGGCCGACCATCTCCTGTACGGGACGGTGGTCGGCTCCGCCCCATGGCCTCACCAGGACGAACCGGCCCGCGCCGGGGACTGATCGCCGTAGGAGCCGGCCTACTTCGGGGGCTGACCGCCGAAAGGGCCGAGCCGGTCTCTGGCGGCGGCGACGGCCACTTGGCCGAGGCTGATGCCGCCGTCGCCGGCCGGGACGCCGGTGTGGGTCAGGACCCTGAATCCCGCGCCGCCCAGCCCGTCGATGGTCCGGCCCAGCAGCAGCACGTTCTGGAAAACGCCGCCCGACAGAGCGACCGTGGCCAGTCCCGTCGCCTCGCGCAGCATCCGGCAGCAGCGTACGACGAGATCGGCCACGCCGTTGTGGAAGCGGGCGGAGATGACGTCCGGGCCGGTGCCCGCGGCCAGGTCCGCCGCGGCGGCCCGGACCAGGTCCGAGCCCGCCGCCACGAGCCGGCCCTCCGCGCGGTGGACGGCCGCCGGGTAGCCGCCGCGCTCGCCGGGGTCGGCGAACTGCTCCAGCTCGATCGCGGCCTGCCCTTCGTACGTGACCGTGTCCCGTACGCCGATCAGCGCCGCCACGGCGTCGAACAACCGGCCCGCGCTCGACGTCAGCGGCGCGCCGAGCCCGCCCTGCCCGGCCAGCGCGATCACCTGATCCCAGCGCGGCCGGTTGCGCCGGGCCACGGCCAGGCCGTCACCGTCGCCCTCCAGGTACGCGGCGGCCATGCGCCACGGCTGCCTGATCGCGGCGGCCCCGCCGGGCATCGGCACGGACGCCAGGTGCCCGGCCCGCTCGTACGAGGCCAGGTCCGCCACGAGGAACTCGCCGCCCCACAGGGTCCCGTCGGGGCCGTAGCCGAGCCCGTCGAAAGCGACGCCGATCACCCGGCCGTCCTCGCCGTGGCCGGCCAGGCAGGCGGCGATGTGGGCGTGGTGGTGCTGCACGCCGACCAGCTCCACTTCCGGCAGGCTCATGGCGTGCTTGGTGGACAGGTAGTCGGGGTGCAGGTCGTGCGCCACCACTTCGGGACGCAGGTCGAACAGGGCCGAGAAATGCTCGATCCCTTCGGCGTACGAGCGGAGGGTCTCGTAGTTCTCCAGGTCGCCGATGTGCGGGGAGACGATCGCGTGCCGCCCCTTCGCCAGGCAGAACGTGCTCTTCAGCGCGGCGCCGCAGCCGAGTATCGGGCGGGGGGCCGTCCAGGGCAGCGTGAAGGGGCTGGGGGCGTGGCCGCGCGAGCGTCGCAGGAGCATCCCCTTCCCTCTGAAGGGGCGCACGACCGAGTCGTCGGCGCGCAGCTGGATGGGGCGGTCGTGGATCAGGAACGCGTCCGCGATGCCGCCGAGGCGGGCCAGGGCGTCGCCGTCGTCGTGCACGATGGGCTCGCCGGAGCCGTTCGCGCTGGTCAGGACTATGGGGGCGGCGATCTCCGCGAGGAGCAGGTGGTGCAGCGGGGTGTAGGGCAGCATGAGCCCGAGGTGGCGGCTACCCGGCGCGACCCCTTCGGCTACCCGGCAGTTCCCTTCTCCACCCGTCACCGCACCCCTCACCCCGCCGGCCTCGGTACCGGCCTCAGCACCCGCCATCCCACCGGCCACCCGACGGACCTCCGTGCCCGCTTTCCCACGGACATCCGCCCCCGCCACCCCGCTGGCCATCTCATCGGCCTCTGCGTCCGCCACCGCACCAGCCTGCGCGAGGGCCGCCGCATCGACCGCCGTCGTCGTGTGTGTGCGGCGTGGGAGCAGGACGATGGGGCGAGCGCGTCCGGTCAGGAGCGCGGCCGCCGCGTCGTCCACCTCGCACAGCCGCCGCGCCTCCTCCAGGTCGGCCACCATGAGCGCGAACGGCTGGTCCGGGCGCCGCTTGCGCCGCCGCAGCTCGGCGACCGCGCGCTCGTCGGTGGCCAGGACCGCGAGGTGGTACCCGCCGATCCCCTTCACCG
>NZ_VCKX01000256.1 GCF_005889725.1 Nonomuraea zeae
GGACGACTACGCGGGGCTGAGCCTGGTCCACGCGTGGCGGGGGGAGCACGAGCAGGCGCGGCTGTGCGCGGAGCGGGCGCTGGAGCTCGATCGCGCGGACGGGCGTGAGCGGGGGGTGGCGCTCGGGCTGATCGCACTCGCCCGCCTGGAGAACCCCGCCCCGGCCCCGGCCGAGCCGGGGGCCGACCGTGCGGAGGCGCCTGTCCCGGCGGCTGTCCCGGCGCCTGTTCCGGCGGCTGTCCGGCTGGAGGAGGCGCTGGCGGCGGCCAGGACGGCCGGCTTCAGGGCGGGGGAGGCGCTCGCACTGAGCGGCCTCGGCGCGCTCGACGTCGCCGCCGCCTCGTACGCCAGCGCCCACCGGCGCCTGTCCGCGGCCATCGAGCTGCTGGAGGAGCTCGGGCACGAGCCGGAGCTGGCCTTGGCGTGCCACCACCGCTCCATCGCCGCGGAGTCGCTCGGTGACCTGCCCGGAGCGCTCGCCGACGCGGAGCGCGCCTGCGAGCTCGGTCACGAGGCCGCCCGCGACGCCGCGATCAGACTCGCCGTACGCCTCAGACATGGGCTGACCGCCTGGACCCACGCCGAACAGGCCGTGCTCCCCGGGCGCGGCGACCGGAGGTGGCCCGCGCCGAGCGGCGTGCCCGGCGACCTCCTGGAGGCCGAGCAGCGCGCGCTCGACGCCGTACAGGCGCTCATGGCGGCCGCACGCCGCACCCGCGACCCGATCCAGGCCGCGACGCTGATCCAGCGCGCCCGCCGCACCGCCGAGACCGACCTGGAGGCGCTCCGGCGCCGCATCGAGCCCTCAGCCGCCGACTACATCGCCCTGCGCCGTGGCACCCCACTCGACAGGACGGAACTGGACGCCCTCGTCACCCCCGGCCCATCGAACGACGGGGAGCCGATCGGCCTGCTCGGGTTCCACGTCGGCGAGGAGACCGTGACCGTGCTGGCCCACCGCACCGGCTGGCCCGAACCGCGCGCCCTGCCCACCACCGTCACCCGCGACCTGCTGGCCGGCTTCCTCGGCACCGCCGGCGGCCGGCGCCCGGGACTGCTGGACATCGAAGCCCGCCGCCACCGTGCCACCCTCTGGCGCGGCCTGGCCGACCGGCTGCTCACCGACGCCCTCCAAGCCCTCGGCGACGACCTCGGCCTGCTCCACCTGTTCCCGCACGCCGACCTGAACAGAGTCCCGATCCACGCGCTCGCCCCGGACGGCCGCCCGCTCATCGAACGCTTCCCCGTCACCTACAGCCCCTCCGCCACCGTCCTCGCCCGCCTGCGCCACCGCGACCCGCCGGCGAGCGCAGGATCGCTGGTGATCGCCTTCACCCCCGGACCCGAGCCCGGACCGGACGATCAGCTGATCACCGGACGGAGCACGCTGGCGGCGGCGGACGACGTCGCAGCCCTGCTCGGCACCCGGACCCACTCGGGCCGCGCCGCCACCGCCGCGCTCCTGCCCGGCGCCTGGGACGTGGTCCACCTGGCCTGCCACGGCGTGTTCGACCAGGGCGACCCGTTCGGCTCAGGCATCCGGCTCGCCGACGGCCTCCTCACCGCCAGGCAGATCATGAGCATGAGCCTGAACGCCAGACTCGTCGTCATCGGCGAGCACGAACCCGCCCCGCCGGACACACCGCCGGGCGGCGACGACACAGCGGCGCTGGGCTACTCGTTCCTGCACGCCGGAGCGAGCTCGGTGCTGCTCCCGCTCTGGCCGGTCGCCGCCGAGATCACTCACGCGCTCATGCGCGACTTCCACACCGCTCTCCGCGACGGCACAGGCCCGGCACAGGCGCTGCGGGCGGCCGTGCTCGAACTGCGCGACCTGTACGGCCCCGCCGAGCCCGAGCTCTGGGCCCCGTACGTGCTGATCGGCCTGCCCGGCTAGCGTCGCGCCCCCGGAGCAGCGGGACGTGCAGGCCCTCGCCTACGCGGCAGCGAGGAGCGAGATCAGGAGCCGCCGAGCCATTTCGAGTCCGGCATGAGCGTGGCCGCGACCAGGTAGCCGAAGAACCCGACGGCCAGCCCCACCGCGTAGCCTCCGAAGACCTCCGGCACGGCGACCAGCGCGGTCACCGCGCCGCCGCCCACCGCGGCCAGGACCGCGGCGAGGCCGGTCAGCCCCACCGTGGCGCCCTCCCTGCGGCGCAGCATCCCGTAGGTGATCCAGCCGATCACGAGCCCGAAGCAGATCGCGGCCGAGCACGGCCATCCGAGAACCGTTACCTGAAACGTGCTCGAATGTGAGCGCATGTCAGGCAGCCGCCGGTTGCCCGGCGGCGGTCCCGGTCTGGTCGGCGGATGCCGTGCCGGGTTCACGCTTCACAGCCACCCGCCCGCGTGTGCGGGTCTTCTGGTCGGCTCCACGTGCTGTCACCGGGCCACTCCCGGCGGTGTCGAACTGCGCCGCCAGGGCGGCCAGATTCAGGGCGGCGTTGAGATCCCGGTCCAGGACCAGGCCGCATTCCTCGCAGTGGTACTCACGCTCGGACAGGGTCAGCTTGGTTTTCACCGCGCCGCAGCCCGAGCAGGTCTTCGAGGACGGATACCAGCGGTCGGCCACGAGCAGCCGAGCACCGTTCCACCCGGTCTTGTACGCCAACTGGCGGCGGATCTCCGCGAACCCGGCGTCGGCGATGTGCCGGGCGAGTTTGCGGTTGGCGAGCATGCCGGTGACGTTGAGGTCTTCGACCACGACCGTGCCGTGCTCGCGGGCCAGCCGGGTCGTCAGCTTGTGCAGGCCGTCGCGGCGCAGGCCGGCGACCTGGGCATGGGCGCGGCCGAGCCGGTTCGCGGCACGCCGCCAGCGGCTGGAAGGGTGCTGCCCCGTGCGCCGGTCCGGGCCGATCTTGCGCGACAATGCTCGGCTGAGCTGCCGCATCCGCTGTTGCGCGGTGCTCAGGTGTCGCGGGTTGTCCACCAGCTCACCGGTGGACAGTACCGCCAGGTGCGTGATCCCGACGTCCACACCGACCACGGAACCGGGTCGGGCAGGGGACCGTTCGGCGCGCTCGACTTCGACACAGAACGCGACATGCCACCGGCCGCCCTCGCGGCGCACTGTGGCGGACATGATCCGGGCCGTGCCGGCTTCCAGGCGGCGGGCGAGCTTGCGGGCCGACTCGTGCAACTTCAACCGGCCGAGCCGGGGCAGCACCACATGCATCCGGTCCGGCTCGACCCGGATCGCCCCGGTGGTGAACCGCACCGACGGGGTGGCGCGGCGACGGGACTTGAACCGGGGGAACCCGACCGGCCGCCCCTTGCGTTTACCGGTCCGGGAGCCGGCCCAGTTCTGCAACGCGCGGGCCAAGGCGTCCAGGCCGGTGTTGAACGCCTCCTTGGACACCTCGCCCCACCACGGCGCGACCTGCGCCTTGGCGGCGTTCCACGCCTTGCGCAGTCCGGCCAGCGACCACGACAACGCCGGGGTGAGCTGGTCGTCCGGCACGCCGTAGGTGCGTTCGGCCGCACGCTGGTCCATGATCGCCTTAGCCCGCGCCAGCGCCCAATTGTGCGCGACCCGCGCAGCCCCGGCATGCGCGAGCACAACGCGCTCCTGCCCTGGAGTGAGATCGAGAGCGAACCGGTACGCCTGGATCGACTTCACGCGGGCTCGCCTCCCGCGTCTGGACCACCTTTGGTGGCGGTGACCGCCCGCAGCGCCCGGTTGCGCGCTCCGCGTCGCCCGTACAGCCGGGCGCACATCGACGTCAGCACCTCGATCATGTCGCGGACCAGGTCGTCGGTAGTCTCACCTTCCTTGACCACGACCAGGCGACGGCCCTGGGCGGCCAGCGCCGCTTGCAGGTATTCCACGCCGAAGCGGGCCAACCGGTCCCGGTGCTCTACCCGATCACGGCGGCGTCCGGGTCGGCCAGCAGCCGCATCAGTTTGGGGCGACGGCCGTTCAGCCCGGATCCGACCTCGGTCACCGATGCGACCACAGGCAAACCCGCGCTGGTGGCGTAACCGGTCAGCCGCGCGATCTGCCGGTCCAGGCCGGCGCGCTGATCATGGGAGGAGACTCGCGCATAGAGCACGGCCCCGCCCGACGCGGCGGGACGCGGATCGTCCACGACGATCGTGCCGGTGGGCAGACGGCGAGCCGGAACAGGCATCTTGCCTTCCCGGAACCACCGGTATGCGGTCTGCGGATGAACACCCTGCGACCGTGCCCACTCAGCGAGCTTCACAGACTCATTGAAACACACGTTCGCTCACGTTCGGTAACACATTCTTGAACTGTTCACCACCCCCTCGTTGTCAGGCCGCCGCCACCTCGCGCGAGGCGGTGAAGCGTCGGCGCCGCAGGCATCGCCCGCCGGATGGATCATCGTTCACGATTGCACGTGGCACACCCGCCTGGCTAGACGCCAGAGGCAGAGACCACCCTCCACGGGCATCCCTCACAAGGACGGAAACCAGGTGCACCCCGGCGGCCGGCTCGCAGGCGTGCGGAGTCGCGGGCTGCGAACCGGCGCGCACCCCGCTGCCGGGCAGGCCCGTGGCTAGAGATTTGACCTGGTCGCTAGAGATATGACCTGGTCGCGCTCACCAGGTCGGCCTCGGCGTCGCGGGTGTCGACGGGGAGGGCGGAGTCGGGCGTGCGCTCGCGTACGTCCTGGTCGCGGATCGCGAACACGGCCGGCGCGACCCCCACGTCGCCGTAACGCGCGGTCACGGCCGCACCGATCGCCTGCCGCATGTCGTTGAGCACGTCTCTCGACGTGTGGCCGGGGCCCGAGGCGGCGAGATAGCCGAGCATCCCGGCGAAGCGCAGCTCCGCCCCGGCCGCCGGACGCTGCTCGGGGAGCACCGGCCGGTCCAGCCAGAACACCTTGCCCGCGAGGAACGCCCCGTAGCCGTCGCCGTCACGGCCCAGCACGCGTGCGGTCTCGGCGAGCAACTCCCCGAACTCGGCCAGCTCCGCCTCGGGCGGCAGGTCGGTGGTGACGAACAGGGGCACGATCAGCGCGTCGAGCATGTGACTATCCCTCCGTGAGGAGCCTCATCGTAGGATGCCGCACCGACAATCCTCGCGCTCGCCACTTGCCCCTCCTCGGAGCCGTCCGGTACGTGCCTTTGACCGCGCCCCAGGGCCGCCCGGTGGCCCGGTGAGCCCGGGGGGTCGACGGGTTCGGGCAGGCCGGGTGGGAGGCCGGTAAGATCGCGAGAATGGCGGCCGCCCTTCTGATCACCGGTACCGTCGGCGCGGGCAAGACCTCGGTCGCCGACGCCGCAGGCGACGCCCTCCCCGAGGTACGCAGGCGGCTGACCGGAAGGCATGCCTACGATCCGCAGGCACTCGGCTGGCACATCGACAGAGCCGCCGAATCGGCCGGCATCCTGGAAACCGCCCAGGTCGAGGACTACACCGTGGACGCCACCCACGGCACCCCTCCACAGGTCGCCGCCCAGGTCGTCGAAGGATGGCGGATCTAGCGGGCGGCCCTTCGACCGCGAGCCCAATAACCAGTGGTCCGCGTCCCCCAGCGGCGCCGGCGGCGGTCCTGGGGGCCGGGCTAGCGCTCGGTCCATTCGCCTTCTATCGCCGAGTGGACGATGGAGTCGCGCCAGCCGCCCGGCGTGTGCACGTGGTGGCGGATGCGCCCCTCCTCGACCATGCCCGCCGTCAGCATGGCGAGCTGGGCCGGCAGGTTGGCGGGGGAGCGGGCGCCCCACACGCGGTGCAGCCCGAGCTGCTTGAACCCGAACGACAGCAGCAGCCGTACGAGATCCGTCCCGATGCCCCGTCCCCACTGGTCGGGATGCAGGCCGAAACCGATCTCCGCGCTGTGCGGGTGGTCGGTCTCGATGCGCAGCCGGGCCACCCCGATCACATGGCGGCGCTGGGCGTCGACCACGGCCAGCACGTAGAGCAGGCGCGGCTCACGGGAGGCGGCCTCCACGGCCTGGTCGACCAGCTCGGCCACCTCGTGCAGGCTGCGCGGCGCGAACGGCATGTGCTGCGTCGCCGCGCGGTCACCGTAGATGGCGTGGAGTGCGGCCACGTCGGCCTCCGTGACCTCCCGGAGGCCGAGTCGCTCGCCGTTGCACACCACGCGCCGCATGCGCAGAACGTAACGCGAGTCCCGCGATCTCTACAAGCCTTTGTCAAGTCGCGAGTTGACTCCCGTAAGCTCGCGCGACAAGTTCTGCCACGGCGCTGTGCGCGCCGAGGGGCTGGGCGTGCCCGGCCCTGATCCCCGCGGCCGCGCTCTCCACGATCTCGGCGGGGGCCTCGTGGCCGATCAGGCAGGGGGCGACGGCGAGCCGTTCTGCGCCCGCCGCGCGCAGCCGCTGGGCCGCGACGGCGACTCCCGGCTCGCTGTCGAGCGAGGCGGCGACCACCGGCAACGTGAGCCTGGAGGCCAGGAGCACCGCGGTGGCCTGTACGGCGTGCACCGCGCGCTCGCCGCCGACCGTGCCGAGGATGACGGCGTCCACGGGGCTGGAGACGTTCAGCAGGCGTACCCGGTCGGCCCTGGCCAGGCCGCGCTCGGCCAGCCTGATGTGCAGGGCCTCGGCCAGCAGCGGGTGCGGGCCGAGCGCCTCGGTCGCGACGGCGCCCGAGCCGCTGGCGGCGATGGCCTTGCCGATCTCCGCCATGACGACGGGATCGTCCCAGGTGAGCAGGGGCACCACCACCGCGTCGCGCCCCGCGGGGAGGGCGTCCGCCAGATCGGTGACGCTGGTCAGGCGCACCTCGATCTGCGGGTTGTCGAGGCGTACGACGGCCGCGATCTCTTCGGCCACGCCTGCGGTGCCGCCGGGGGCGGCCAGCACCAGCATGGGGGCGTCCGGCGGCAGGGACGTGGGCACGGGACGGCGGTGACGACCGCCGCCCGGCCGGGGGGAACGTTCACGTACAGGCAGGCTCACAGGCGGGCATTTTATGCCTATTCGACGGTGGTTGTTCTGTGAATCGATGGCGATTCCGTCACAACGGCAAGCCTGTGATCGAGATCACTTCGTGATCGCCCGATACGTTGACTTATCGGTACAAACCGGGAAACTCTTGAGCAACTAGAAACGCGTTCTAGAGCGACAGTCACAGGACCGTCCCCGGAGGATGGGAATGAAGCCGTTCTATGTCCGCGAGCTGAGCGTCTACCCGGTCGGCAGCCGCCGCATCTTGTTGCTGGCGATAGCCGTCCTGGCGAGCCTGGTGGCCAACTTCGAGACCACCCTCGCCACCATCCTGCCCCTCCTCATGGACGACCTCGGCATGTCGCTCACCGTCTACGGGCAGATCGCCGCCCTGTCGGTGCTGGTGGGCGGGCTCTCGGCGGGGTTCGGCGGCATCCTGTCGGACCGCTGGGGCCGGGTCACGATCCTGGTGCCCACCCTGACGATCACCGCCGCCTGCAACTTCCTGCT
Organism: Nonomuraea zeae; assembly: GCF_005889725.1. Lineage (GTDB taxonomy): Bacteria > Actinomycetota > Actinomycetes > Streptosporangiales > Streptosporangiaceae > Nonomuraea > Nonomuraea zeae. Next base: position 7,393 of record NZ_VCKX01000256.1, read on the forward strand.
CGCCACCGTGGACAGCGTGGCCGAGCTGTTCTGGATCCGCTGCCTGATGCTGTTCATCGAGGGCGCCGGGATAACGATCACCGCCTCGCTGGTGCGGGACTTCTCCCCGCGGCTGGGGCGGGCGCAGGCGTTCGCGTTCTGGACGTGGGGGCCGGTCGGGGCGTCCTTCCTGGCCTCGTTCATCGCGGGGTTCACGCTGCCGCTGTTCGACAACGCGTGGCAGTCGCAGGCGATCATCATGGGCTGCGTGTCGCTGGCGATGTGCGGGGTCATCATCTGGAAGATCGCCGAACCGTCGGCGGCGCTGCGGGCCCAGGTGCTCCAGGCCGAGCAGGCCGTGGAGGCCGGGCGGCACGCCGGCCACGGGCAGGTGCGCGAGCTGTTCAGGCATCCGCACCTGTGGGCGCACGTCCTCGGGAACACCGGCTGGCAGGTGCTCTACTGGACGTTCGCGATCTTCGGGCAGACGATCCTGGCCGACGCGTTCGGCCTCGACCCGGCCGCCGCGAACCGGGTCGTGGCGCTGGGCATCGTGCTCAACGCCCTGGCCGTGGTCGTGGTCGGGCGGCTGTCGGACCGGCTGCAGCTGCGCAAGCCGTTCACGGCCGCGGGCACGGTGCGGACCGCGGGCGCGCTGGCGTACTTCGTCGCCCTGGTCGGGCCCGGCGTCTCCGCCGCGCATGTGACGGTCGTGTACGCGCTGCTCTTCCTGTTCATGGGCATCGCGTACGTGCCCTGGATGGCGAACTTCTCCGAGAACGCCGAGGACGTCGAGTCCCGCCTCCAGGGCTCCGCGCTGGGCATCTGGGGCATGGTCGTCCGCATCATGATCGTGGCGCTGCTGATCGTCTCGCCGATGGTCGTCGAGGCGGGCGGCTGGGAGAGCTGGTTGCGGGTGGCGTTCGCCGGCCAGATCGTGTTCCTGATCTCGATGATCGCCTACAAGGGCAGATGGCGCAGGTCGAGGTCCGAGGTCACCGTCTAGCGGGAGGGCACGACCACCGACTGCGGGTTGCCGGGGGCGTAGACGGTGATGCCCTGGGGCAGCGACTTGAGCTTCTCGATCTCGGCGCAGGCGGGGCACTTGTCGTAGCCGTCCTGCCTGGCCTTGTTCGCCTCCGCCTCCGCCCTGGCCTGGGCGACCCGCGCCTGGGCCTCGGAGACCGCCGCGGAGGCGGCCAGCGAGCCGTCCACGGCCTTCTGCACCTCGGGCGGCAGCGTCACCTTGACCAGCGTGAACCGCAGCCCCGTGAGGAAGTCGCCGCCGAGCGTCGCGGGCAGGTCGCGGGCCAGCGAGGCGTTGACCGCGTCCTGGACCCTGGCGATGCTGGCGTTGCTGTCCTGCGGCTTGAGCCCGGGGCCGGCCAGCAGCGAGCAGGAGGGCACCAGCTCGGCGCAGCGCATCGCGCCGATCTGGGCGCGCAGCGAGTTGTCGATCACCGGGCGGACCGCCTGGCCGAAGAAGGCCGACCAGCCGTCGTCACCGTCCCACGGGTAGAGCGAGCGGTCGTCCTGGGCGCGGAAGGTGCGCGTGCCGTACTTGTCGTCGAACTTCTTCAGCGTCTCGTGGTCGCGGTTGAGCGTGAAGTAGAGGGTGCCTTCGATGCCGAGGTTCACGCCGTCGCTGCTCGGCACCGTCACCACGTCCACCCCGAGTGTGGTGGCCCGCTTGCCGTCCGCGGTGATCGTGTAGAAGCGCTGCTGCGCGGGATAGAGGTGGGTGGCCGACCACAGGCCGGTCCAGGTCAGGCCCGAGCCGGGGTCGATCACCTGGCGTACCTTGTTGTCGTCGAGCGGGCCGCCGTCGCGGACGACGGCCACCTCACCGCCGCCCGTGCTCTCCAGGCCCCGCACGCTCCCGATGAGCAGGGGGACGGCGATCAGCGCTGCGACGATGGCCAGGGCGATTCTCATCGGATCCCTTCCGCGCGGGCGGCGTTGGCAGCCGCCGCCCGCGGCTTTCGCGGCAGTCCTGCGGCACTCAGGCGAACGGGCCCACCTGGCCGGGCTGGGCGGCCTTGCGGGCGGTCTTCGGGGCGTCCACCGGCTCGGCGGCGGCCAGGTCGAGGTCACGCGTCTCCGGGGCGATGGCCAGCCCGACGGCCGTGATCGCCAGCGCGATGACCACGTAGACCGACACGGCGACCGTGCTCTGGTACATGTCGAAGAGCTGGAGCGCGATGATCGGCGCCAGCGCGCCGCCGACGATGCCGGCCACCTGGTAGCCCATCGAGGCGCCGCTGTAGCGCAGCCGCGTGCTGAACAGCTCGGCGATGAACGCGGCCTGCGGGCCGTACATCGCGGCGTGGGTGATCAGCGCGACGACCGCGGCCAGCGCGATCAGCGGGAACGACTTCGTGTCCAGCAGCGGGAAGAACGCGAACGCCCAGATCGCCGCGCCCACCGCGCCCGCGAAGTAGACGGGCCGCCGGCCCACCCGGTCCGACATCGAGCCGAACAGCGGGATCAGGACGAGCTGCAGCGCCGAGCCGATCAGCACCGCGTTCAGCGCATACGACCGCGGCAGGTCCAGCTGCTGGGTGAGGTAGACGACGATGTACGCGGTGAACGTGTAGAAGGCCACGTCCACCCCGATCCGCGCGGTGAACGCGGACAGCAGCGCCCGCGGATGCGTACGCAGCACCTCCAGCAGCGGCATCTTCGCCTTGGCGCCCCGCTGCTCGATCTCGGCGAACAACGGCGACTCGGTGATCCTGAGCCGCACCCACAGGCCCACGAACACCAGCGCGCCCGACAGCAGGAACGGCACCCGCCAGCCCCACGACAGGAACGCCTCGTCCGACTGCACCAGGTTCAGGATCGTGAGCAGCCCGGTCGCGAGCACGTAGCCCGCCGGCACGCCCACCTGCGGCCAGCTCGCGTTGAAGCCGCGCCGCCGCCCGTCGCCGTGCTCGAGCGACATGATGACCGCGCCGCCCCACTCGCCGCCGAGCCCGAGCCCCTGGACGAACCTGAGCAGCGCCAGCAGGATCGGCGCGATCACGCCCACGCTCGCGTAACCGGGCAGGACGCCGATCAGGAACGTCGAGACGCCCATCACCAGCAGCGTCACCACGAGCACGGTCTTGCGGCCGGCCCGGTCGCCGAAGTGGCCGAACACGATGCCGCCCAGCGGCCTGGCGACGAACGCCACGGCGTTGGTGGTCAGCGACGCGAGCGTCGCGCTGAACGGGTCGAGCGACGGGAAGAACAGCTTGGGGAAGACCAGGGTCGCCGCGGTCGTGTAGAGGAAGAAGTCGTACCACTCCAGCGACGTGCCGATCAGGCTGGCGAGGATCACCCGCCGGGTCTGTTGCGTGGAGCCTGACATCGATCGCTCCTTGAATCGAGGGGGGAATACTCATCAACGTAAGGATCGTTGAACAATTCGACAAGGGGTTTGCTCCATGATTCCCTGTCAAATGTGGACAACGTCGTCGCTGATCTCTCCCGGGACCGGCCCCGCCTGGGGCGCAGCAGCACGGCCGAGCGGGTCGCCGACATCCTTCGCGAGCGCATCAGCGAGGGCTTCTTCAGCCCTGGCCAGCGGCTGTCGGAGGAGTCCATCTCCGAGGCGCTCGGAGTCTCGCGCAACACGCTGCGCGAGGCGTTCCGGCTGCTCGGCCACGAGCGCCTGCTCGACCATCAGCTCAACCGGGGCGTGTTCGTGCGACTCCCCTCGGCCGAGGACGTCGCCGACCTCTACCGCGTCCGGCGCGTGCTGGAAGGCGCGGCGGCGCGGCGGACCCCCGGCGAGGAGCAGCTCGCCGTGATCAGGCAGGCCGTGCTCGACGCCGAGCGGGCCGCCGCGGACGACGACTGGCAGGGCGTCGGCACCGCCAACATCCGCTTCCACCAGGCGCTCGTCGCGCTGAACGAGAGCCCGCGGATCGACGAGGCGATGCGCCAGCTGCTGGCGGAGCTGCGGCTGGTGTTCCACGTGATGAAGAACCCGCGCGACTTCCACGAGCCGTTCGTCGATCGCAACCGCACGCTGCTCGGGCTGATCGAGTCGGGCAAGGCCGAGGAGGCCGCCGTCTATCTGGACGACTACCTCGACCACGCCGAACGCCTGCTCATCCACGCGTACGACCCCAACCGCTAACGTTTGCGCATGGACCGCAACTTCACCATCGAAGAGGCCCGATCGCTGCTCCCCGTCGTCATGGAGGAGGCCGGTGCGGTGATCGCCGCCCGCGCGGACCTGGCCGAGATCGACTTCGACCGGCGGGTCGCCGGCCGGTCCGAGCTGGGCGGGCTGCCCGAGATCAAGGCGCTGCAGGCCCGGATCGAGGAGATCGTCAGCGGGTGGAGCGAGCGCGGGATCGAGGTGAAGGGCATCGCGCCGGTGCTGATCGACTTCCCGGCGACGCTCGGCGGCGTCTCGGTCCGGCTCTGCTGGATCGAGGGCGAGCGGGAGCTGGGCTGGTATCACCGTACTGACCTGGGCTTCGCCGGGCGCCGCCCGCTCCCGTCCTGACGCGGGCCGCCCCTTCGAAAACACGGGAACGCCTTGACAGAGCCGAGCCAGGCCGTATATTCAACCTATCAGTTGATGAACCAATCGGTTGAATACGACGAAAGGAAGCGGGCATGCTCCTCGAGAACAAGGTCGCGGTGATCTACGGCGCGGGCGGCTCGATCGGCGGCGCGGCGGCACGCGCCTTCGCCCGCGAGGGCGCCAGGGTCTTCCTCGCCGGCCGCACCCTCGCCACCCTGGACAAGGTCGCCGCGGACATCAACGCCGCCGGCGGCGTGGCCGAGACGGCCCGGGTCGACGCGCTGGAGGAGGAGGCGGTGGACGACTTCACCGCCTCGGTGGCCGAGCGGGCCGGCGGCATCGACGTCTCGTTCAACGTCATCGGGGTCGGGGACGTGCAGAAGCCGCTGGCCGAGATCTCGGTCGCGGAGTTCCTGCAGCCGATCGAGACCGCCGCGCGCACGCAGTTCCTGACCGCCAGGGCCGCCGTCCGGCACATGATCCCGCGCGGGTCGGGAGTGATCCTGATGTTCGGCGGCGGCGGCCCCCAGACCCAGCCGGGGCTGGGCGGCTTCAAGGTCGCGCTCGACGCCGTGGAGGGGATCCGGCGGCAGTGGGCGTGCGAGTTCGGCAGGCACGGCGTGCGCGTCGTCACCATGATCACCGGCGGCGTGCCGGAGAGCCTCCCCGACGGGTTCCCGGGCAAGGCCGAGATCGTCGAAGGGCTGCGCGAGCCGACTCTGCTGGGGCGGACGGCGACCCTGGCCGACGTCGGCGACGTCGCCGCGTTCGTGGCCTCCGACCGGGCCGCGACCATGACTTCGGCGACCGTGAACATCTCCTGCGGCGCCATCGTGGACCATTGACCTGATCCACTCGGCAGGCGGGCGCCCCGCAGGCCGCGTACCCGACAGAAAGACCGGCACGGATGCCAGACGACCCGCTCAGCCTCACCTTCGCCGCACTGGCCGATCCGACGCGCCGGGCGATACTCGCCCGGCTGGCCGAGGGGGAGGCGACCGTCAACGAGCTGGCCGAGCCGTTCGACATGAGCCTGCAGGCCGTCTCCAAGCACCTCAAGGTGCTGGAGCGGGCCGGGCTCATCAGCAGGGGCAGAGAGGCGCAGTGGCGGCCCTGCCGCCTGGAGACGGCGCCGCTGGAGGGCGCGTCGGAGTGGATGGACCGCTACCGTGCGCGCTGGAGCGACCGGTTCGACCGGCTCGACCAGGAGATCAAGCGATTCCGGCACAAGCAGGAGAGGCACGACCATGAGTGAGACCGAGTTCGTCATCGAGCCCGGACGGCAGGACATCGTGATGGTGCGCATGATCGAGGCGGCTCCCGACGTGGTGTTCCAGGTCGTCACCGACCCGGAGCTGATCCCGAGGTGGTGGGGGCCGCACTCCCTGGGCACCCGCGTCGATCGCATGGAGGTCACCCCCGGCGGCCGCTGGCGCTTCGTCAACATCGACGCCCAGGGCGGCGAGTACGGCTTCGGCGGCGTCTACCACGACGTCGTGGCTCCGGAGCGGCTCGTGCGCACGTGGGAGTTCGAGGGCATGCCCGGCGAGGTGGCACTGGAGACGGTCACCCTCGCGGCCGTGCCCGGCGGGACGCGCTACGTGGCCCAGTCCGTGCACCAGTCGGTGGAGGCGCGCGACGCCATCATCAAGGGCGGCGGGCCGAAGGGCGGCCGCGAGGCCATGGACCGCCTCGCCGAGGTGCTCGCCGCCCGCGCGACCTGAGGAAGCGTGGCTGATCTGTGATCAACCGGACACACCACGTGGGTGTCTAACCGGTTGAGTGAAGGGATCGAAGCCATGAGGCACTCCTCAGCGACCGCCGCGCTCCTCGCGTCCGCGGTCATCGGCGGGCTGGGGCTCACACCCGCCGTCGCCCACGCCCAGGCCGGACCACCCGTGGCCCGCGGGGCCTGGATCGCGTCCTGCACCGACCGGAAGTCCGACCTCTCCTACCCCTGCGGCCACTGGCAGGTGCTCCTGCGCGACGGCGGCAGGCTCACCGTGCGCGGCGCGGCCACCACCACGGCCGACGGCGGCGGCAAGGAGGTCCGCGACACCAGCGCGTTCGCGATCAGCGCGGACGGCCGCGTGCTGGCCTACGAGCGGGCGGGCGATCACCGGCTGGTCGTCCGGCGGCTGGCCGGCGGCAAGGCGACGGTGCTGCCGAGGTCGGCGGTGCCCGCGGGCACCGGCACCGAGGGGCTCGGCCTCACCCTGTCACCCACCGGCGACAAGGTGCTGATCGACTTCCCCGACGAGGCGCGCCTGCCCGCCAAGGTGATCACGGTCGCCACCGGCAGGACCACGACGCTGCCCGCCAAGGACTCCATGATCGGCTTCAGCGGCGACGGTGGCGAGGTCCTCGCCACCCGCTTCCTGAGCGACAACACCACCAGGATGTACGCCTACCGCCTCGGTGGCGGCTCGATCAGGCGCACCCCGCCCCAGGTCGTCGCGAACGCCGCCGCCACGGCGCTGGCCCCCGACGGCGAGACCGTCGCCGCGCTCACCTCCGGCGACGCCGACAAGGGCAGGCCGCCCCGGCTGCGTGTCTACAACCTGGTCACCGGGGGGCTCTCGGCGGGCGTGGACCTGCCGGTCAAGGCCGGCGTGCAGCCCGGCCCCGCGTGGTGGACCGCCGACGGGCGGCTCAGGGTCACCGTCCGGAGCGGCGAGGAAGGCGAGCCGGCGGTGGTACGGGTGCTCACCGTCGATCCCGAATCGGGCGCCGCCACGCGGGCCGACTCCTACTCGATCAGCAAGACCCGGTACACCTTCATCGCGGCGGGGGAGTGAACGACATGAGGACCAGGCTCTTCGCGGTGCTCGCGGCCTGCTCGGTGGCGCTGGGCGGCGCCCCTTCCGCCGCGTACGCCCAGCCGCACGACCACCACGGCGACAGCATCCGCTACGCCTCGATCAGGAGCTGCCCGGCCAAGGACGGCACCCCCAAGCCGTGCGGCGGCTGGCGGCTCGTCATGCACAGCGGTGCGCAGCGCACGCTGACCGACGCCCAGGGGGTCGCGCTCGACGCCAAGGGCAAATCGACCCGCTACTTCCCGGCCGCCATCGCGGTCAGCGGGAACGGCCGGAAGATCGCGTACTTCACCAAGGCGGGGCGGCTGGCCGTACGCACGCTCGGGGGCGGCGTGCAGCTGCTCGCCAAGGACGCGCTGCCCCGGGTGGGGCAGAACGAGGTGACGCTGCTGCTGTCCGACGACGGCGCCCGGCTGGCCGCGGCAGTGGCGGGCGAGAAGCCGGTGGAGACCCGGATCTTCGACACGGCGACCGGGGCGCTGCTCGGCACCGTGCCCGGCGACCTGACCGTGGCGGGGTTCAGCGGCGACGGGGGCGAGGTGCTGACCAGCGTCCAGACCGAGGAGTCCGTCACCGACCTGGCCGTCTACAGCGACGAGGGCGAGCAGCTGGCCCGGGTCGCGCCGCCGCAGCTCGTCGCCTCGAACGGGCCGCAGGCGCTGGCCGCCGACGGGCGCACCGTCGCGAACGTCGTGACCGGGGCCCGGACCGAGCTGGTCACCTATGACCTGTCGTCCGACGAGGTGACCGGCCGCAAGAAGCTCAAGCTGCCGGCCGGGGACCTCCACATGATCGACTGGACGGGGGACACGCAGGTGACCCTCCACCTGATCCAGCACCTCTCCCGTGGCGCCAGGATGACGATCGTCCAGATCGACACCGAGACGGCCGCGGTCAAGGTCAGAGACCGGTACACGCTGCTGAAGGACACCTTCGTCTTCGCCGCGTGCGGCGGCTGAGGGCTGCGCCCGCGTCAGGCTGAGCGCTTCCTGACCGGTCCGGCGGAGCGGACGACGAGCCCCCGCCGGGGAGCGCGCCCGTACCGCTCCCGCGTGTTAAGGCATGGGGCCACGGGAATGAGTACCCGAAGCGGGCCCATGAGCTGCGAACTCGGCTCGACGGGCGACCGGGCCTGTGCGGACTGCGTACCGCACAGGCCCGTGGCTCACGCCGAGCTGGTGATGACGGCGAAGCGGGCGCCGAAGGGGTCGGCGAGGAAGGCCATCCGCCCGACCCCCTCCGTGGACGTCGCCGGAGCCCGCACCGTGCCGCCGAGCCGCTGCCCCAGGGCGACCGTGGCGTCGCAGCCGGGCACCTCGAAGTACGGCAGCCAGTGCGGGGTGTCACCGGGCTGGAGCTGGGCGATGCCGGCCACCGATGAGGTCTCGTCGCCCTCGGCCGGGGAGATCACGGGGTAGGACGTGTCGCCCATCGGCAGGTCTTCGATGCGCCAGCCGAAGACGGCCTCGTAGAAGGGGCGGATGGCGGCGGGGTCAGGGACGTGGAGCTCGGCCCAGCCCAGCGAGCCGGGGTCGGTGACCAGGCCGAGGCCCTTGGTGGCGCCCGGCTGCCACACGGCGAACCTGGCCCCCGCCGGGTCGGCGAAGACGCCCATCCGGCCCTGCCCCTCGATGTCGCGGGGCGCGCGGATGACCGTGCCCCCCGCCTGCTCGATCGTCTTGGCGACGGCGTCGGCGTCGGCCGTGCGGAAGTAGACCAGCCACTCCGCGCCCACGTCGTCCGGGAAGGCTCGCGCGATCCCGGCGACGGTCTTGCCGTCCACCTGGCAGAAGCGGTAGTCCCTGTGCTCGGGGCCCAGTGAGAGGGACCGCCACTCGAACAGCCTGGTGTAGAAGGTGTTGGACGCCTCCACGTCGGGGCTGCTGACGTCGATCCAGCAGGGGCTGCCGGGAAGGTAGTGGATGGTGAGCATGGAGTGCTCCTTCGTGTGACGAAGTGGTGGGTGGCCTCTTCACCTCACGCGGCGGTTTGAGGGCGACGCCACTCATATCCGGCGACTGCCAGCGTGGCACGCGCCACCGGCAGATCGCGGCCGAATGATCGAAATCGAATGTGTGTTTGAACTATGGGTTAGACTCGGCACCATGACAGCCGCGTTCCAAGCGTCTCTGCTCGGCCTCGACGACGAGCTCGCGATCGGCGCGCTCGGCGCCACGGTCCGCAGGACGCACCTCGACCACGGCGCCTGGATCGACGTGCGGCCCGGCTGGCTGGCCGGCGCCGACACCCTCTACGAACGCCTTGCCGCTGCGGTGCCCTGGCGCGCCGAGCGGCGGCGCATGTACGACCGGGTCGTCGACGTGCCACGGCTGCTGAAGTTCTACGACGAGGGGGAGACCCTGCCCGATCCGGTGCTCGACGACGCCAGACGCGCGCTCGACGCCCACTACGAGGAGGAGCTCGGAGAGCCGTTCCGCACGGCCGGGCTCTGCTTCTACCGTGACGGGCGCGACAGCGTGGCCTGGCACGGCGACACGATCGGCCGGGGGAGCACCGAGGACACCATGGTCGCGATCCTCTCGGTCGGCAGCCCCCGCCCGCTCCTGCTGCGCCCGCGCGGCGGCGGCCAGTCGATCCGGCGCGACCTCGGTCACGGAGATCTGATCGTGATGGGCGGGAGCTGCCAGCGCACCTGGGAGCACGCGATCCCGAAGACGGCCCGCCCGGCCGGGCCACGGATCAGCATCCAGTTCCGCCCACGCGGCGTCCGCTGAGCCGCCCCACCGCCGAGCCGTCCCCCCGCCGCTGGTTCGCCCACACCGAGGGCCCGGCGGCATGGGCGGAGGCTGGTCGTGCGGGCAGGGGGCGTGCGGGCAGGGGTCGAGGGAGCGGGCAGGCCC
>NZ_VCKX01000257.1 GCF_005889725.1 Nonomuraea zeae
CCCTCCGGCCCCGCCGCCCGCCGGCTCAGCCGGCTCGTTCGGCTTGGGCGGCGATGTCCTCGCAGATGGCGTGGGTGATCAGGGCGTCGTCCGCGCTGATCACGCGGCCTTCGCGGACGGCGGACAGGAACTCCAGGCAGACCTGCTCGATGCCGCGCTGCCGGGCGACCGGCACCCAGTCGGGCCGCCGGGTGAGGATCTCGCCGCCCCGGTAGTCGATGACGTCGCCGAGGTTGACCACGCGGCGCTTGCTCCCGTCGCCCATGACCTCGCAGGTCTCCTCGTTCGCGCCGCTCGCCCGGTTCATCACGCCGATGGCGGTGAAGCCGTCGCCGGTCAGCTCCAGGACGATGTGCTCGATCAGGCCGTCCACGACGCGGGTCCTGAAGGCGGTGCCGGTGACCGGGCCGGGGGCGAGGAATCTGAGGGTGTCCACCACATGGATGAAGTCATCAAATATCGCCCGCCGAGGGACGTCAGGGTAGTTGTCGCGGTTCTTCGCCATCAGAAGGAGATGACGAGGAAGCTCGGCGAGCCCGGCGTACCCCGGCGCGTGCCGCCGGTTGAAGCCGACCATCAGCGACCTGTCCTCGGCCGCGGCCAGGCGTACGAGGTGCTCGGACTCGGCCAGCGTGTAGGCGATCGGCTTGTCCACGTAGACGTGGATACCGGCGTTGAGCAGCGGCTCGACGATCTCCGGATGGGCGTCGGTCGCGGCGTGGACGAAGGCCGCGGCCACCCCCGCCTTGATCACCTCGTCCACGTGCTGCGACCGGGCGGCGATCCGGTAGGCGTCGCCGAGCCGGTCGAGCCGGGCCCTGTTGCGGGTGCAGAGGTGCAGGTCGAGGTCGGGCTGCGCGGCGAGGACCGGCAGGTAGGCCTTCTCCGCGATGTCGCCCAGGCCGATCATGGCTATCTTCACCCGTCGAGCGTAGCCTTGAGCGCCGTCTCGATCGGCGTAGGCACGACGCCGAACGTCCGCTGGAACGCCGAGGAGTCGAGCACGTACGGCGCGGTGAACTGGTAGCGCGTGTGCCTCAGCTCGCCGATCATCGGCACGAACAGCCCCACCGCCCGCATCAGCGGCCACGGCAGCTGCGTCATTTTGGGCTCGGGCCGGCCGAGCAGCGCGGCCATCCGGCCGCCGATCTGGCGGAAGGTCAGCGGGGCCGCCGTGGGCACGTGCCAGGGGCGGCCCCAGGCCCGCTCGTCACGACCGGCCACGGCCAGCGCGTCGGCCACGTCGGGCAGGTAGGTCCAGCTGTGCGGCTGGTCGGCGGGGTGGATGAGCTGGATGGTCTTCCCGGCCTTGAGCGGCACGAGGAACCGGGCGCCCAGGTAGGACTGGTCCGTGGCGCCCGGCCCGAAGTAGTCGGAGCCGCGCACCTCGACGGCCCTGATCCGGCCCGCCTCGTGCAGGGCCAGCGCGTCCTGCCACATCTTCGCCCGCACCTGCGCCTTGGGGCTGGCGGAGACGAGCGGCAGGTCCTCGGTCATCGGGACCGACACGGGGCCGTACGGGTAGAGGTTGCCCAGCATGACGTAGACGGCGCCGCTCGACTCGGCGGCGGCGAGGAACGACTCGGCCATCGGCGGCCAGTCGGTGAGCCAGCGGTGGTACTGCGGGTTGACGCAGTTGTAGAGGACGTCGGCGCCCCTGGCGAGCTCCTTCATCCTGGCGCGGTCGGCGACGTCGGCGGCGACCTTGACCGCCCCGTCCGGGCCGCTGCCCGAGCGGGTCACCACCATGACCTCGTGCCCCTCCGCGAGGAGCTTGGTGGCCAGATGCGTACCGACCTGGCCGGAACCTACGACGACGTGCTTGCTCATGATCAGACCTGCTTCCAGATGAGGCGGAGAACTGCGTTGAGCACGAAGAGCCCGTAAAAGACGCCGGCCCAGGTGACCAGGCCGGAGGCGTAGAGCGCGAGGGCGCCGCCACCGAACCAGAGGATCTCCAGCGCGGCGCGGGCCAGGCCGGTGAGGGGGAACGTCGCGTTCGCGCCGCCGCCCGCACCGAACAACGCCCACGCGGCGATGAACAGCGCCGGCCCGCCGATCCCGGCCAGCAGCTTGACCGGCCAGCCGGCGGCCAGCGTGAAGCCCCAGTAGCCGACGGAGGCCAGCACGCCGAGCTCCAGGAAGAACATCAGCGCCGCGTTGGCGCCCTTGGCGATGGTGAGCATGGGATTCTCCGTCGGTTCTCGTCATTCGCTTACGAGAGCAATGCTCTCTCAAAAGAGCAGTGTTCGTCAAGAGCAGTGCTCTCGTTTCTTGGCACTGCTCTGATAACCTGCCGTCATGACTGCCAGCCGTACCGCCAGAGAACGCGTCAGGGCCGAGCTGACCAGAGAGATCACCGACATCGCGCGCCGCCAGCTCGCCACGGAGGGCGCGGGCGGACTGTCCCTGCGGGCCGTCGCCCGCGAGATGGGCATGGTCTCCTCCGCCATCTACCGCTATTTCCCGAGCCGCGATGACCTGCTCACCGCGCTGATCATCGACGGCTACAACGCGCTCGGCGAGAGCGTGGAACGCGCCGACGCCGGCTGCCCGCAGGACGACTTCCCGCGCCGGTGGCTGACCACCTGCCACGCGGTACGGGACTGGGCGGTGGCGCACCCGCACGAGTACGCGCTGCTCTACGGCTCCCCCGTGCCCGGCTACCAGGCGCCGCAGGACACGATCGCGGCCCGGCTGCGCGACGTGACCGTTCTCGGCCGGATCCTCTCCGACGCCTGGCGGGCGGGGGCCGTCCGGCCGCCCGGGACCGAGCCGCCCGGGGACCTGGAGCCGGAGGCGGCCACGTTCAGGCAGCTGATGCCCGAGGTTCCCGACAGTGTGATCTGGGCGGCACTCTCGGCCTGGACCTCGCTGTACGGCTGGGTCAACTTCGAGGTGTTCGGCCAGTTCAACCAGACGATCGAGAACCGGCCGGCCGCCTTCGACCACGTGATGCGCCTGGCGGGAGCGACCATGGGGCTTGCTCAGTAAGACTTATTAAGTTTAACTGAATACATGGCACGCAGGACACAAGAGCTCGGCCGCTTCACGGACGTGGCGCTGCTGGTGCTCATCAGTCTGGCCGAGGGGCAGAAACATGGCTATCGGATGATCGGCGACATAGAGGAGTTCAGCGGCACCTCGCTGGAGCCGGGCACGCTCTACGGCGCGCTGATGCGGATGGAGGAGCGCGGCTGGATCGAGCCGGTGGAGACGACCGAGCGGCGCAAGCCGTACCGGATCACCGAGGGCGGGCGCGACGCGCTGCGCGAGCAGCTCGCCACCCTGCGCCGCATCGAGCAGACCGGGATGCGGCGCGCCGGAGTCGCCTGGGGGACGGCATGATGCGCGCGATCGCACGGGCGATGCTCAGTCTCTACCCGCGGGCCTGGCGGCAGCGCTACGGCGACGAGGTCGGCGACCTGATCGCCGCGCGGCCGGCCCGCGTCCGCACGGTGATCGACCTCATTGGGGGCGCGGCCGACGCGTGGTTCCACCACAAGCGCATTCCCGGGGCCAAGCCGCTCAGGGTCCCGCTCGCGGCGGTCCTGTCCGTCGCCGGCGTGGCGTTGTGGCTCCTGTGGAGCCAGGGCGTGCGCGCCGTGGCCGGTGCCCACGGCGACTGGGCCACGGCCGCCGGGATGGGCGGGACGGCCTCGGGGGGCGGGGCCGCCGCCCGGTTGCGGGACCTGGCGACGGTGCTGCACGTGGGGGCGAGCGCCATGGCCCTGCTGTCGGTGGCCACGCTGATCATGACCTGCCACACCGCGAGCCGGCACTCCCTGTACGGGGCCGTCACCAGGATGACGGCCCGGCGGGTGGTCGTGACGGCCGTTCTGCTCGCGCTGCCCGTCGCCCTGGTGGGCCTGAGCTTCTACAGCCTCACCGCCGGGCACGCCGGCCCGCCCGTCGGGCCGCTGGGCGAGGCGATGGCGGGCGGCTTCCATACGCCGATCATCCTGGCGCTGGTGCTGTCGCTCCCCACGATCGCGTCGGGCGCGCCCTCGCTGAGCTCCGACGTACGCGGCGCCGGCAAGCTGCTCGCGGTCGCGGCCGTCAGCAACGCGATCGCCTGGGTCCCCGTCGCCATCCTGATGCTGCTGGGGATGCCGGGGGTGACCTGGCCGTTCGTGGCCGTGGCGGTGCTCAGCGCGCTGGCCGGCATCGGGATGGGCGCGCTGGCCGGCGTGAGCGCGGTGCGCCTGGGCCGGACCGCGGCGGCCGAGCTCAGCCTCGCCTGAACCCGTCAGGGTGCGCGGCGGTCCGGCATGAGCAGCGGCACGAGCACCTCGTCCACGATCTCCACGACGAGCGAGTCGGGGATGGGCGAGCCCTCGAAGAGGAAGTGGTGGCGCAGCAGCGCGTGCCCGGAGTCGAGGCGGCGAGGGGTGACGACCTCCGGGTCGACCTCGCCGCGCTCGACGGCGCGGCGGACGACCTCCTCCATCAGCCGCCTGGCCGTGCCCTGGGAGTTTCGCCGCATGGCGCCCAGCGGCGACTCTCCCCTGAGCGCCTCGCCGAGCAGCCCGCGCATCGCCTCGCCGGCCGGACCCGACAGGGCCTGCGCCGTGCGGCGGAGCATGGCCAGCAGGTCGTCGCGCAGGTTGCCCGTGTCGGGCGACGACTCGGGGGTGGGCAGGGTGTGGTAGACCGCCTCCATCACCAGCTCGATGCGCGTGGGCCAGCGCCGGTAGAGCGAGGCCTTGCTGGCCCTGGCCCGCTCGGCGACGCGCTCCATGGTCAGCCCGGCGTAGCCGGTCTCGGCCAGCTCGTCGAGCGTCGCCTGGTAGATGGCGGCGCTGAGCGCCTCGCCCCGGCGTCGTGGCTGCTTACGGTGGTCGGTGACCATGGAATGCATCCTAGGTAGCGCGGGTGACTGTCCCGGCGTTGCCGTTGACGGTGACGACCTGGCCGTCCTCCAGGACGGAGGTCCCCTTGCCGGTGCCCATGACCGCCGGGATGCCGTACTCCCTGGCCACGATGGCCGCGTGCGACCCCGCGCCGCCGGTGTCCACGACCACGGCCGCCGCCTGCTGGAACAGCGGCGTCCACGACGGGTTCGTGTACGGGCAGACGAGCACGTCCCCGCTGCCGAGCTTGACGAACTCGGCCGGCTCCCTGATCACCCTCACCGGGCCCGTCGCCACGCCGCCGCTCGCGGGCGACCCGGCGATCAGCGCGTCTCCCGTCTCCCTGGCGGGGAAGACCAGAGCCGGGTCGATGAGCCGGACGCCGGACAGCTCCTCGCGCTTGGCCGCCCGCGCCCGTACGGTCTCGCGCAGCCGCTCCGCCTCCTCGGCCGTCAGCGTGGCGACGTCCTTGATCGACTCCAGCTCCTCCAGCCGCAGGTGGAAGACGTCCTCGGGCTGCTGGAGCACGCCCGCTCCGCGCAGCCGGCGGCCCAGCTCCAGCAGTGACCTGCGCAGGACCGGCTGCGGCATCATGAAGTAGAAGTGGCTGTCCTCGCGGAAGGCGATGCCCGCCCTGGCCGCCTCGACCCAGCGCCGCATCCTGGCCCGGCCGCCGCGGGAGCGCAGCAGCGGGTGGCGGAGCAGGCGTTCGAGGGCGTCGTCCGCCTCCTTCGGCGCGGGCGGCTCGGCGGCCAGCACCCTGATCAGGCTGAGCACGGTCTCGGGCGCGTCCGCCCAGGTGGGCGGGGTGACCAGGATCGGGCTGGCGGTCTCGCGGTGGCCGTACTCGGCCAGGAACTCCCGCAGCTCCCCCGCGAAGTCCGCGGGCATCGGGTCCGCGTCGAGCGCGCCGGTGCGCCTGGCGTGCGCGGCCAGCCTCTCCAGCGCCTGGTTGGCGTCGGAGGTCCGGGTACGCGCCCCGTGCAGCAGGTCGCCGAACAGCCTGCCGCGTCCGAGCAGCTTGACCGCCAGCAGCAGCCGCAGCAGCGCCAGCCCGGTGCCGGGCAGGTAGTCCACCCGCAGGTCGGCGACCGGCTCCACCAGGGCGAGCGCCTGCCTGGGCACGGCGGTGAGCCGCTCCCACGACATCGAGGTCAGGTCGCGGGCGGCCAGCTCCTCGATCGCCGCGAGGTAGGCGCGGAAGCGCGGGTCCTGGGTCCATCGGGCGGGATCGTACTTCCTGGCCCTGGCCACCAGGCGGAACGGGGCGAGCAGGGCGGCCGCGCCGGGATGCGGCTTCGGCGGCACGAGCTGGTAGACGACGCCGTCCTCCTCCCGCAGGAAGCCGCTGAACACGCCGTGCATCCCGAAGCTCGCGGTCACCTTGCCCATCAGCCCGGCCGGGCCGTACGGGACCCAGGTCGTCATGTCGATCGGATAGGGACGCTCGGGGAGGTATTCGAGCAGGACGCTGCTGATGCGGCGCTGGATGGGGTTGAGCCTGCCGACCGGGGGCGGCGGCAGCGCGGTCATGGGGCGGGCCTGCAGGAGGTGGACCCGGCCTCCCGCGTAGGCCCACTCGATGTCCTGGGGACGGCCGAAGTGGGCCGCGACCTGCCGGCCGAGCCCGGCCAGCTCGTCGAGCACCGCGGCCGGGAGCGGCTCGGCGGGCGTGGCGGCGCCGGACTCGCGGGTGACGCCGCCGCCCGCCGTACCCCTGATGACCACCTCACGGCGGCCGGGCGTGAAGCCGGCCGGGCCCGACGGTCCGATCACGTAGTGGTCGGGGGTGACGAGCCCGGACACCACCGCCTCGCCCAGGCCGCTGCTGGCGTCGATGACGAGCTGGGTGCGGTCGCCGGTGACGGGGTTCGCGGTGAACATGACGCCTGCCGTCTCGGCCTCGACCATGCTCTGGACGACCACCGCGATCCGCACCTCGGACTCGTCGATGGCGAGCTTGGCCCGGTAGGCGATCGCGCGGTCGGTCCAGAGCGAGCCCCAGCAGCGGCGTACGGCGTCGAGCAGGGCCGGCTCGCCGACCACGTTCAGGTAGGTGTCCTGCTGGCCGGCGAACGCGGCTCCCGGCAGGTCCTCGGCGGTGGCGCTCGACCGCACGGCCACCGGGCCGCCGCCGAGCGCGGCATAGGCGTCGGCGATCGCCTGCCGCAGGTCGCCGGGGAGCTCGGCCTGCTCGAAGTACGCCCGCGTGTCGCGGCCCTGCGCGACCAGGTCGTAGGCGTGCGTGGTGACGACGAAGCCGTCCGGGACGGGGAAGGCGCTCCTGACGAGCTCGCCCAGGTTGGCGCCCTTGCCCCCTGCCATCGCCAGGTCGTCTCGGCCGAAGGCGGTCAGGGGTGCGACGAGTTTCACAGCTTCTCCTCGACGTATGCGGTGGTGCGAAGCGGACGCGCCGGCAGCGCCAGCGCGAGGAAGAACGCCACGGCGAGCAGCGGCGCCATGGCCGCGAAGATCGGGGGCACGGCCTCGGCGAAGGCCGCGCGCACGCCGGGGGGCAGCTCGGCCGGCGCGGTGGCGGGGATGCCGCCGCGCCAGGTGATCAGGGCTCCCACCAGCGCGACCCCCGCCGAGGCGCCGATCTGGCGCAGGAATGTCACTGAGGAGGTGGCGGTGCCGAGGTCGGCGTACTCCACGGCGTTCTGCGCGGCCAGCACCATGACCTGCATGACCAGCCCGACGCCCAGCCCGGTCACCAGCATCGCCCCGGCCAGCGCGAGCGGCGTGCCGCCCGCGAGCCCGATCAGCCCGAGCCCGGCCGCCGCCAGGGCCGTGCCCACGACGGGGTACGGCTTGTACCGCCCCGTCCGCGTGATCAGCCGCCCGGACGCGATGGTGGTGGTCAGCACGCCGCCCATGAGCGCGGTCACCAGCAGCCCCGCCTGCGTGGCGCTGGCGCCCAGGCCGATCTGCAGATAGGCGGGCATGTACGTGATCGTCCCGAACAGCGCGAACCCGATGACCAGGCTGATCGTCACCGGCACGGCGAACGCCCGGTTCCTGAACAGCCGCAGCGGCAGGATCGGATCCGTGGCGAAACGCGCGCTGACCAGCCACGCCGCCACCCCGGCCGCGGCGAGCAGCAGGAAGGCGGGATTCCTGGTCTGCCCGACCATCACCACGCCCACCACCGCGACCGCCAGCGTCACGGCCCCCGCGACGTCGAGCGGCGCCCGCGTGTGCGGCCTGGGCAGCCGCAGCGTGAGGCTCAGCACGACCAGCGCCAGCAGGCCGAGGGGCGGGTAGATGGCGAAGATCCACCGCCAGCTCAGCCGGTCGATGAAGAACCCGCCGATCAGCGGCCCGCACACGGCGGCCACGACGTAGGCGGCCCCGATGAACCCGAGGTAGCGCCCCCGCTCCCGCGGGCTCACGATCTCCCCCATGATCGCCTGCGCCCCGATCATCAGCCCGCCGCCGCCCACCCCCTGGATGGCCCGGAAGGCGATGAACTGCGGCATCGACGTGGCCACCGCGCACAGCACGGCCCCGGTCACGAACACCACGATGGCCACCTGCATGGTGGGCTTGCGGCCGTACCGGTCGCCGAGCTTGCCGTAGACGGGCATGACGACGGTGGCGGCGACGAGGTAGGCGCTGACCACGGCGGGCATCTGATCGAACCCGCCCAGGCCGCCGGCCACGGCGGGCAGCGCGGGCGCCATGATCGTCTGGTCCAGTGCACCCAGCAGCATCGCCAGGATCAGGCCGGACA
This sequence comes from Nonomuraea zeae, assembly GCF_005889725.1. GTDB lineage: Bacteria > Actinomycetota > Actinomycetes > Streptosporangiales > Streptosporangiaceae > Nonomuraea > Nonomuraea zeae. The sequence continues at coordinate 8,587 of NZ_VCKX01000257.1, forward strand.
GCACGAGGCCCATGACACCTCCCTAGAGAACGGAGCGTTCTCTAGGGAGAGTACGGTTCATCGGGAAGAAACGCAACGTTCACTATCCGGGGCGCCACCGTGGGAGCAGCCATCCCGACACCACCCCCACCCCCTTGAAGAATGGCAAACCACCCCGACTTTCCGATCTCTCGACAATATGCAATATTTCCCGAACACAACCAACCCCCTTTATCCCGGAAATTCCGGCGGCCCATACCTTTCGCCGAGGGTCGGCTTGTTCTGCTGAGACACTGTTGATTACCGTGCGAAAGTTGTTCCAGCGCCGAGCCGTTTAAGGGGAGCATTTGTGGCCGACCTCGATCACGAGGCGATGCGAGCCGTGGCGCAGCGCATCCAGCGGCTGTCCGACGAGCACTGGTGGGTGCTCGACCCGTCCTGCCGCCTGATGGCGAGCGACGCGTGGGTGGGGCCGGCGGGCGCCTGCTTCGACGCCCAGGTCCGTGCCGACCAGCGGGAGTTGCGGGGCGTGCTCGCGCAGGCCGTCCACAGCGCGAACCAGAGGCTGTCCGCGGCCCAGGACACGCCGTGACGGAGTTCACCGGGGCCAAGCCGACCTTCACCGGGGTCAAGCCGGCCGAGTTCGACGCGATGGCGGGCAGGCACGCCGAGGCGGCCAGGCGGCTGGACGAGCTGGCGCGCTCCCTGCACGGCGAGCTGCGGAGCGCCGGGCTCGACACCTCGCCCGCGGCGCGGCTGCGGCAGCTGGCCGGGCGGGTCACCTCGCAGGCCGAGGACCTGCGGCGGCGGCAGCGGCTCGTCCACGAGCTGCAGCGGCAGCAGGTCACCTTCGGCAGGAGCATGCCTGCCGGGAGCTTCGTGGCGGTGCCGGACAGCCTGGAGGCGGCCAGAGGGCTGCTGGACGGGACGCTGGCGGGCCGAGCCGCGTTGCGGTCCACGTTGCGGTCCACGGAAGGAAGCGCGGAGGCGCTGGCAGAGCTGGAAAAGTACGCGTCAAGGGCCGGGGACCCGGCGTTCGTCAAGGCGTTCCTCGACGTGCTGGGGGCCCGGGGCGTGACGCGGCTCCCCGGCTCGCTCGCCACGCAGTTGCGTGACGCCAGGATCCACGGGGACTTCGATCTCATGGCCCGGCTCTCCTGCCGGGGCAAGAAGGCCCTGCGCATGCTGAGCACGGCCCTTGCCCGAGGAACCGACCCGAAGAGCTCCGCGTACATGGGCGACGACTTCCTCGAGAACCTGGTGACGGAGGGCCGGGCCGAGCACGAGACGGGCGACACGAAGTACTCGGGTTACCAGGCCCAGGCGCTCATCTGGCGTGCTCACGACGGGAAGCCGCCGTTCTCGGGGAGGTTCATGGAGATCGTCGGGCGCGACGTGATCGTCTACGAGCACGAGCAGCGCAAGGACGAATGGGCGGCGAGCAAGGACCTGCTGGGCAGCCCCTTCGGTGCACTGCAGATCCCCATACTCGACCTGGCCGGCGCACTCGGCCTCGACGCGATGCTCAGACCGGAGCCGCAGGCGGGCAGTCCAGGCACGAAGATCCAATCGTCGGTGGTGGAGGACCTGTTTCATGCCGCGAAGTTCGGCCGGGAAGCCTCCCACGCACTGCTGAACCTGACTCCGGCCGGGTGGAAGGAGTCCGTGCTGCACTACCTGCTGACCACCCGGTGGGGCGCTTCCCGCTATCTGGGCGACTACAAGCCGATCAGCGACCTGCTGGTGACCGCGACAACCGGCCAGGACGCGACCTCCAACAAGCTGGCCGCCGAGATGACCAAGCTCCTCGCCGACGAGATGCGCGGCGCCTTCGGCAAGGCCGACAGCGGCAACCTGGAGATCAAGAACAGGGAGGCGTTCGATCGGTACGCGCCTCTGAGCTATCCCCTGGGCCGCGCGATCGCCGCCAGCATCGACGAGCTCTCCCGGCTCCTTTTGAACCACGCCACGTTCGGCCAGGTCGCGGCCGCGGACATGTCGTACGCACTGGCGCTGGCCACGGCCGACGACGGCGCTTTCGAGGCACTGATACGAGCACAGACCGAACACATGCGGGCAGCGCTCGACACGGTGCCTCCGGTCGGGCTCGATGCTTCCAACGCGGAGCGGCTCGGATTCACCGCGGCCGACGTCAAGGAGTTCGACTTCGACGAGGACGGACGGGTCGACAAGGCCGACATCATGCAATTCCTTACCGACCGTACCGTGGCGGCGGCACGTCCCTTCAGTCACCTCGTGGAGATCCGCCGCCAGGTGCTGATCGCCCAGGGACTGGACGACAAGAAGGCGGACGAGGCGCTGAAGAGCATGGTGGGCAACGCGCTGGGGCTGCTTCCGGTGCCGGGCGCCAAACAGGCAGGACAACTGGCCGCTGGCGCCTTCGGAGAAATGCTCGGCAACGGGTACGACAAGCTCGCCGGAGCTGCGTATGACGAGATGGCCAAACAGGTCGCTCAGCGGATGTTCGATCACAGACGGGGCTTGGACGAGACGCACCGGACGCTGGCGGACAATCGACTGGCGGTGGAGAGGCTGGCAGAGCAGATGCTCGCCACTGCCATGCTGAGCAAGGGGATGCTTGATGAAGTCAATATCAAGGATCAGTCGTTCACAAGCGGAAATCCGCCGACGATCAAACCTTTCGCCGAGATGAGCTCACAAGAATACAGTCAGTTCCTTGCTTGGGCTCAAAAGAAGAGCGGAGGTAGTGATCTGTTCGATCGGTTTAGCAACACTTTCCGCAGGACCAGCGAAGTGGATGACTACCTAAGTCTCCAGATTCCGTCGCCTCCCGGAGGTGGTAAATGAGGTTTGCTACGCTGATTGTTGCCCTGGCCACTCTCACGCCACTCACCACAGCCTGCGCTCCCCTGAATGACGCTGTATCCGCACCGGCCGCGGCCCCGGAACCGGTTACGGATGCTGCCCCTTACATTTGCAAGCTCGTCTCCGAGAAAGCATTCCGCTTGGTAAGCGGTGCAACGGTGTCGCTCGTCGAGAGAAATAGCGGAAATGAGAGCAGCGGTGATTGCTGGGCTCCTGATACGGCTCCTCGACCACTTGAGGTGGGCTGGCTGCAAGCGGGCAATGGGACGAGCCAGGAGCATTTGGACTTCGTTATGGATGACAGGCGTCGGCTCTACAGCAGGCATGGCGGCGTACCGCTCCCCGCCGACCTTGGTGACGGCCTGGCAGCGTACCTGCCGAATACACCATTTGCCGATCAGCCGTACCGAGTGAGTGCGAAGTTTCGCTGCGGCGACAAGCAACGGTTGATCGACATCTATCTTTCCCAAGTCGCCAAAGGCCGGGATGCAATCAAGGACCTGATCGAGCTCATGCGCATAGCTCAAAAACGCTACGGCCACCTCTACAACTGCACCCCCGGCGCCTAACACCCCACCACCCAAAACAACTCGACCGCACCCACTTGATAAACGGGTGCGGTCGAGTGATGGGTATGGGGCCTTGTGGGCGTATACCCGGAGGGCCAGACCGCCGGCAGGTCGTGCCGGGGGCGGCTACATAGGATCAGTGGTCAGCGGGAAGCGCGGTTGACCGCCGAGATGATGGCCTTGAGCGCGGCCGTGGTGGTGTTGGCGTCCACGCCCACCCCCCACAGCACCTGCCCGTTGGCCTCGCACTCCAGGTAGGAGGCGGCCTTGGCGTCGGTGCCCGCGCTCAGCGCGTGCTCCACGTAGTCGAGGACGCGCACCGAGAGGCCGACGCCCGCGATCGCGTCGATGAACGCCGAGATCGGGCCGTTGCCGGTGCCCTCGATCTCGCGGATCTCCCCGTCGAGGCGGATGTCGGCGCTGATGCGGTCCTTGTCGTCCACCGTGGACTCGTGGCGGTGGGCCAGGAGGCTGAGGCGGCCCCACCGGTTGGCCGGGTTCGGCAGGTATTCGTCGCGGAAGATCTCGTACATGGCCGTCGAGCCGATCTCGCCGCCCTGCTCGTCCGTACGGGTCTGCACGACCTTGGAGAACTCGATCTGCAGCCGCCGCGGCAGGTCGAGCTGGTGGTCGGCCTTCATGATGTAGGCGACCCCGCCCTTGCCCGACTGGCTGTTGACCCGGATGACGGCCTCGTAGGTGCGGCCGATGTCCTTCGGGTCGATCGGCAGGTAGGGGACCGCCCAGGTGAACTCGTCCACCGGCACCCCGGCCGCGGCGGCGTCGCGCTCGAGGTGTTCGAAGCCCTTCTTGATGGCGTCCTGGTGGGAGCCGGAGAAGGCGGTGTAGACCAGCTCTCCGCCCCACGGGTGGCGCGGGTGCACGGGCAGCTGGTTGCAATATTCGGTGACGCGGCGGATCTCGTCGATGTCACTGAAGTCGATCTCGGGGTCGACGCCCTGGGAGAAGAGGTTCATGCCCAGGGTGACCAGGCAGACGTTGCCCGTACGCTCGCCGTTGCCGAACAGGCAGCCCTCGATGCGGTCGGCGCCCGCCATGTAGCCCAGCTCGGCGGCGGCCACGGCGCTGCCGCGGTCGTTGTGCGGGTGGAGCGACAGGACGATCGAGTCGCGGTGCTTGAGGTTGCGGTGCATCCACTCGATCTGGTCGGCGTAGATGTTGGGCGTGGCCATCTCGACGGTGGCCGGCAGGTTGACGATGACCTTGCGGTCAGGGGTGGGCTGCCACACGTCGTTGACGGCGTCGCACACCTCGACGGCGTAGTCCAGCTCGGTGCCGGTGAACGACTCCGGCGAGTACTGGAAGTAGACGTCCACGTCGGTCGCGTCGGCGAGCTTCTTGACCAGCTTGGCGCCCTCGACCGCGATGGCGGTGATGCCGTCTCTGTCCTGGCCGAACACGACGCGGCGCTGGAGGGTGGACGTCGAGTTGTACAGGTGGACGATGGCCTGCTTGGCGCCCTCGATCGACTCGAAGGTCCGCTCGATCAGCTCCGGCCTGGCCTGGGTCAGGACCTGGATGACCACGTCGTCGGGGATCCGGCCCTCTTCGATGATCTGCCGGATGAAGTCGAAGTCGGTCTGCGAGGCGGCCGGGAAGCCTACTTCGATCTCTTTGTAGCCCATGCGTACCAGCAGCTCGAACATCTTGAGCTTGCGGTGGGAGTCCATCGGGTCGATCAGGGCCTGGTTGCCGTCGCGCAGGTCCACCGCGCACCATCGGGGCGCCTTGGTGATCGTTTGATCGGGCCAGGTGCGGTCGGTCAGCCGGATCGGCTCGAAGGCCTGATAGCGCTGGACCGGCATGTTGCTGGGCTGCTGAGCGGTCATGATTTGCTGCTCCTCGTCGGTCGGAAGAAACGGCCGACGTGCATGACTCGCTCCGCGGCGAGGGAGCCGGCCTTAGAGGCCCCCGCCGCGGCAGCTAAGAAGGAGCCCGCACAGCATGCCCTGCACGCTACCAGACGTCTCGGGATGCGCCGTCCCTGATCTCACATCGTGAGCACAGGGATCCGGGCCGGCGCGGGACAGCGCGGACCGGCCAGAGGCAGCGGGGATCGGCGGCTCAGTCGGGGACGAGGACGCTCAGGCAGGTGACGCAGCCTTCCAGCTTCTCAAACTCCGAAATATCTACGCTTGTCACGATAAATCCCCGCTTTCCGAGCAGGGCGGCGGTCTCCGGGGCCGAGGCGGCCATCAGGACGCTGTCCCCGCCCAGCGGCACCACGTGCGCGCCCGCCTCCTCCGGCGGGACGAGCAGATCCGGCAGGTCCACGCGGCCGGGGTCGCCGATGAGCGTGCCGTCGGGCAGGGCCGTCACCGCCGACTTCAGGTGCAGCACGCCGGACATGTCCACCGGGACGACCCGGCGTTCCGGCAGCAGGGCCGCCAGTTGCATGATCCCCTCGCGGTTGCTGCGCGCCGACCTCCCGACGTACACGGTCGCGTTGGCCTGCAGCACGTCGCCGCCGTCCAGCGTGCCCGGCCGCGCGATCCTGACCGTCGTCAGCCCGGCCTCCCGCACGGCCTGCTCCACGGCCGCCACCTCGGGCCGCCGCTCCGGCGCACCCGGCCTGGTCAGTACGGCCAGCCGCCCCGACACCACCAGCGTGTCCTCCACGAAGGGCGCATCAGGCAATTCGTCGGCCGCCGCCACGTACACGGGCCGCCACCCGTGGCGCGCCAGCGCGGCGACATAGGCGTCGTGCTGGGCGGCGGCGCGTTCGTGGTCCACTGGTTCGCGCTCGATGTGGGTGACGATGCCCTCGGAGATCCGAGGGCCGGGCTTTCTTACCAGCGCAATACCAGACATAGGGCGTGTTCTATCACGCAGTGATTAGAGTCTTGGACATGCGGGACGACGAGATTCTCACCAGGATCAGTGATCTGGTCACCGAGGAGCACGATCTGCGCGGCAAGCTGACGGCCGGCGAGGTCACCTCCGACGAGGAGCGCAACCGGATCAAGCAGCTGGAGACGGCGCTTGACCAGTGCTGGGATCTGCTCCGGCAGCGCAGGGCCCGGCGCGGCGCGGGCGAGGACCCCGACAACGCCGCCGCCCGCCCCGCGAGCGAGGTCGAGAACTACCGCCAGTGAGCGGTTAGTACGCCGCCGCCTCGGAGAGCGGGAGTCGGCCGGTCAGCCCCATCGGGCTGACCTGTAGGTCTGACCCGTCGGTCTGACCCGTCGGTCTGACCCGAGGCGCCCATCGTTCAGGGTCATGTCCTCCGGGGCGCCGCCGTTCGAGGCGCCGCTCTCCATGGTCCCTGGCCGGGGGCGTTCGGTGTGGGTCCGCGGTGCGCGAGCCGGACTCCGTCCCCGTGGCGGAAATTCGTTCGCTCCGGGTCGCTGCCGTGCGATTTCCTGGACCCATGATGATTCAGCCCATCGACCCCGCCAGCCAGGGCGATCTCATCACCGGCCTGTACGACGCGTACATGGCCGCCGGCACCGACAACGCCGGCCCTCAGGTCCCGTTCGCCCGTTTCCGCCGTGAGCTCTGCCTGGACAGCCCCGCGCAGCGAGCGGAGGTCTGGGCGGTGGTCGAGGACGGCAAGGTGGCCGGCGGCTACTGCCTGTCGCTCTACCGGCTCGACAACACCCACACCGGCAGGGTCTTCCCCCTCGTGGTACGCCCGGAGCACCGCGGCAGGGGTCTCGGCTCGGCCCTGTTCGAGCACGCCGCAGAGCGCCTGCGGGCCGATGGCAGGCGCCTGATGCTGACCGAGACGCCGTCCGCCGGCGCGGGCGCCCGGTTCGCCCATGCGCGCGGCATGACGGTCGCGCTCGTCGAGGCCCGCCGCACGTTCGACCTGCGTACGGCCGACTGGGCGGCCCTGGAGCGGATGGTGCCCCAGGTGGCGGGCTACAGCCTGGAGCAGTGGATCGGCCCGGCGGGGCCCGAGCTGCTGCCCGACCTCGCGACCCTGATGAGCGGCATGAACGACGCCCCGCGCGACGACGACGTAGAGGACCAGCACTTCAGCCTCGACCGCATCCGCGACCGCGAGCAGCGGATCCCGGACAGCGGCCAGACCTGTTACACCACGATCGCCCGCCGCGACTCCGACGGCGCCCCGGCCGGTTACACCCGCATCTGCCTCAAGGCCGACCGCTCCGACGGCTGGGGCGCCCAGACGGACACGACGGTGCTGGCCGGGCACCGGGGCCACCGGCTGGGCCTGCTGCTCAAGCTCGCCAACCTGTTCTGGCTGCGCGAGCGTGAGCCCCATCTGGAGCGGATCATCACCTGGAACGCCACTTCCAACACCCACATGCTGGCCATCAACGAGGCGATGGGGTTCGAGTTCTTCGACGAGTGGAACCAGTGGCGGCTGAGCGTCTAGCCCGCCGGGCATGGAGCATCCAGCGGCCCGGCCGATAGCCTGGGCCCCTATGACCTTGGCGGTGTTGAGAGACGGCGACCCCCGGCAGGTGGGGCCGTACACCCTGCTGGGTCGGCTGGGTGAGGGCGGCATGGGCGTCGTCTACTTGGCCCGCGACCCCGGTGGCGCGCGGGTCGCGGTCAAGCTGATCCGCGCGCGGATGGACGCGGACGCCGACTTCAGGCGGCGCTTCGTCAGGGAGGTCGCCGCCGCCAAGCGGGTCGCGAGATTCTGTACGGCCCCCGTGCTCGACGCCGACGCCGAGGGGGACGTGGCCTACCTCGTCACCGAATACGTCGAGGGGCAGAGCCTCGTCGACGCCGTCCGCGAGGCCGGGCCGCTGCGCGGCTCGGCGCTGGACGGGCTGGCCGCGGCGATGGCGATGGCGCTGCGTGCCATCCACGGGGCCGGGGTGGTGCACCGCGATCTCAAGCCGTCGAACGTGCTGCTCTCCCAGGTGGGGCCCAAGGTCATCGACTTCGGGCTCGCGCAGCTCATGGAGTCGGACGTGAGCAGCGCGATCGTGGGGACGCCGTCGTTCATGTCGCCCGAGCAGGTGTCGGGCGCGCGGATCGGGCCGGCTGCGGACATCTTCGCGTGGGGCGGCACGGTGGCCTTCGCCGCCAGCGGGCTCCCGCCGTTCGGGTCGGGCTCGATGCCGACGGTCCTGCTCCGCATCGTCAACGAGCCGCCGGACCTGCGTGGCCTGTCGGGGCCGCTGCGGGACCTGGTGCAGGCGGCCCTGTCCAAGAATCCCGCCGAACGCCCTACGGCCCAGGAGCTGATGGACCGCCTCAGCATGTCCTCCGTGCCCGTCTCGACGCCCTTATCCGCGGCTCCCGGCGTCCCCGGACCGAGGTCGCAAGGCACGGGTGCGGCGGCCACGGAGCCTGGAGGTGCGTCCCAGGCGCAGGGCTCCACCTCAGCCCCTGCGGAGAGAGCGGCACCGGTGAACAGGGCGGTGCCTGCGGACAGTGCGGCGCCGGTGGAGACGACCGTGCCCCCCGAGGTGGCAGGGCGTGACACGGCCGCCCCCAGTAAGGGCAACGGCGAGGGCCAGGGCGGCGACGGCAAGAGCAGTGCCGGCGGTAAGAGCAGTGCCGGCGTCGAGGCGCGGGCGACGTCCGGGCGGCGGCGTCTCCTCACGGCCGCCGCGGCCGTGGTGGTCGCGGTCGCCGGCGTCTCCGCGGCCCTGATGTGGCGCAACCAGAGCGCCCCCTCCACCGCCCAGACCGCCACAA
>NZ_VCKX01000258.1 GCF_005889725.1 Nonomuraea zeae
TCTCAGCTCCGGTCTCGGGGGCGGTCTCAGCGCCAGGCACGGGGGCGGGCTCGCCGACAGCTTCCGCCAGCTCGGCGATCGTCGGGCTGACGAAGAGGTCCTTGGCCGTCAGCCGCAGCCCGCGGGCTCGGGCTCGGGAGATCACCTTCATGGTGAGGATGGAGTCGCCCCCGAGGGCGAAGAAGTCGTCGGTCACGCCGACGGGCTCGATCCCGAGCACGTCGGACCAGATCTCGGCGAGCACGCGCTCGGCGTCCGTACGCGGGGCCACCACGTCGGTCTCGGGCAGGGCGCCGGGGTCGGGGAGGGCGCGCCGGTCGATCTTGCCGTTGGCGTTGATCGGCAGCGCGTCCATGGCGATGAACCGGGAGGGGACCATGTAGGAGGGCAGCCGCTCGGCCAGCGAGCGGCGCAGCTCCTCCTCCGCCGCGCCCCCTTCGGTGACCACGTAGGCGACCAGGCTGCGGGTGCCGTGGGCCTCGTGGACGACGACCACCGCGTCGGCGACGCCGGGGCAGCGGCGCAGCGCCGTCTCGATCTCGCCCAGCTCGACGCGGAAGCCGCGGATCTTCACCTGGTTGTCGACGCGGCCCAGGAACTCGATCTCGCCCTTGCCGTTCCACCGGACGGTGTCGCCGGTGCGGTACATGCGGCCGCCGGAGCCGAAGGGGTCGGCGACGAACCGGCCGGCCGTGAGCCCGGGACGGCCGTGGTAGCCCCTGGCCAGGCCGTCGCCCGCCAGGTACAGCTCGCCCGGCGCGCCGATGGGGGCCGGGCGCAGCCGCTCGTCCAGCACGTACGCCCGCGTGTTGTCGGTCGGCCGCCCGACCGGCGCGATGCCCGACCGGACGTGCTCCATGGTCAGCACCTGGGTGGTGGCGAACGTCGTGGTCTCGGTGGGGCCGTACCCGTTGAGGACCACCGTGCCGGGGCAGCGGCGCAGCACCCGCTCCACGGCGGGCATGGACGGGGCCTCGCCGACCGTCCACACCTCGCGCAGCCCGGCGAAGCACTCGGGCGACTCCTCGGCGAACAGGCGGAACAGGGCGGCGGTGAGCATCACGGCGGTCACGCCGTGCTCGGCGACGATCCGGACCAGCTCGCGCGGCGTCAGCTCGGCGGGCGCGACCACGACCTGGCCGCCGGTCAGCAGCGGCACCCACACCTCGTACGTCGCGGCGTCGAAGGCGTGCGGGGACAGGAACAGGAAGCGCTGGTGGGCGTCGGAGCGAGCGTGGCGGTCCCACACCAGGCTGACGACGTCGCGGTGGGTGACCGCCACTCCCTTGGGGGTGCCGGTGGAGCCGGAGGTGTACATGACGTACGTCAGCTGCTCGGGGTGGACGCTCACGGGCTCGGGCGCGGGCGCGACCGGCCCGCCGGCGGGCTCGTCCACGACGATCAGGGGGACGCCGATCCGCTCGGCCTTGGCGCGCATCGCCCGGTCGGTGAGCAGCACGGTCGCGCCGGTGTCGTCCAGCACCCAGCGGATCCGGTCCTCGGGGTAGCTGTCGTGCAGGGGCGCGTAGGCGCCGCCCGCCTTGAGCACGGCGAGCATGGAGACGATGGCGTGCGGGGCGCGGCCCTGCATGATGCCGACCCGGGACTCGGCGCCCACGCCCGCGGCGCGCAGGCGGGCGGCGAGCCGGCCGGCCTGGTCGTCGAGCTCGGCGTAGGTGAGGGTGCGGCCGTCGGCGATCACGGCGGGCTCCGCGGGCGTCCGGCGGGCCTGCTCGGCGATCAGCTCGTGCACGGTGCGATCGGCCGGGAAGGCGTACGCGGTGTCGTTCCACTCCTCGACCACGCGGCGCCGCTCGGACTCGGCCAGCGGGGGCAGCTCCGAGAGCGGCAGGGACGGGTCATCGGCCACGGCGACCAGGGTCGCGGTGAGGTTGCCCGCCAGTCGCTCGACGGTCTCGGCGTGGAACAGCTCGGTGTCGTAGGCGATCGTCACGTCCAGGGGGCCGGTGCTCTCGGTGAAGGCCACCGCCAGGTCCACCTGGTCCTCGGGCGGCTCGCCCTGGACGACCATCACCCGGGTCTCGACCGGGACGTTCCCTCCCGCGCACGCGGCGAGCACGGTCTTGCGCACCGCGGGCAGGAAGGACTCGAACGGCTGCGCGCCCGTCACCTGTGACCGCAGGACCAGGCTGTTGGCGGGATTTCCGGCGCATCTGGTGCCCACGACGATGTCCGTCCGGCCCGAATAGCGGGCGAACAGCGTCTGGCAGGCGGCGACCAGAATCATGAAGAGCGACGCGTGGTGCCGGACGCCGAGCTTTCTCAGGTCGTCCGCGAGTTCTTCGGAAAGGGAGAAGCGGTAAACCGCGCGGGAATACGGGTGCGATGCGGACCGGTAACGATCGGTCGGCAATCGCAGCGGGACCAGATTTTCAAACTCCCCTACGGACATGTTCGACCTCCGCCATCGACGAAAATCCGGAATTCACTCATCCGGTGAATACCAGCTTCGCCCGAATTGTGCGGATGGATCTAGGTCGTTGACTCGGCCGCTAAACAGAGTGGTCAGCCAGGTCGGCAGGCTATTCGCCGCCGATGACCTCGACCGGCCGCTGCCGCATCGCCACCCGCGCGGAGATCATGATGGACGGCCACGCGACGAGCACGGCCGCCGCGACGATGCCCGCGTACGCGAGCGGCGGGATCGACGGCACGGGCCATCTGCTCACCGCGATGCTGATGCCGACCAGCGCGGGGAGCGCGGCCAGCGTGCCGATGAGGACCGCGGAGACCGTGATGATCCGCGCCTCCCCGCGCACCATCGAGCGCACCTGGTCGCGTCCCGCGCCGATCAGGCGCAGCATGGCGAACTCGCGCACGCGCGCCACCGTCGCCATCACCAGGGTGTTGACCACGGCGATGGCGATGTAGCCGAGCAGGACGGCGTTGAGCAGCAGGCTGACCGCGGAGTCGGCAGAGTCGCCGCTCTGGGCGGCGGTGAAGGACTCCCTGTCGGCCAGCTGCGCCGTCGGATGGCGGGCCAGCGCCTGCCGCAGTGCCGGCTCTCCCCCGGCGGCCTTGACCAGCATCCAGGAGTCGAGGCGGTCGGTGGTGTGCCGGATCGCGAGGTCGTGCGGAAGCGTGACGTCGCCGAAGCCGAGTCCCTTCTCGTAGATCGCCACCACCCGGGCCCGTACGGCCGTGCCGTCGCCGAGTCGCAGGTCGACGCTCTGCCCGGCCTTCGCGCCGACCGTGCCGGCGGCCAGGCGGCTCAGCGCCACCGACTCGCCGCGCAGCGCGCCGAGGTCTCCTTCCAGCACACCGAGGTCCATCGTCGCCTTGAGCCCCGCGGGCTCGACCCCCTGCGCCGGGAAGATCTTGTACTGCTTGCTGTCATCGGACGTGTACGTGATGATCGTCTGCGTCCGGACGACCGGGGTCACCGCCGACACCCCGCCCACCCGGGCGAGCTCCCCGGCCAGGCCGGGTGAGAGCCCGGCGGCCTTGGGCGTCACCACGTAGTCGGCCAGCACCCCGTCCGCGGCCTGGTTCTGGGCGGCCGCGCCCAGCGTGGTGGCGCTGAAGATCTGGGCGGCGGCCATCGTCACACCCATGATCAGCGGCGTGGTGGCCGAGCTGAGCCGCCGCGAGCGCGCGCGGGCGTTGGCGACGGCGAGGAACCCGCTGACGTGCGTGGCCCGGTTCAGTCGCGGTCCGAGCAGGGTGACGGCGCCCCCGAGCAGGCGGGGGCCGAGCAGGGCGACGGCGATGACGAGCAGGAGTGCCGAGCTGCTCGCGCCGTCCACGGCGGCCTCGCCGGGCAGCGCGATCGGCAGCACGATCGCGGCCGCCAGGGCGGCGGGGATGAGCAGCGAGCCGATCGTCAGCCGGACCCAGCCGAGCTTGCGCGGCTCCACCGCCGCCTCGCCCAGGGCTTCGACGGGGCTGACCTTCGCCGCGCGCCGGGCGGCGATCCAGCCGCCCGTGCGGGCCCCGGCCACGCACAGCACCATCGCCGCCAGCACGGGCACCGGGCCGACCACGAGCTCGAAGTCCGCGGGCATCGCGCCGACGGCGGCGAACGTCCGGTGGAAGACGAAGCCCAGGCCGACGCCGGGAATCGCGCCGAGCACCGCCCCGGCCACGCTCACCAGCGTCGCCTCGGCGCCGATCATGGCGAGGACCTGCTTCGGCGTCGCCCCGATCGCCCGCAGCAGCGCCAGCTCCCGCCTGCGCTGCTGGACGGAGAGCGCGAGCGTGCCGGCCACCACGATCACGACGACCATGACCATGGTCGCGCCGAACGACAGGGCCAGCTCGATCACGAACGACCGCGTCCTGCCCACGTCGAGGATCTCGGCGTCGCCGCGCTGGTCGCCGGTGTAGGTCACCACCCCGCGTACGGCCCGCTCGATGGCGCCGGCCAGCTCGGCGGGGTCGGTCTCGGGGCCGGCCAGCACGCCGATCGCGTCGACGTGGTCCGGCTGCCCGGACAGCTGCCGCGCCCGCTCGTCGGTGACGAACAGCGCGGCCTGCCGCGTCAGGTCACCGCCATCGGCCAGGCCGCTCACCCGGAAGACGGCGGGGGTCGTGCCGACCGTCAGCGTCACCGTGCCGCCGACCTGGACCCCCGCCTCCCTGGCCAGGCGGGATTCCAGCACCACCTCGTCCGCCGCCTGCGGCGGCCGCCCCGCGCTCAGCGCGAACGGCCGCAGCGCCGCCGCCGGCCAGCCGTGGCCCAGCAGGGGCACGCCGCCGGGGCCGCCCAGGACCCGCCCGCCGCCCAGGACCAGGCTCGCCGGGAAGCTGACGTCGCCGACGGCGGCGCGCACGCCGCGCACCCGCCGCACCTCCTCGGCGCGGGCGGCCGGAAGCCGGACCCGCTCGGCGTAGCGGGGGTCGATGTCCTCCTCGACGGGGAAGAACTGCGAGGCCCCGACGACCACCGCCGCCGCCCGGTAACGCTCGGCCGGCACGCCGGAGCTGAGGCCGGTCTCCAGCAGGATCCCGCTGGCAGTGAGGACCGCCGACCCGAACATGACCGCGATGAACGCGGCCACGAACCCGCCCTTGCGCCCCTTGATCGTGCTCCAGGCCAGGGACAGCGCGCGTCTCGACAGCGCCCGTCGCGTCATGCTCACCACTCGCCCAGGCGCGTCATGCGGTCGGCGACCCGCTCGGGCGAGGGCGCGCGCAGCTCGCCGGCCAGCCGCCCGTCGGCGAGGAACACCACCTTGTCGGCGTACGAGGCCGCGACCGGGTCGTGGGTGACCATCAGCACCGTCTGGCCCAGGTCGTCGACGAGCCGGCGTAACAGCTCCAGGATCTGGCGGCCGGTGCGCGAGTCGAGGGCGCCGGTCGGCTCGTCGGCGAAGACGGCGTCCGGCTCGTGGATCAGCGCGCGGGCTATCGCGATCCGCTGCCGCTGCCCGCCCGAGAGCTGGGCGGGGTGGCGGTCGTACTGGTCGGCCAGGCCGACCGCCTTGAGCGCGGCCCGCACCCGCTCGATCGGGACGGGCCTGTCGGCCAGGCGGAACGGCAGCGACACGTTCTGCTCGGCGGTGAGCGCGTCGAGCAGGTTGTAGGCCTGGAAGACGAAGCCGACCCGCTCGCGGCGGAGCACCGTCAGCTCCTCCTCCTTCAGCCGGGACAGCTCCGTCTCCCCCAGCCACACCCGGCCCGACGTCGACCGGTCGAGGCCGGACGCGCAGTGCAGGAACGTGCTCTTGCCCGAGCCCGACGGGCCCATGACCGCGGTGAACGACCCGCGGGGCAAGGCCATCGTCACGTCGTTGAGCGCGTGGACCGCGGTGCGCCCCGATCCATACACCTTGCCCACGGATTCCAACCTGACCGCGTATGTCATCGCCATTCCCAGCCGTAAAGAGATCGCACTCCGACATTAATCATCGTGCCCGAGAATCGTCCCCGGCGCCAGCCGGATCGGTCCGAACAGGCTGCCGAACTGGGTTTTCAACCCACACGTCAAGGTGATTTCGCCCGCCGGCGCCGGCGCCGACAATAGTAGGCCGCCGCCGTTCACTTTCAGATCGTCCTCGTTTAACCGGTGATGAAACATCCTAGGGCCGCCGCGCGCGCACGCGGAAACTGGCGGGACATTCCTGCCCACGCCCAAGAGGATTCTCACCCATGCTTCCAGTGCATCTCGAACGCGCGGTATTCGGAATTTACGCGACCCATTCGCTGAGCTTCGCCGACAAGGCCGGGGTGTTCGTCCACCTCGCCGACCATGACAGCGCCACCGCCCCCGAGCTGGCGGACGCGCTCGGGACCGACGAGGAGACCCTGGAGCGGCTGCTGCTCGTCCTGGTCTCCCTCCAGGTGCTCACGCGCGCCCCCGGCGGCCGGTACGCGCTAGCCAAGGGCACCCGCCCCTATCTCGACCGGCGTGACCCGCGTTATCTGCTGGGCTTCGTCGACCATCTGCTCGCCAGCACGACCGAGCGGTTCGGCCAGGTCCAGGACTACCTGGAGCGCGGCAAGGCCGCGGTGGACGCCGAGCTGCCCGACCCGTTCTCCACGCTTTACCGGGACGAGGAGTCCGTCCGGCGGTTCCTGACCGCGATGTGGCAGCTCAGCTTCCACGTCTCGCACGAGCTCGCCCTGCTCGCCGACCTCGGCGAGGCCCGGCAGCTCGTGGACGTCGGCGGCGCGAGCGGCCCCTTCTCGGTGGCGGCCCTGCTGCTGCACCCGGAGCTCCGCTCGACCGTCTTCGACCTGCCGCAGGTGGGGCCGTACCTGGCGGAGAACGCGGCGGCGTACATGCTGGGCGACCGGCTGGGCTTCGCCGGCGGCGACTTCTTCCACGACGCGCTGCCGGAGGGCGACTGCATCGCCTTCGGCTACATCCTGTCCGACTGGGACGACGAGACCTGCGAGAAGCTGCTGCGCAAGGCGCACGACGCCTGCCGTCCCGGCGGCCGGGTGCTCATCATGGAGCGCCTCTTCGACCCCGACCGCGGCGGGCCGCTCTCCACCGCCGTGATGAACCTGTCCATGCACATCGAGACGCAGGGCCGCCACCGGACCGCCGAGGAGTACCTGGCCCTGCTGCGGCGCGCCGGGTTCACCCGCTGCGCCGTCCACCGTTCGACCGCCGACAAGCACCTGGTCACCGGCCGCCGCGACGACGACCCGGCGGAGGCCTGATGACCATCAGGACCCTGCCAACACCGCGCACCGAGCGGTTCCCCCTGCACAGCGAGGCGCTCGCCGACCACCTCGCCTCGATCGCGCTGGCGGAGCTGAGCCAGGAGGAGCTGGCCGACCTCTCCCGCCGCTACGACGAGGCGGTGGCCGGCGCGGACACCGAGATGCTGCTGCTGACCCGTCCGTTCAGCAGCCGCCTGGCGATCCCCGAGTACTACCGCTACACGGGCCTGCACGTCTTCGGGTGGTTCCTCGCCCAGGAGGACGACCCGTACGGCGGCGCCCTGGTGGCCATGCACGCGATCCTCAGCGACCTGGCCGACCGTGAGCGCATCGAGGCGGCCAGGCACCACGTGGTCCCCGAGCACATCGCCGAGCGCCTGCGCCGCCTGCGTCCGGTCCTCGATCGGCTCGGCGAGCTGCCGGTCGCGCCGCACAGCCCCGTACGCGGCGCCGACCTGGTGCGGAGGCGGGCGTTCGCGGACGACCGGCGGCTGCTCGCGCTGCGCCGCTTCTGCGGGTTCCGCCGCTCCGACAAGCACGACGAGCACATCTTCATCCGCGCGGTGCAGGCGTGCGAGCTG
Source organism: Nonomuraea zeae (assembly GCF_005889725.1). Lineage (GTDB taxonomy): Bacteria > Actinomycetota > Actinomycetes > Streptosporangiales > Streptosporangiaceae > Nonomuraea > Nonomuraea zeae. The sequence goes on from NZ_VCKX01000258.1 coordinate 7,716, forward strand.
ACCTTCTTCATGATCCGCCGGGCCGCCCGGCAGGCGATCTCCCTGGCCGGCGGGGACAGCGCGGACCAGCTGTTCTGGATGAACCAGGTGGACGCCTGCGCCGGGCTGCTCAACGAGATCTTCCACGCGCTGAAGACCCTGACGCCGGAGCTGTTCCTCGGCTTCCGGGACGCCACCGGGGACGCCAGCGCGGTCCAGTCGCTCAACTACCACCTGATGGAGCTGGTGGTGTACGGCTACGACGACCGCAAGGCGGAGACCTACACCAGGTTCGACCATCTCGGCGCGATCAACGATCCGCGGTTGCGGGAGTTCCGCTCGCTGCAGGACGCGGCGCGGGCCGGCGCCGACCCGCGGGTGGCCGAGGCGTACGAGGCGCTGGAGCGGCGGATGCTGGTCTGGCGGGGCAGGCACTACGGCTTCGGCCGCACGTACCTGCCGAACATGAAGGGCTCAGGCGGCACCGAGGGGGCCGGCTATCTCAAGCGGTTCGTGGAGAAGGCCGGGCTGGGCTCGGGGTCGCGGCTGGACGACCCGGACGCGCTGCTGTCCGGCTTCGCCTACTGCTGACACGCCGAAGAAGACCGCCGGGGAGATGATCTCCCCGGCGGTCTTTCCGCGGCTCGGTGACCGGTCAGACGCAGCCCTCCTTACTCGTCGCGGTCACGGCCTGGGCCGTGTACGGGCACTGGAAACCGATCCAGCGGAGCTTGGGCCAGATCTGCGACCACGGCTCGCGAGGCCGGCGGCACACCATGAACTCCTGGCCGAGGTCGGAGACGGGCAGGCTGAGGTCGAACTTGCCGGCCGGCCGGCACTCGGCGAACAGCCGGGAGAACTGGGCGCGGTCGACGCCGATCGTGATCACTACGGTCTTGTCGTCGGCCGGCCGGCCGAAGTCGGCGTAGGAGTTGTGGCCGCTGTAGGCGGGCGGCAGGCCGTAGGCGGGGCCGTACTTGTCGAGGGCGCCGGCCTGGCCGTAGTGGTTGCCGTAGAAGACGGCGCGGGCCTGGTCCTCGGCGGGCAGGGAGCGGTAGACGGCCGCGGCCTGGGCGGTCAGCTCCGGCCATCCGGCCTGGTCGAACTGGACGATGGCGAGCTGCTGGAGCAGGACGTTGTCGGCGTAGGTCTGGATGGGCAGCACGGGCAGCATCAGCACCGCGGAGGTGAGCAGGTTGGCGGCGATGGCCACCCCGGTCAGGACGCGGCGCACGGTCGTGCGCGCCCAGCCCGCCACGACCACGCATCCGACGGACAGCAGCACGAACTGCAGCGCCGCCGCGTACGCGGCCTGCCCGCCGATGACGAGCAGCAGCACGACCATGAAGAGGTAGGCGATCGCGATGAACCGGTACGGACGCCACTCACCGCGCCGCAGCAGGGCGACCAGGCCCGCGATCCACACCGGGCTCAGGAACAGGCCGATCATGAGGATCTGCATCGGCAGGAACGAGATCCGCGACAGCTCCGAGAGCGCCGTGGACAGCGCATCCGCCATCTCGAACTGCGGCCACCCGTGCGTCGCCTGCCACACCAGGACCGGCGAAGCGATCACCAGCGCGATCCCGGCCCCGGCGAACAGGTAGGGGCTGAACAGCGCCCGGCGCGGCCCGCTCACCAGCATCCCGACCGCGATGGAGAGCAGGAGCAGGCCGAGCAGGTATTTGGCGTGCAGTCCGAACCCGACCACCACGCCGATCACCAGCCACAGCCGGTGGTCCTGGGTGCGGGCGAGCCGGAGCGCCAGCCAGCAGACGGCGACCCAGACCAGGACGTCGAAGTTGTTGGTGCCCAGGATGTGCCCGGTGTGCAGGGCGAGGCCCGAGGCCGCCGCGGCGACCGTGGCCAGGAGCTGGGCACGCTGGTTCCCGCCGACCTCGCGGGCGATGAGCCCGGCGAGCACGACCGTGACGCCGATGAGCAGGGCGGGCACCAGGCGGAAGGCGGTGAGGCCGTCGCCGAACAGGGCCGTCTCGATCCGGGCGACCAGCGACACCAGCGGCGGCTGGTCGATCTGCCCCCAATCGAGGTGCCGGCTGGCCGCCCGGGTGTACAGCTCGTCGAGGTGGTATCCGTGCCGGCCGGACACCGCGAGGAGCAGGGCGGCCAGTACGCCGGCCACGCTCAGCGAGGGCAGCCATCGCACGGGGGGAAGCGCCGCCTCTTCCGAGGCCGACCGGCCGGTAGCGGGTGTGATTGTCGCGGTATTCACGACGTACCTCCAGTTGCTTTTGTTGTGACCGCGTCTGAGGCGGACGCATCTGGGGTCTCAGCATGTGTCCGCACTCAGGGGTGGGCAATCAGGTTGAACGGTGCAGAAATATCGCTCGTCGTCGGCGTCGGCGTGGCCTTCGGATTTCGCGTACGCGTCAAAGACCTGGCCGGGCCGGTGAATTCCGGCGGACCATCGAGACCGGTATTCACATCGGTGAGGACTTGATATGTCGATGCCAGAGCAGGAGATTTCGGAGCGCGCGGCGGACGGACCGGCCCCGGTCCCGTTGTCCAGGAATCGCGGTTACACCGTCCTGTGGAGCACCATGTTCCTGTCGGAGCTGGCGAGCGAGATCGTGTTCATCGCCTTTCCGCTGCTGCTGCTGGCGCACGGGGCGTCGGGGGTGGAGGTCGGGCTGCTCACCTCGCTGCTCGCCGCGGCCCGAATGATCGCGAACGTCCCAGCGGGCGTGCTGGCCGACCGGTGGGACCGCAGGAAGGTCATGCTGCTGTCCCAGGCGGTGCGCGGCGCGGCGATGGCCGTCCTGGTGGCCGCGCTCTTCTCCGGGGTCTACTCCTTTCCGCTCCTCGCGCTCGTCGCGGTGCTCGAAGGGGTCTTCAGCTCGGTGTTCCAGCCGGCCGAGCACGCGGCGCTGCCGCAGGTCGTGCCCGCCTCGCAGCTTCGCGAGGCGCTGTCGCGCAACGCGGCGCGGCCGTTCGCCGCGCTCCTGCTGGGCCCGGCGCTGGCGGGGTTCGCCTTCGGGCTGCACGAGCTGGCGCCGTTCTCGATCGACACCGTGCTGATGGCGGGCTCCTTCGCGCTGCTGTGGTTCCTGCGGCTGCCCCGCCGTACCGCCGCGGGGGCGCCGCCCGAGACCGGGCAGCCGGGGCGGGAGGGGCTGCTGAGCGGGTTCCGCTGGCTGCTGCGGCAGCCGGTGATCAGGACGACCGCGGTGTGGATCATCTTCGTCAACCTGGCCTTCCACGCGCTGATCGTCGTCATCCTCGTCGTGTCCGGCGAGGCCGAGGTGGGATATGGCGAGATGGGGCTGATGATGGCCTGCTTCGGCGTCGGCGGGCTGCTCGGCGCGCTCGTCGCCGGGCGGCTGCACGCGGCCCTGCCGGCTCCGGTGATCATCGTGGGATCCTCGTGGGTCTTCGCCGTGATCGCGCTGGCGATGGCGGCGGTGCCCGGCGGGATCCTGCTCGGCGTGCTGCTCGGCGGGGCCGCCGTGTTCCTGCCGGTCGCCAACACCACCATCGTGACCTACCAGTTGTCGATCGCCCCGGACGAGGTGCGGGGCCGGCTGAGCGGGGTCGTCGGCCTCTGCGCCGACCTCGCGGGGACGGCCGGCCCGATGGCGGGCGGGCTGATGGTGGCGCTGGCCGGTGGAGGGGCGGAGAGCGTCCTGATGTGCGCGGCGATCCTGGGCGCCGTTGCCCTGGGGGCCACGCTCAGTCCGGCTCTCCGCCGCTTTCCCACCTGGCGGGATCAGTAAATGGTGCGGGATTCCGCGGTGAGCCTGCGGGAGCGGGACTTACGCAGATCTCTGGCTATGTTGAGCCGGCGCAGCCACCTGTCGGTGCCGTCGAAGCGTGGGATGAACGCATTCCGGCCGTGCACCATCCGGTAATTGTCGACGAAACAGATGTCGCCGGGCTGGAGAATGATTTCGGTGAGTGCTGCGTCGAAAGCGCGGATCAGCACGTCCAGCGCTTCCTGTTCGGTCTTTCCCTGAACGTCCTGCATGAAATGCGGATCGATGCGGATATAGGGATCGTCGGGGTCGCCGAACAGCACGGCGACCGCCGTCGGCGAGCGCAGTTCCCGCTCGACGATCTCCCGGCTGCGGTTCGTGAGCGCGGCGGCCTTGTCGCCGAAGCCGTTCGCGCCGGCGGGGACGTGTGCGTTCTCGGCCCGGTGAGAATGGTCGGGCAGGATGCGGAAGGCCTCCCGGCGCAGGATCTCCGCGGCGGGCCCGTCCACGGACACATCGGCGATGTCGGCGACGGTGGTCGCGATGGCGTCGTGGTTGCGTACGCAGGCCAGGCCGAGGTAGTCCGTCCGCAGCGGGTGGAAGGCGTCCTCGGTGTGCCAGGTGAGCACCTCCTGCGAGCCCGAGCCGATCTGCTCGTGCTCGTGGCCCTTGATGGGCAGGATGTCGTGCATGAGGTAGCCGTCCTGCTGGGTGGCCCAGCCGATCGGCTCGCCCAGCAGGCACGCCATGAGGTAGAAGGCGATGTCGTACTGGAGCGTCGGCGACGGCACCGGCTTGTTCTTCCAGTGCGCGGGGGTCGGCCCGGCGGCGGCGTCGTCGACGGTCAGCCCGGAGATCACGCACGCGCCGTCGCGCTCGGCGGCGGCGAATCCGTTCAGCTCCGCGCGCAGGCCGCGCGGGAGCTCCTGGGCGTAGGTCTTGGCCTCGCGCTGGAAAGCGGCCGACTCCACGCTCTCGTAGCGTTCGCACAGCTCGGCTACGACGTCCTGGACGAGCGCGGCGTCGGTTTCGGTCAGCTTGATCGTGAGCATGGTTCAGTCCTTGTCCTTCACGACTCGTTCATGGAACTGATCAGGCTGGCGGGACGCATGTCCGTCCAGTTCGCCGTCACGTAGTCGAGGGCCGCCTGCCGGTCGGTCGCGGCCTGGGCCACGCTCCATCCGGCCGGCACGTCCGCGAAAGCGGGCCACAGCGAGTGCTGGCCCTCGTCGTTGACCAGGACGTGGTAAACGCCGTCCGGGTCCTCGAACGGATTGGTGCTCATCTTCGTCACCTTTCTTTGCGGGTCAGTGAGCCTGTGCCGGCTCACGGCGCTGCAGGAGTGCGACGCCCAGCGGCGTCAGCGTGTGGAGCACGGTGTTCCGGCTCCGTGAGGCGTTGGCAAGCCCGGCCCTGCGCAGGACCGTCGCGTGCTTGCTCGCGCCCGCCAGCGAGATGCCGAGGCGCTGGGCCAGCTCGCCGGTGGTGCAGCTCTCCGCGAGCGCCTGCAGCGCCGCCGCTCGCGTGTGTCCCACCAGCGCGCCGAGCGCCTGCTCGGGCGGCGACTCGGCGCCGATGATGTCGGCCACGTCCGCCCGCATGGAGTAGACGAGGGCAGGCGGTCGCTCGTCGCCCGCGTCGATCACCACGCAGGACCTGCCGCGCAGGAACAGCGACGGGCTGAGCATCAGCCCGCGCCCGCGCAGGCTGACGTCCCGTTCCTCGTCGTCGCGGATCTTGAGGACGGGCGGAGCCCATTCCACGTTCGGGTGCAGGGTCCCGAGCAGGCCCTCGACCCCGGTCGTGATGCCGATCCGGCCGCGAACGGCCCGTTCGGCCTCCAGCTGGCTCTGCACCCGGTCCCAGTACGGGACGACGCCCGCGCGGCAGAACTCGAAGACCAGTCCCGGCACGCGTGCCTCGGCCCCGCTTCCCGCGGCTCCGCCGCGGAGCGTTTCGAGGAGCTCGGTCAGTGACAGGCGCTCGCGAAGCAGCGGCTCCAGCGCGGTGGCGCGGACCCCGAGCCGCCGGCGCACCTGTTTGCGCCAGCCGTCGAAGACCGCCCCTTTACGCCGGAACAGGTCCAGGGCGAACGCGCCCTCTGCCACCAAGCCGAGCCCCGCACTCATGCGAATGCGGCCCATATCCTGGACCGTGAAGTGAATTTTCAACACACTTCTTGATTACGGATGCCCGCTATCTCCGGACTACCGCACCCCTACTCCGCCGGAGGCGCCGACCGGCGTCTCGGGATATCAGGCCGCACCCCGGAGCGCTCTACCTGCGCCCCCTTCCGCCAGGCCGCGCTCCGGAGGACTTCATCCGGGCGGGCGGGTCAGCCCGCGTCCGCCGATCCCGGCCGGTCAAGCCCGGCGGCCAGGGCGGCGATCGCCTGGTCGATCTCCTGCCGCAGGATGGCCATGGGCGGCGTCTCGCCGGAGTCGCCGGCGTGGTCGAGCCACCGGCTCAGGACGACGCGCAGCGCGGTCAGCGCGGTCGCCGCGCACAGCGCCGGATAGATTCCGGTCGGGGCGGGCTCGGCACCGGGCCCAAGGCGGTCAGTGATGGCGTCGGCGAGCGCCTTCTCCTGCGCGGCCAGCACGGCCAGCTCGTGGGGCAGCAGCGACGGCGTCCGGCGGATGAGCTGGATCGCCCTGATGTAATCGCGGCTGGTCGCGTCGTCGTGGTCGACGATGGTGAGCACCGCGTGGCGGAGCGCCTGCAGCACCGATTCGGTGGCGGGCCTGGCGCGGAACTCGGCGATGAGCGTTTCCGCGCCGGCCGCGGCGGCGGCCACCACCGCCTCCTCCTTGCTGGAGAAGTAGTTGAAGAAGGTCCGCAGCGCGATGTCGGCCTCGGTCGCGATTTTCTCGACGGTGACGTGCTCCATGCCGTGGCGCAGCGCCAGGCGCAGTGCCGCTTCGCGGATGGCGGCCCGGGTGACCAGCTTCTTGCGCTCGCGGCGCCCGATCACGGCCCCGGCCTCGCCGGACGCGCCGGCGCCGGGGACGGCCCGCGGCGACGTGACGGGCGCCTCGGGGCGGACCATGGTGCTCCTCTTCCGCCGGCCCGGTGTGGAGGACGGCTGGGCGGGCCCGTTCGGGGCCGCCCGGATGTGCTGGACGCTCACCGGGCCCTTTCGGGGCCGGCTCGCCGCGGATCGGCAAGCCAGCCTAGAACAGATCCGGTCAGGCCCACGTGACTGGCAGGGAGTGCACCCCGAAGATGAGCATCTCGTTGCGCAGCGGCACCTGCTCGGCGGGCACGGCGAGGCGCAGGTCCGGAAGGCGGGTGATCAGCTCGCTCAGGCCGACCTTCATCTCGGCCCGGGCGAGCTGCTGGCCCAGGCATTGGTGGATGCCGTGCCCGAAGGCCAGATGCGTGGAGCGGGGCCGGTGCACGTCGAGCCGGTCGGGGTCGTCCCAGTGGCGGGTGTCGCGGTTGACCTCGGGCGTGGCGATGATCACGGTGGCGCCGGCCGGGATCCGCACGCCGGCGACCGTGACGTCCTCGATGGCCACCCGGCTGACGCCCATCTGGATGATGGACAGGTAGCGCAGCAGCTCCTCGATCGCGTTGTCCATCAGCGCCGGGTCGGCGCGCAGCGCGGCGAGCTGCTCGGGGTGCTCCAGCAGCGCGAAGGTGCCCAGGCCCAGCATGTTCGCGGTGGTCTCGTGACCGGCGCCGAGCAGCACCAGGGCCACGTCGGTCAGCTGCGCGTCGGTCAGCGGCGGGTCGGCGTCGTGGACGAGCCCGGACAGGATGTCGTCGCCCGCCTGGGCCCGCTTGGCCGCCACCAGCCCCTGGATGAAGCCGTACAGCTCCAGCCCGGCGCGGGCCCGCTCGTCATCCGGCGTCTCGGAGTTCAGGGCGATGGCGGTACGTTCCTGGAACTCGGCCCGGTCGGCGTAGTCGACGCCGAGCAGCTCGCAGATCGCCAGCGAGGGGATCGGCAACGCGTAGGCGGGCACGAGATCGGCCTCGGTGCCGGCCGCCCGCATGGCCTCGATGTGCTCCACGGCGATCTCGCGCAGGCGCGATTCCAGCGCCTTCATCCGCCGGACGGTGAACTGGCCGGTCAGCAGCCGCCGCAGGCGCGTGTGCTCGGGCGGGTCCATGAAGACGAACATCCCGTCGGTACGGCTTTCCACCTTCGGCTCGACGCCGGCGGCGGGCCCCCCGTTCCGCGCCGCGGCGGCCAGCTGCTCGACCTCGTGCGGCTGCAGCGTGGTGACGTCGGGGTAACGCACCCGGTCAGAGCTGAAGCGCGGGTCGGCCAGGATGGCGCGGGCCTCCGGCAGGCCGACGACCAGCCAGGTGGGCGCGCCGTTGAGGAGCTTGAGCGGCTGGATCGCCCCCTGGTCACGCCGCTGTCGCACGCCGGACGGGGGGTCGAAAGGACAGCCGCCCCGCTCCACCATGTCGGCCGGCAGCATCCGGCGCATCTGCGTGGGGGATTGCGTCACCGGCCCGCTCTGCTCGCTGGAAGTCGCCATCACCACATCCTCGTCTCGGGCGGCACGGCCGCCCGTCGCTGTCTGGGTTTCGCGCCACCCTACAGGTCTAACCTGCATGACGCGCATCAATGCACAACGTGCATGTTTTCTAGGGACAGGAGTGCTCGGCGGAGATCACCATGGCCGCTCCCGGCCGCATGCACGAAGGGGCGAAGATGACCGACGTCCGCGGAACCGCCGTCGTCACCGGGGCCGCGGACGGCATGGGCCTGGCCATCGCCGAGGACCTGGCCGGACGCGGCGCCGGATGGCCGCCCTCGACTCGACGGCGAGGCGGTGGCACCGCTCAATAGGGGTGCGCGGCCGGCCGCGCGGTCTCCCGTTCACGGAGACGGGTACGGGGAGCGCAGGCTCCAGACCCGGACCTTGCCGTCATTGCCCGCGGACACCGCCACCGGGACACCGTCCAGCCGCCCGATGGCCACCGCCTCGATCAGGCCCTGGTGGCCCTCGAACGGCCGGCCGATCGGTTTGCCGGTCGCCAGGTCCCACACCCGTACGGTCCGATCCTCGTAGCCGCCGGAGACCACGATCGGGCGGCCGTCGCCCAGCTGCCCCGCGGCCAGGCCGAGCGCCCAGCTCTGGTGGCCGGTGAAAGGGCGGCCGATGGGCTCGCCGGTCGCCAGGTCCCAGACGCGTACCGAGTGATCGCCCTGCCCGCCGCCGGAGATCGCCACCGGGCGGTCGCCGAGCCGCGCCACCGTCGCCGATTCGACCGGCCCCTGGTGAGCCTCAAGGCGTCTGGCCACGGGAGCGCCGCTGATCAGGTCCGTCATCAGGACGGTGCCGTCGTGATCCCCGGAGACCACGATCGGGCGGCCGTTCACCTCGCCCACCGCCACCGCCAGCACCCAGGCGCTGCCGGTGCTGACCGGGCCGCCGATCGCCTCGCCGGTCGCCAGGTCGGAAACCCGTACCGCGCCCTCGAGACCGCCGGAGACCACCACTGGGCGTCCGCGCACGCTCCCGACCGCCACCGACTCGACCGAGCCCCGATGGCCCTGGAAGGGCTTGCCGACCGGCTCGCCGGTGGCCTGGTCCCAGACGCGTACGGTGCCGTCGCGGCCGCCGGAGACGACGACCGGACGGCCGTCCACCTCCCCGGCCGCCACCGACCAGACCGGTCCCTGGTGCCCGGTGAACGGCTGGTGGAGGGGGGCGCCGGTGGCGAGGTCCGAGACCAGCACCGTGCCGTCGTAGCCGCCGGAGACGGCCACGGGACGGCCGTCCCACTGTCCCACCGCCAGCGACAGCACCCATGGCTGCTGTCCCTTGACCGGCTCGTGGACCAGCGCGCCGAACGGCGGGCCCGTCGTGGCGGGCTTCGGGGCCGCTTCGGCGGTGGAGGGAGTGGAGCCCGGGAGTGCCCCGGTCAGGATGGGCGTCAGCCATAAGGCCACGGGGATCACGAGGACGACGGCGGCCGCGGCGAGCATCGTGGTCAGGCGAGGCGGACGGCGCCGCCGCCGGGTAGTGCCCGATGTCGACGCGGGACGGCGGGCATTGCCGGACGGCGGCGCGGGCCGGCGGGTGTTGCCGGGGGG
>NZ_VCKX01000259.1 GCF_005889725.1 Nonomuraea zeae
GCACCCGAGACGGCCTGTCGAAGAAAGAGATCATCCGCTGTTTGAAGCGCTACATAGCCCGCGACCTCTACCGGATAATCACCTCCAACGATCAAGAAAGCCCCTCTTGACATCCATAGGAGCATCCATCCCCAGGGACGTGTCAGCGGCCGGCGATCAGCGCCTCGCCGATGGCCACCATGGCGTCGGCGAGTTGCTCCATGAACTCCGAGATCGGCTTGCCGTCCTCGGACTGGAGCGAGACGAACGCGCCGTCGAACCCGGCCATGCCGAAGTGGGCGAGGGCGTCGGCGACCACGTTCGCGGCGTCCTCTGGTTAGCTACATGTGCAACTAACCATGTAACCTTGCGCCGCGCCTGTCAAGCCGCCCGGGCGTCCCGCGACCTCAGCCGGCGGCAGCGCCGGGACCCGTTTCCCGCTTTGGAAAAGGCGGCCGGGGATGCGTGGGCGGCGTCGTCTCGACGCAGCGGACGGTGTGATCGGGCCGTACGGCTGGCGGCGCAGTGCGCACCTGGGGCAGAGCGGACGCAGACACCGACACTGACACCGACACGAGGAACGGTGGCCGACCAGGACGAGCGACAGCACTGTCCGCGGGACCGCGCCCTCGTGGAACGCGTGCGCCTGGTCCGCGAGTCGGAGCTGAAGCTGACCGAGCGTGAGGACGATGCCGACGCACGGGACCGGGCGGCGGATGCCGGGACCGCACCGCCGATCAGCGGGATCACCGTGCCGATGAGCGGGACAGGGCGTTAGAGCCTTGCTGTCATGGCCACGATCGCGGCGATCATCATCTGTGACTCGCATCGCTCTATGGCGTGATTCTGGGATCGCTATTTGGCGTACCTTTCGATCTTCGGAACGGTCTCGACCAGACAGAATCTGGATACTGTCCCCTCCCGCGAACAGCGTCCCACTAGGTCAACGCCCTGTCGCTAGCGTGGGTCCCAATCTGGCCCCTCACCACGCCATGAACGAGCTGGAGGAACTGCTGCTGACCTACAGCAGCTACGAGTACACCGGCGACGTCGAGCCCGGTGAGCTGCCCGCCCCGCTTGCCGGCCGCGTCGCGCTGGAGGCCATGCAGCGGCTGTGGGAGGCGATCGCGCCCACGCAGGGCGATCACGTCGTCAAGGCCGGCACCACCGGCCGCCTGCTGGCCAGCGACGGCCGTTACGAGTTCGTGCCGCTGTGTCTGGTCGAGTTCGAGGCGACCGACGTCGACATCCTCGCCGCGGCCGCCCGGGTGCTCGGCGACCCGCACGCGCGCCAGGCCGTACGCGATGGCCTGGAGGACGGCCAGCCGACCTGCCCGCCGACGAACTGGTCAAGCGCGCCGCCCAGCTGGCCGGGCTGCTGGACCTGGCCGACACCGACGACACCACGATGCTCCGCGAGCGCCTGGCCGCCGCCGGCATCCACCGCCCCAACGGGCAGGCATCGCGGACAGATGCTGTTCCTGGTCGCGGCCATGGCCGCGGAGATGGAGCGCGACCTGATCCAAGAGCGGACTCTGGAGGGCTTGGCCGCTGCCCGCGCCGTCGGTCGCGTCGGCGGCCGCCCGGTCGTGGTGACCGAGGACGTGCTGGCCATGGCCAGGGCCCGCCGCGAGCGCGGCCACTCGGTCACGAAGATCGCCCGCGAGCTCGGCATCGAGCGCTCGACGCTGTACCGGGCACTCGAAGGCGACGCCCTTCATGGCGCAAACGCCATAACTGCGGCCGCCGTCGACCAGGACCACGACGACCCCGGGGCCGCGCGCCCACCGCTACCGTCCAAGAGCAGGCGCTTGAGGAACCGGCCGCTGGCGACGATGAGAGTCAGGCCAGCTCTGAGGCCGACGTTGACCGGCTGCGCGACCTGCGGACCGTTGCCCGGTTGGGCCCGGACTGGGCCACCGACGACAACGACGTGCTGCGGGGGCGGCGCGAGACCCGCGCCGGCAGCGTGAGCCCGGCCTGGCCCGGCACCGGCTGGACCGCCCGCAACGCCCAGCACACCCCGATCACCACCGGCGTCGGCAAGCGCGGCGTCTACGGCTCCCGGATCAAGGCGCTGACTGCCGTGGCCGCCGATCGGCGTCGGCTGGGCCGGACGAGGCGGTCGCCGGGCGTTGGAACGTTCCGCCATTCGGGCGCGGGCACGCGGCGGGTGGGCCGCCGCGGCGGCGTTCCTGCAGCGGTGCGTGACGTTGACCGCAGATGCGTCGCTGCGTGCCGAGCGCGCGCGGTGGCGGCCGCGGACGCCACCTTGCAGGCCGGTGACCTCGACACCGCTCGCCGCTTTGCCGAGATGGCCGACCGGGCCGCCCGCAGCGAGGTGCAGCGTGCCCGGGGCCATCTGGCCCGCAGCCGGATCACGTTCGCGTCGAGCCTCAATCAGGAGGGGTGTGGCGCCGTTGGTCGAGGAAGTGGTCGTGGGCAACAGTGACGAGTGGCTCGTCAGCGACCGGCGGTGCGGCGGCGGTGCGCCTTCTGACGGCATGCGGGGCCGCAGAACCTGGCCGGCCGTCCGGTGCGGGAGGGCCGGAGGTGCCGTCCGCACTGCCGGCAGCGCGGACCGTCCTCCTCCCCGGACCCGTTGGCACCGTCCCTTGCGTCACCGCCGTCTGCGCCCGTCGAGTTTCGTGACAGTTTTGGCAAGGCTTTCGTTACGGGTGGCAGGGGAGGGCGCCCGTCCGCCGGAGCGGGGCGCAACCCGTCGAGGACGAGCGCCGTCGCCCGGCCGGGTGCGCCGTTTCGCCTGCCCTCCATGGCCAGGCAGCCGCTCAGGAGCGTCCGTACGTCGGCCGAGTCGACGTCCGGCCGTACTGCGCCGGCGCGCTGGGCCCGGTCGAGCAGTGTGCCGAGGGCGGCCGCGTATTCCTCCCGGGCCGGCGCGGCGAGGCGCAGGTCGACCCCGGCGGACAGGGCGTCGCACAGGGCCTTGTTCAGCGCGGCCCGTTCGACGGTGAGGCGGACCGCCTCGAAGAACGCCTCGGCGGGATCAGGGGAGGCGGCCAGGGCGCTGACCTCCTCGGTGAGCTGTTGCAGGCGCTCCAGCACCACCGCCTCGAACAAGGCATCCTTGCTCGGGAAATGCCGGTAGACCGTTCCGGCTCCCACTCCGGCTCGCCGGGCGATCTCGTCCAGCGGCACCTCGAGGCCGATCTCCGCGAAGGCATGCTGCGCCGCTTCCAGCACGCGGCTCCGGTTGCGTCGCGCGTCCGCTCGCGCGGGCGCGACGCCGACACGGGCGACCTCGTCGGACATGTGCTCCTCCTCGGCCCGCTTTGACAAACGGAGCGATCGTTCCGTAACGTCCAACCGGGTTGGTCGTTCCGATTCTATCCACGGCCTGCACAGCCGTCATCTCCTCAAGGAGTTCCATGAGCACCTCTTCGCCCCGCCAGGTCGTCGACCGTTTCCTGCGCGCCTCAGCCGCCAACGCCTGGGACGACCTCGCCGACCTGTACGCCCCCGACGCAGAGATCGAGATCCCCTTCGCGCCCGAAGGCATCCCAGCCCGATCGCAGGGGCGGGAGATCTTCCGTGCCCGATTCAAGGCAGCCGCTGCGCTGCGGCGGTTCGAGAAAGCCGCCCCCGTCGTCATCCACGAGACGCGCGACCCGGAGGTCGTCATCGTGGAGTACGACCTCCACGGATCCATGACGAGGTCTGGCCGGCCCTTCGTCTTCTCTTACGTCATGGTCATGCGGATCAGGAACGGGCTGATCGTCCACTCGCGCGACTATGCCAACCCTCTGGCCGGGGCCGAGTTCCGCGACGAACTAGCCGAAGAGATCAAGTAGATCTTCGTCGGGGACACATTCCGTCTCGCCAGGTGCGTCAATGCTCCCGCGGCAAGCACCGAGGCGCTGCTACTTCTCCGCCGGCCTGGGAAACGATCACGCCGCTCTCGGGAAGCGACCTTTCAAGCCCTCGTCGCGTCCCAGGTCAGACCTACGTGTGAACGCCTCGATGCGAATTGCCGCGAAGCTGCCCTGGGGGTTTGCCGCGAGGTGTCAGTGGGATCGCCACGGTGTGTCGGCAAGATCACTAAACGGCGGGTCGGTCGTCCGGACCCCCGGTTCGTGGAGGATGACGATCGCCGGTAGGGGCCCAGAGGGTCTTCCCTCTCCAGCGGCAAGATGTGATGGTGCAGAGCACACGCCGAGCTGCGTCCGGCGATGATCTCGGCGCGTCCGATGCTGAGGTGGTCCAGGGAGGGGAAGTCCTGGTGCAGGCGGACCGAGTCCAGGGTGGACACGACCGACACGGCGCCGGTGAGCCTGATGCGGGTGGTGACGGAGAAGTCGCCTGCTTGAGCCCGATCATCCATCGGCCCGCCGGCAGCACCAACCCGAGTATGGCGATGAGCACCGCTGTCCGGAGGCTCCAGCGGGCTTGCCACACCTCGACGACCAGGAAGAACACGCTGTTGCCGAGGAGTGCAGGACGATGGCGAACAGCCATCGCGGAATCCCATCGAGCAGTCCCCAGAGGAACATGGCTCCGCAACCGCGATGCCGCACCGCCCTGGCACCTTGAGCGCCGACAGGACGGAGCCGTCCAAGGCCGCCCCGATCGCGCCGAGACCGGCCAGTGTCAGTACGCTGACGGCGGTCTTGTACCGCGACGCGGCCTCTGCCCGTGATCGACTGGCGTAGACGTAGACAACCGCGATCATCATTGGGTTGCTTTTGTTGTGCGTGGGGCTGGGATCCTTCAGATCCGGCCCGGCCTGGGTCACGGGCGTCTCGCCAGCCGAGAACGCGTCAGCCCTGGGCTGGAGATCGGATTCGGCCTTGGGGGTCCAGCGGAGGTGCAGATGCAGGTCATGTCGTCCGTCCCGCAGGTCGGGGCATCGGCACCTGCAGGCGCTCTACAGGGGTCAGGTGTAGGCGATCAGTCGCCCGGCGGCGACCACTCCTGCCCATGTGGCCAGCGATACGGCGCCCGCCGCTCTGGCCGCCGCTGGTGCGCGGCGGTCGCCGTCCCACTCGGCGACCCGGCGAAAGACACCGAGGTGGAACAGGGCCACGTTCATTCCGGCCACGCCTAGCAACGCCAGCCTGACCGGCGCGGCGCCGGTGCCCGCGATCTCCCTGGCCCCGGCCACGAACATCGCCACCCCGGACAACGCCGCGCCGGCAAAGCCCGTGCGGGCCACCGGCAACAGGCGCCGGGCCGCCGCCGATACTGAGAGCGTGCTCCGTCCCACTCCGAGCAGCCGCAGGTCGAACAGGGCGGCTGGGCCGACCAGCAGCGCCAGCCCCAGCAGGTGAACGATCTCCAACGAGGAGTACGCCCACGGAGTCCCCCTGACGAATTCGGCCGCCCACGTGCCTTCAAGCCATGTCAGAAGTTCCACGCCGCTTCCTCCACACCCATACCGCGACAACCGCTCCGCTGCCGGCCAGCAGGCCAGCCCCCGCAAACCACGGCAGCGCTCCCGCGGCGGCGCTCTCTTCGGCGGCGGAGGGATCGGCAGGGGCCGCTTCAGGTCCACCGGCGGAGCTTGGCGAGATCGGCGGCCGGCTCTGCGGCAGGGGAACCGAGCGCTGCCTGATCGCCCGGCCGTCCTGTCTGATGATCAGCTCTGGCCGGAACTCTTCGGCATGCTCGCGATGGACATATCCCACGGCCTCCAGCCGCTCGCCCTCCTGCACGCGGTCCGGCATGCCCCACGCTGTCAGGCGCTCCACCGGCGCGAGGATCAGCACCACCTCGTCGTCTCGACCGTCGAACGCCTGACTGCGCTGCAGCACCTCCCGCCCGCCAAGCTCCTCCAGTTCCGCCGGGATGGACCGCGCAGCGAGCCCGGACGGCACCCGCACCGGGCCGGCCACGCGTAGCCGCACCTGCGGGTGCGGATTGCCCCACCGCACCTCGCTCACCGTCCCAGACACGTACATTGGCCGCTCGGTCCTGAAGTCCTCCCAGCCGTGGTGCAGCGTGGTGAGGAGGGCAAGCCCGGAAATCATCAATTTCATGACCGTAACCCTGGCGGTCGCAAGACGTTTGTGCCGGATCCACAGGTAGAGACCTGCCGATTAATATCCGCTGTATATGAATCTTCATCAGTTGCGCTACGCGATCGCTCTTGCCGAGGAGCTGAACTTCAGCCGGGCCGCGCTGCGCGATGGAGTGCGGCAGCCGCCGTTCAGCCAGCAGATCGGCAAGTTGGAGGAGGAACTGGGCGTGCGGCTGTTCGAGCGCACGACCAGGCAGGTCCGCCTCACGCCTGCGGGGGAGGCGTTTGTGGCAGAGGCCCGTGCGAGCCTGACCCACGCCGCCCTTGCCGCCGAATCTGCCAGGCGGGTGGGCAGAGGAGAGGCAGGGCGGTTGGTCGTCGGGTTTGTCGGGTCGGCGGCCAACTTCACGTTGCCGAAAGTGCTGCGCCACTTCCGAACCCGCTACCCGAGCGTGCATGTAGAGCTGCGCGAACTGCCTACCGCCCAGCAGGCCGAGCAACTGCGTCAAGGTCTGCTCGACGTCGGGCTCCTGCACGCGCCGCTCGCGGGGCTCGCCGCCGAGGTGTTGACCACCCGCACCGTGGCTCTCGAGTTACTGCTTGCCGCTCTGCATGCCGACCACCGCCAGGCCGCGTGCAGGTCACTGTCGATGTCCGCCCTTGCCACCGACCCGTTCGTCATGTTTCCCCGACGGTACGGTCCCGCGCTGTACGACCAGATAACCGCCTTGGCCAGAGCGGCCGGATTCCAGCCCCGGATCGTGCAGGAGGCCGTGCAGATGCAGACCATCGTCGGCCTGGTGGCGGCCGGGATCGGCGTGTCCATCGTGCCGGCGTCGCTGGCCCGGCAGCGGCGGGCCGACGTCGCTTTTCGCCCACTTGCACCGGCCGCTCGGGGCGCCACCCTGGATGTGGCCTGGCGCACCGGTGACCCCAACCCGATGGTCCACAACTTCCGTTCCTTGCTGCCCACACCTCCCTCCCACCTTTGAGTGCCGAAGCCGGTGCCAGTGTCCTGCGATGGGAATCCTCATCCTCCGGGGTCTCTTCATCCGGTCGGTCAAGGGGGTCGGCGGCGTACCGGACTTCGGGGTGCCTGCGGCGACTTCTGCAGTCGTTCCTTAGGCGTCGGGTCCGCCACAAACCGTCACACGACGCGCATCTTAGATCACTATCCGTCGGTGCACTTTAATCGGGCCGAGTTTGCGCGGCGCTCGGAGGCTCAGCGGGACTTCCCAGCCGGATATGCACCAGTACAGGACCCCGACGCCGGCTCCCCGTCGACCTCAACCCAGGGACCTGGACGCGATGCGCGCGAGTCGGCGCCTAACGCTCGCCCGGAGTGACAACACCGGATTCGTACGCCAGTACCACCGCCTGGACCCGGTCCCGCAGCCCGAGCTTCGTCAGAATGCGCCCCACGTGGGTCTTGATCGTGGCCTCCGACAAGAACAACTCGGCCCCGATCTCAGCGTTGGACGCGCCTGCGGCCAGGCTGAGGAAGACTTCACGCTCACGCTCCGTGAGCACCTTGAGCACGGCGTCCGGGTCGGTATCGGCCCTCGCGACGAGCCGTCCGATGAGCCGGCGGGTCGTGGCGGGCGCGATGATCGAGTCACCCCGGTGCACGTGCCGGATCGCAGCGATGATCTCCTCGCCTGGCGCGTCCTTCAGCATGAACCCGCTCGCACCGGCGCGCAGCGCGGCCAGGGCGTGCTCGTCGAGATCGAACGTGGTCAGCACCAGCACCTTCGGCGGGTCATCCAGCCGCTGGATCTCCCTGGTGGCGATGACACCGTCCATTCGGGGCATGCGGATGTCCATCACCACCACGTCGACGTGCCGCGACTCCAGCGCCGACAGGGCCGCCAGGCCGTCGGCGGCCTCGGCGACCACCTCCATGTCGGGCTGGGACCTGACGACCATGGCCAGGCCGTTGCGCAGCAGCTCCTGATCGTCGACGATCATGATCCGGATGATGGGATACTCCTCGGCTCATAAGGCAGGGTGGCCGACAGTTCGAAGCCGGTGCCCGAGCGTCTGCCGGCCTCCAGGGTGCCTCCTACCATGCTGAGACGTTCGCGCATCCCAGTCAGCCCGACGCCGGCCTCTCCGGCGGGCGGCCCGGCGCCGTCGTTCGTGATGGTGATGTGCAGTCTGTCCGCGCGCCAGGCCAGCGTCAGGCCGGCGGCGGCCGTCGCCCCCGCGTGTTTGATCACGTTGGTCAGTCCCTCTTGGATGACACGATAGGCGGTCAGGTCGACGGCGGGGCGCAGCGGCCGGGCGTCCCCGACCTCCCGTACGGCGAGCCGGACGCCTGTGT
Organism: Nonomuraea zeae; assembly: GCF_005889725.1. Classification (GTDB taxonomy): domain Bacteria; phylum Actinomycetota; class Actinomycetes; order Streptosporangiales; family Streptosporangiaceae; genus Nonomuraea; species Nonomuraea zeae. The sequence continues at coordinate 8,280 of NZ_VCKX01000259.1, forward strand.
CGCGTACCTGGTTGAGCAGGTCGGAGAGATCGCCGAGGCCCGGTTGCGGAGTGGTGCCGCCGTCGGCGCGTAGCACGCCCAGGAGCCCGCGCATGTCGCGCAGGGCCTCGCGCCCGACCCCGGCGATGGTGGCGAACACATCCGCCCCGGGCGAGCCGAGGTCGGACAGCCTGCCACCCTCCGCCTGGCTGACCATGACGGCGAGCGAGTGGGACACCACGTCGTGCATCTCGCGGCTGATGCGGTCGCGCTCGGCCCGCGCCGCCTCCTGCCGCTCCCGCGCACGGTCGGCCTCTGCGCGCTCGGCCTTCGCTCTGAGCTCGGACAGGAACAACACCCGGATCCGGCTGAGGCGGCCCAGCGACCACAGGCATGCCGCTGCGGCGACCAGGCCGACCGACAGTCCGATCCGCCACGCGGCCAGCTCGTAGGAGCCCGACGAGCCGCCCCATGAGGCCGGATTCCACAGACGCGCCAGGACCAGGGCCACACCCGTCAGGGCGACACCCAGACAGGCCAGGCTGGGCAGCAGGTCCAGCCGGCCGGAGGCCGTGTAGAGCAGCAGCCCGAAGACCAGCGTGCTCGGCAGCAGCACCGCCGGATAGTAGGCGCCGCCCGGGTCATGCAGAGGCGGTAGTGCCACCAGCAGCAGCATCGCCGCGGTGGCCAGGCCGTACGCCACCAGCGGGCGCAGCCGACGCGGAACGACGCACCCGTGCAGCACCAGCAGGCCGAGACCCGCGAGCAGGCGGAGCGGCAGAGGGCTGTCCGAGGCCCGGAGCAGGCTCAACGAGACCAGGCCGAGCGGCAGGAAGAGCAGGACCGCGAGCAGGGCATCGGTGCTCACCTGATGCCGGTCGAGAAACGAGTCCACCGCGGCATCGGAAGATGATGGGGACTCTCGCACGCTCACCATTATGGTCGGCGTGCGTGAACGAGGTGCCGGCGGCGGGACAGGTACGACAGCGCGGCCACAGCCAGAGCCGCACCCCACAGCGGCCACAACATCTCTGGCAGCCAGGCCCCCAGTTCGGTGTTCGCCCCCGCAGGGCCGACCTGCTCGCCGGTGAGCTTCTTGCGGACGTACATCAGTCCGGCGGAAGTGATGGGGAGGGAGACGGCCAGAGCCGAGTAGGCCGGGAGCCTCGCCGGAATCGGACGCCCGCGCAGGAACGGTGCCCAGCGCGGCCAGATCTCGCCCCACGGCCGGACCAAGCCAACGGTCAGGACCGCACCGATGAGACCGAGCGTGCTGAGGCCGGCGCCGATCGGGGTGATCTCGGCGATGTAGGCCAGAAACTGGTCGCTGATCCCGACAGGCACGCCCAGCAGCCAGCCGAAGCGGGTGACGGCGTAGACGACGGGGACGGCGACCGCGACGGCGGTCGCGTACTGCCCGACCCGTAGCGCGCCGGCGCCGCTACCAGGTCGCCCGCCCCCTGCGATCAGCGCGCGCGTCCCCAGGAGCATCAGGCTGACGCCGACCGCCATCAGGATGAGCAGGTTGACGCTCGGCCACGTGAGCATGGTCGCGATCATCGAGAACTCGGCCTGGCCGGCGAGCGCGGCGACCAGCATCACCGGCAGATACCCAGCGGTCATCATGATGCGCACGTCAGGCAGGAGCACCGCCAGGCCGGCACCGACCGCGACGGCCACGACGGCGGGGGCCCGGTTGAGCGGACCTCTGCCGGCGAGCACGGCGACGACGCCGGCCACCAGTGCCGCCACCGCGAGCACAGCCCCGCCGGCTGCCGCTGGAAGAGGGTCGAGCAGGGTGTTGCCCGCGCCCGTACGGCTGGCGTCGAAGGGATATGCGGGCCCGCCGAGAGCCCAGAGCACGCTGAAGGGCAGATAGCTCACCGACCAGACGGCGACGATCAAGGTCGGCACGATTGTGGGCCGGTTTCGTGGGGGAGAGGTGTTCACCTGGCCCAATATGCTGCCGCGAGGGTGCCCCGCACATCGTCACCGGGTCTCGGCCGGGTCCTCCGGAGGTCGCGACGGCGCCGTCCCAAAGGATGACGCCCGACCGTCCGGTCGACGAGAGCGGGGCGCCTGCTCAGCTCGGAGTTGACCCAGGCGATCACGTGGGCGACGGTGTGCTCAGAGCCCTGTGGCCAGGGGAGGGGGGCGCCGGGGCGTCCAGGTCGGCGTCGGTGAGGCGATCCAGCTCGGTCAGCCGAGTGGTGCGGAGATCACGCAACCATGCGACGGCGCTCGTTCCATCACCCGGCCAGGTGATCTCGATCCTGTCCCGAGGTTTGCGTCCCTGAGCGTGATCGATGGTCACACTCCACCACCAACCGATGTGCCAGCTCAACCAGCCGATGGTGGGAACCGGTTCGGTCTCCGCCCAGTCGGGCACCCATGTTGCGGTGGCGCCAGGGCGCACAGTCCAGCAAAGAGTGGCGGGTTCCCACAGAAAAGTCCGCAGGTTGCAGGCGGTCCAAGTGGTAATCGAACAACGACCAGGTGAAGTCGAACTGCCACGCAGCAAATCGCATCGAGATACGTTCGTCAGGACAGATTGACAGACTCCGCTGGCTCCGGCGGGAATCTCTCGCCGTAAGAGCTGCTTCGATCTGCTGACCAATCGAGCCTGTAGCGACGCCCCCGGCGACTGCGCGGGTCGGGCAACGTGTCCGGGACCTTGGCCAGGGTGGGCAGATCGAGCAGGGTGGTCGGCGGGTCAGTGACGGTGACGTGCTCCAAGTGTCGGGCGAGCACATCGATCGGGGTGATGGCACGGAACGCAGCCCCCGTTCTTGATCCTGGCGTGGACAACCGATGATCATCGGGGGACACGTTTGTCATTCACGCCCGGGGCCCCCTCAAGCACCCAGCCACGTCATGCCTGCAGACCCCCGACCAGCTGAGAACGCGTCGACCCTGGTGATAAGGGCCTTTTAGCTGGTTCGGTCGAGGATGCCGCGTGGCCCGCCCATGTCGAGGGCGAGGCGGTTGACCCTGCCGCCACGTCCCCCTTGATCACCTGGCAGCCCGCCAGCTCCTAGGAGCCGGGGCGCGGCTCCTCGTCGTAGATGCCGATCGACCAGAGGCCCCGTTGAGGGCCAGTCTGGGCCGCCAGACGCTCTGGCATCGCGATGATCGCCTCTCGATCCCATGGTCCGTCGCATCTCCCCGCTCGTCGGTCGGCGAGGGGACACTTGTCAGCCAGCCCGGCCGATCCGATCGGCGCGTCGGCGGGGAAGACCCAGACCTCCAGGTTTTGCGGGGCCCGCAGCCAGTCTGGCGTCGCGGAACTCTGGTCGTACTGAACTTGGAGACCTCGGCCCAGCCGTACGCATGGGGTGAGATCATTCCACGTGCCCTTCGCGTCCCGGACCAGGACCCACGCCTTCAGGTCGGCGCAGCGGATCGCGAACCCCGTGTGAACGCTGGTCGGCCGGAACGTGATCCGTACCTTCTCTCCCACGGAGTGGTAGGTCTGACCGAAGATCAACGACACCGGCCCGTACGTGCTCTCCATGGTCCGCGGCAGTTCGACTCCCGTCAGGAAGTACGCCGTGACGTCCGTGGCTGGTTCGCCGGGGTTCCCGTCGAGCCCTGGCAGCACGACTCCGGCCAGGGCCACGACCGTTGCGGCGGCCCCCGCCAACGCCGCCCCTGCCGCCGCCCGCCGGCGAACGCGCGTCCTGGCTCCCTGCCGCTTGATCTCGCTCACCCGGGGAGGCAGTCCAGCCTCTCGGACGCTGTTCTGGGCGAACATCGCGCGCAGGTCGTCCTCGGTGTACTGAGTCATCGAAGCGCCTCCAGCTCCAGGTCGTGTAGTGCGGGATCCACGCGAAGCCGCGCCAATGCTCTGCTCAGCTGTTTCTTCACACTGTCGACCGAGCATCCAAGCGCGTCGGCCACTTGCTGCGGGGTCAGATCGTCGAAGTAGCGCAGGACGAGCGCCGCGCGTTGCCGGGCCGGCAGGCCACCGACCGCCGCCCAGAGGGCCGAGCGCCGTGCGACGCCGGTCTCGAAGTCCAGACCGGTGGGGTCCTCTGGTAGCGCCTCGGTCGGCACCTCGCCCCGCCAGTGCCGCCTCCACCAGGAGGCGTGGGTGTTGACGAGGATCCGGTACACGTACGGGTCGGGGTCGGCCTCGATCCTGAGCCACACCGTCCAGGCCTTGACCAGCGCTGTCTGCACCAGGTCCTCGGCCGTCTGCCAGTCTCGGGTCAGCAGGTACGCCGTACGGCATAACCGCTCGTGTCGTTGCCCGACATATTCGGCGAACCCATCCGCCATGCGTCCTCCAAATCCGTCCCGCCTCACGGTGTACTACCGGCTGGAGGAGCGGTCCGGGTGACCGGGTCCGATCATTCGCTTTACGCGTCTGGGCGATCTTTGTCAGGCAAGCTGCTCCGCGGAGTACGGTGAGCAGGGATAATGCCAGCAACGGGCCGAGCCGGTAGCCGCATCGCGGGTCAAACACCGCATCCAGGACTTCGGCCAGCCAGAGGTGGGAAGATCGAGCATGTCGGTCGGCGGGTCGGCGGCGGTGACGTGCTCCAAGCGTCGGGCGAGCGCGTCGATCGGGGATCGATGGCACGCGAACACGGGCCCTGTTCTTGATCGACTGGCTTTGACAACCGACGATCATCGGGGGTCGCGCTTGTGATTTGCACCGGCGGGCCCCCAGCCGGACCATGCCTGCGCTGGGTCCACCAGCCGAGAACGGCTTCAGCCCTGGCCCGTGGCGGCGCGGCTGCAACGAAAGTACCAGCGATCTGCTGCGCCAGGACGGACCTGCTGACCGCGCCGGGGCGGGTGCGGGTGATGATGGCGGCGGTGCTGGGTCTCGGCCGCTTAGTGATCTACATTGTAAAGCTGCTGGGTTTAGAAAGATTAACCTTTCACCCTGCCCCAACTCCAGGCACCCGCTAGAGAAAAAGCCGATGCCGCCTTCTGGCCTGAACGCTATGACATCGGCGGCATCCAGTATTCAGGCCGGCCGCCTGGCCTGCGACGTAGGAATCTCGATCCGGCCGACCCTCCCAGGAATACGCAGGATCACGGTACGCCCGGGCGTCCTTCGCCGAGGGCACGGTCTTCTTCTGGGACTTGTGGCGGCGACACCGCCACCAGCTGCTGACCCCGCACACCATGGGCGTGCCGGCCGCTGCCGACACGCCCCCCCTTTCTGTGGACAAGATTCTCAAGAAGCGGCCGATCGACTGGGACCTCATCACCCGCGACTACGACCAGATGATCAAGTACGCGACGGCGCTGCGGCTGCGGACGGCCGAGACCGAGCAGGTGCTGCGCCTTTTTCATGAAGGGCAACGGCCCCAAACATCCGGTCTACCTGGCCCTGGAGGAACTCGGCCGGGTCGTGCGTACGATCTTCGCCGGCGACTACCTTCTACGGGCGTGAGGCCGCGGCACGCCTAGGCCACGTGCTCGGCCTACACCCGATCGTCCAGTTCCACGTAGTTGGTGGTCGGAGGTGTCTAATTACTGGTGGGAGGCGTCGGCGGACAAGAGCGGCAACGGCAGCGGTACAACTGACCCTGGTCGGGGTGCTAGGCTGCCGTTCGTTCAGTATCGGATCGGCGTGGGAGGGAGGTGAGGTTTGATGACCGCGGTGAAGACCGCTGCTATGCGCAGCGCCCGGACCAACCTCACGTCCCGGGCCCCGGTCTGACCTACTTCTTCCCCCAAGCCTTGAGCCATCGGGTTCGCCAGGCGGGGTGATGTCCGCGTCTCGTCGGGGCCCCTTCTCCGCAAGGGTCTCTCACGTTGCCATACACGTACACCGATCCATCCGGCCTGTCCCGGTATGGGTGGACCGGCGCACTCGACCAAACCTTCACCGAGCACTATGAAGCGGGCCTCGTGCCGGCCCGGATCTCCCGGGTCGATCGCGGCCTGTGCACGGCGATCACCACGTCGGGCCCGATGCGGGCCACGTTCGCCGCGCCGCACCCGCCCGAACCGCTCCTGACGCCCTGCACCGGCGACTGGGCCGCGCTGCGCCCGGGCGCCGAACCGCACCTGGTGGCGTTGCTGCCGCGGCACAGCGCGATCGTGCGCTCGTCGGCGTCCAGGTCCTCCCACGGACAGGTGCTCGCCGCCAACGTCGACACGGTCGTCATCGCCCTGTCCCTGGCCACGTCCCTGGATGCGGCCAAACTGGAGCGGCTGCTCGCCCTGGCCTGGGAGAGCGGAGCACAGCCGCTGATCGTCTTGACCAAGGCGGACCTGGCCCACGATCCCGAGGCCGTCCACGCCGAGGCCGAAGCGCTGGCACCCGGCGTGGACGTCCTGGTCACCAGCGTCGCCACCGGTCACAACATCGACGTGCTGGCCGCGCTGGTACACGGCACCACCGTGCTGCTCGGCCCCTCGGGCGCGGGCAAGTCCACCCTCGGCAACACGCTGCTCGGCGAGGAACTGCTGGCCACCGGCACGGTACGAGAGCAGGACGGCAAGGGCCGCCACACCACCGTCCGCCGCGAGCTGCTCCCCCTGCCCGGCGGCGGGGTCCTCATCGACACGCCCGGCCTGCGCGGGATCAGCCTGCACGACGCCGCCGACGGACTGGAGCAGGTCTTCGCCGAGATCGAAGAACTCGCCGCGTATTGCCGCTTCGGCGACTGCTCCCACGACACCGAGCCAGGATGTGCGGTGCAGGCCGCCATCCAGGCGGGTGAACTGCCGGAACGTCGCCTGCGCAGCTACCACAAGCTGCAACGGGAGAACGCCTGGGCGGCCTCACGTACCGATGCCCGGCTGCGCGAAAAGCGTGTCAACCAGCAGAAGGCCATCACCAGTCACCTGCGCGCCACCTACAAGTTCCGGGACCAGCAGCCATGACCGGCCGCATCCCACCGACCTCCCCGACCGCTCATCATCCACCAGAAGCCCGCACCACCATGCCCGAAAGCCCGCACGACCTGATCAGCGACCCCACTGTGGCGGCGTTCTTCACCCTGCACGGCAACCTGGCACGTCAAGGCCCCGGCTCCGACGCGTCCATCCGCCACCTGCTGTCCCTGGCCGGGCCGCCGGCGCCGCGCCCGCGCGTGCCGGACATCGGCTGCGGGCCGGGCCGCTCCTCTCTGGTGCTGGCCCAGGCCGGCGCCGAGGTCACCGTGGCCGACCTGCATCAGCCGTACCTCGACGAATTGGCGCGAACCGCCGCCGACCGCGGCCTCGTCGTCCACACCGTACGAGTGTCGATGACGGATCTGCCCTTCCCGGACGAGAGCTTCGACCTGATCTGGGCCGAAGGATCCGCGTACTTCATCGGCTTCGACACCGCGCTGCGCTCCTGGCGGCGGCTGCTCGCCCCAGGCGGCCGGCTGGTCGTCACCGAATGCGAATGGAGCACCGACTCCCCATCCGCCGAATCCCGCGCGTTCTGGGATCAGGCGTATCCGTTACGCACACGAGAGCACAACATCGCCACGGCGCACGCCGCAGGGTACGCCGTCGCCGCCCGGCATACACTCGCCGACCGCGACTGGTTCGAGGAGTACCACACGCCGCTGTCACAGCGCGCCCATGCGGCCGACCTGGTCGTACCCGGGATGCGCGAGGCGGTCGCGGCCACCCTGCAAGAGATCACCATGCGCCGCGAGCACGGCGCGGACTACCAGTACACCGGCTATGTCCTGCATCCGCAGGACAAGGAGACGAACCCGATCATGACCTCTTCCCTCACCACCCGTCCCGAGAGCGCCGGCGATGTCGCCATCATCCGCGACATCAACCTTGCCGCCTTCCCCACCCCGCTCGAGGCCGACCTCATCGAAGCGCTGCGGGCCGACCCGCAGGCGTGGCTGGCCGGCCTGTCCTGGCTGGCCGAGGCCCCGGGCGGCGAGCTCGCCGGATACGCGCTGCTCACCCGCTGCCACGTCGGCGACTCACCCGCTCTCACCTTGGGCCCGTGCGCCGTCAAGCCCGACCATCAGCGGCGAGGCGCGGGTTCCGCCGCCATCCGCGCCGCTCTGCAAGCCGCCCGCGAGCAGGGCGAGAACCTGGTGCTCGTGCTCGGCCACGCCGAGTACTACCCGCGCTTCGGCTTCACCCCGGCCTCCGGATTCGGCATCCGCCCGCCCTTCGACGTCGAGGACAAGTACATGATGGCGCTCGCTCTCAACCCTGAACAGCCGGTCCCGAGCGGCGTCATCCGCTACCCGGCGGCGTTCGGCGTCTGACCTTCCGCTCTTCGAATGCGTCTAACGGCCCCCAGCGATGCTGGGGGCCGTTAGACCGTCGCGAAGGTCGGCGGCCTTGCGGCCGAGCATCCGTGCTACGAGACGTGGGACTGGCCTACCTCGGACGCGGTCACGAGCTCGCGTGAGCGAGCAGCGACACGATCGGGATCCAGGTGGCGTCGGACCGGCCTGAAGCCAGGTCCAAGCTACATGTACGTGGTTATCACGTGCATGAGCGGTCATGGCTGTCCGCCTCGCGCATGGCCAACGCCACCACCCACCGCGCCTACGCCTCGGCCGTCGACCGTACCATCGACCGACTCGGCCGCGACCGCCCGCTGACCGGGGTGACCGACGCCGAGATCGGCACCGCGCTCGCCGACCTGTGGGCAACAAGCGCGCCGGCGACCTGGATCCGCAACCGCGCCCCCGTCCGCTCCAAGGGCGGCGCCGTCGAATGGGTGTACTGGGACAGCGGCACCGCCCACCTCCTGCTCCGCCTGCCCGACGGCAGCACACGCACGCACGGTCCGCTGTTTCTGTCCTAACGGCGCCCGGTCCCGGCCCGCCGCCCGGCCGACGGCGACATCTGCCCGCACACCGGCCGCGCCCGCCTCGGCTACGACCGCGCCCGCGTCCTGCTGGAAAAGTACGCCGGGCTCGACCTGCACCAGCTGCGCCACTCGGCGGCCACCCACCTCGGCGACGCCCAAGTCCCGCTGCAGCTCATCATGGGCAAGACCCGGCACAAGAATCCCCGCACCGCACTGTGCTACGTCAAACCCGGCGCCGAAAAGCCATCGCCAAGGGGCGGCGCAGGCGCTCCGGCCGGAGCAGCCGGGCCTGGCGTGATCAGGCGCCTTCCTGGGCCTGTCTCTTATACCACATCT
>NZ_VCKX01000025.1 GCF_005889725.1 Nonomuraea zeae
CGGCATACGAGATGTCTTAGGGTCTCGTGGGCTCGGAGATGTGTATACGAGACAGGGAGCAACCGTGACCGACCTGGCGTCCACTTCCCTGCAGCAGGAGATCGCCCGGGATCTCCAGGTGAGCGCGTCCTTCGACGCCGAGCAGGAGATCGAGCGCCGGGTGGCCTTCCTCGCCGGCCAGCTGACCTCCACGGGCCTGCGCTCGCTGGTGCTGGGCATCAGCGGCGGCGTGGACTCCATGACGGCGGGCCGCCTGTGCCAGCTCGCGGTCGAGCGGGTCCGTGCCACCGGGCGGGACTCGACTTTCTACGCGATGCGGCTCCCGTACGGCACCCAGGCCGACGAGCGGGACGCGCAGCTGGCGCTGGAGTTCATCCGCCCCGACCAGATCCTGACCGTCGACGTGAAGTCCGCCAGCGACGCCGCACTGGCGGCGCTGCTGGCCGGTGGCATGGTCTTCCGCGACGCGCACCAGCAGGACTTCGTGCACGGCAACATCAAGGCCAGGCAGCGCATGATCGCCCAGTTCGCGGTGGCGGGCGCGCATGAGGGGCTGGTGGTGGGCACCGACCACGCCGCCGAAGCGGTCTCCGGCTTCTTCACCAAGTTCGGCGACGGCGCGGCCGACGTGACCCCGCTCACCGGCCTCACCAAGCGCCGCGTACGCGCCATGGCGCAGGCGCTGGGCGCGCCGACCGCGCTGGTCCTGAAGACTCCGACCGCAGACCTGGAGTCCCTGAACCCGGGCAAGCCCGACGAGGAGGCGCTCGGCGTCACCTACGACGACATCGACGACCTCCTGGAAGGCAAGCCGGTCGACGAGGCCGCCTTCACGGCCATCGTCCGCCGCTACCGGCTCACCGAGCACAAGCGGCAACTGCCGATCGCTCCCTGAGCGCACCTCTCGCACGCTCTCGGATCGAGCAGGGCCTCTCGCACGAACTTCCATCGAGCAGGCCCCCAGCTCGACCTTTCATCGAGCGGCCACGCTCCGCCGGACGGCCACGGCCAGACACATGAGAGGGTGCTGGCCTCGAACCCGGCGAGCATGGACACGGTCTCTGGTGATGCACCCGCCTTCGTGCCTCCGGGGACACGACCGGCTGGAGGACCGTCACGGACTCCACCCGAAGCCGCTACCTCTGCGGCTACCCTCGCGCCTCTAGATGAGCTATTCCAAGGGGCCAGTGATCGTAGGCGATCAGTGAGCGTAGGACGGTCTGTCCGGTCGCGTCGTTGTGCCAGATCACGGCGGTCAGCGCGAGGATGCGTTGCTGACGCGGGCTATGACACCTCCGGGTGTGCGCCCTCGGTGCCGTTCGAGGTCAAGCTGCCCCCTTGAAGGTCTCGTTGATTCGATGACCTGCCTCAGCGGCTTGAACAGAGCGGCACCAGGCCGTTCCCGTTCACCGTTACGGGCAGGCCGCAGCAACCGGACTCTCATGCTCAGACAGTTCGCGTTCGAAACCACGGCCGAAGTAGTTCTTGTCGCCGAAGAGAGTCTGTCGGGGGCGCTCTCGCAAGCTCGCGTTCGGCGGTCAGGAGGTCGAGGAGGGTCTCGCGGGAGCGGCCGCATTCCACCCGGGTGGAGTCCACGACCCATACGTCGTCGCTCCACCCCGAGGTGGTGGCGGTCAGGATCCGATTGACGCTTCGCATCAGACCGGCGGCCTTGCGCGGCCGCTTGTCGTAGCCGGGCTGCTGGGGCCAGCCCAGGATGCTCCTTCAGGATGTCGTCGGTCGTTGCATAGAGTGCTGTCGCGAGGGTGTCCACGTCGTTCGTCACAAAACGATCTTGGACGCCCTTGTTCTCGTCTCCGCAGGCACCCCTTGGACCACATCACCAGGAGGAACCAGTGTCATACCCGCAGGTGCTCACCCCGGAGGAGAGGCTCGCCGACGCGAAGAAGCAGCTGAGCCTTCCGCGTATCGTCGTGATCTGCGGCTCCACCCGCTTCATGACCGAGATGACCGAGGCCGATCTGCGGGAGACCAAAGCCGGAAAGATTGTCGTCAAACCGGGCTGTGACATGAAGTCGCCGCACGAACTTTGGTCAGATCCTGTCGAGGCCGAGGCGCTGAAGGTTCGCCTGGACGATCTGCACCGGGCGAAGATCCGGCTCGCTGATGAGGTGCTCGTAGTCGGCGACTACATCGGAGACAGCACCCGAGCCGAAATCGCCTACGCCCGGTCGCTGGGCAAGCCCGTGCGGTTCACGCACCCCGAAGTCACCCCTGACGCCTGACCGCCCGCTTCGCCCGCTGCCACCTCGACAACCAGGGCCGGCAGCCTGCCGCCTGACCGTCTCGCGGTGGCTTCGGCCGCCGCGCACCCCACACCCTCCGCAGACATCCCCTGGAATTGATCATCTAGGCAAGGCGTTCCCGGACCGAAGCTGACGTACGGACGCTCGGGGTCACTAGTGCGACAGCGAAGCTGCCCTCTCTCAAAGAGGTAGACGTACGCGCAGTCGCAAGCCTGACGTGACCAATCGGAACTGAAACAAGATCATGTTCGAGACCAGGCCTGACCTGCGAACTCACTGCTTCACCCTTACGTATTGAAGCGTCTACGGGCGATCTGCGCCGATATGCCTCCCGTAGCGTAAAAAATCATGAAGAATGCTCTGAACCCTGGCCTCCACATCGTGCAATACAAGTCGAGCGCCAACATCGGGGACATGCGCCGACAGGACCAAGCCGATTCGTCCTCGTCGACCACGAGCACCAGTCAGGTCGACACCGCCGCACTCCATACCATCGGCCGGCCTGCCGCTTGCCACCTCGGAGCTCTCAGACAGTCGTATTCGCCGGAGGCTCACCCCCTCCCCCTAACCATCTGAAGGCGTTGGTGAAGCATCAAATGGCAGTGGAGCCATATTCGCCACTCGGCAGCGACTGGTCGGGAGCGATGGAGCTGGCCGAGCGGATGAAACCGAAGATCACCGCTTATGTCCGCGCCAAGTGGCCTGACCCCACCGTAGCGGACGATGTGTATCAGGAGGTGTTCGTAGTGCTCACCAAGAAGTGGGACAGAGTCAAAGATCATCCGAATCCCGATGCTTGGATCATGACAACTGCTAAAAAGGTGTTCTGGGGGATCATCCGCAAGGAATTGCAAAGCAATAAGGTTGTTGCAAAACTGGAACAAGCCCAGAGTTTTACGTCCACCCAGAGCTCGGAAAGCACTATTTGCGACAGGTTGGATGTGACACGGGAGCTACACAAGCTGACCTCTCGACAGTTGCACATGATATACCTACACTATTTTGCTGACTATTCAATTGAAGCGATCGCGCGACAACTGGGCGTCCGCAACGGCACAGTGAAATCTACGTTGCACGAAGCACGCAACGTGCTGGCCAGAACCTTCCGATGAACATCACAGAAAGAATGCCTCTCCCTCTGCCAGAAGGTAAGTGATCCAAATGAGCATCCGCGACTACTGGGATTCCTACCCGATTTCCGACGGCGAAAATCGCAAGAAGCTCTTCTCACGCCTGGTCGGGAGCGATGATTTTGACATCGAGCTGGATGAAGACGTCGAAGATGAGATCGCCAAGGCAATCGATCGCGCACACCTGCGCCGCGTCGCACGTACGATCACGGTGTACCGCATTGGCGAACCCGGTGACATCTCGGCCGTCAACACTCCGGGAGGAACGCCCGCCCCGCTTGTGCGCGGCAGCTTCTGGCAACGCCTGGATGAGGTCACCAAGTCCGAGTTGCTTGCTCTAGGAGAGGTACGTCATATTCGGGAGGGCGAGAACCTTTTCCAGGCGGGCGATGAGTCCTCTTGCACCTACATCATCCTGTCCGGATGGGTCAAGGTGTTCTCTCAGCCGCAGTGCGAGAAATACGAGGTCACGGTGGCCCTGCGCGGGCGAGGCGACATCGTCGGAGAGGTCGGGGCGCTGTGCGGAACCCCACGATCAACCACCGCCGTGGTCCTGCAAGATTTGTCGGCGTTAGTGATTCACGCAGATCTGTTCAACGCTCTGCTCATGGCGAACCCCTACGTCGTCAAGGAACTCGAGAACATAGCGAACCAGCGACTCAAGGATTCCAGAAATTTCGAGTTGAGCCTGGGAAAGCCAGGGGCACAGCGCTTGGCATGCATCATACTCACTATCGTCGAGCGGTATGGGCAGCACATATCTTCGGACAGCAGGCCGGCCAGCCGAGCCTATGTCCCTCTGAGCTTCGAAGATGTCGCCAGCATGGCCGTGGTTCCAGAGTTGATTGTGACGGACATCATGAAACTGTGGAGCGCAGGCAACATCGCACAGTTAGACGCCGGATCGTTTGTTAGCGTTCTCGACCGCCAACTGATGCGTTCCATCGCGAGGGGGGAATGCCTACAGTCCGCCCCCCGTAGAATGATTCAGCAAAGGGCCTGCCGAAATTGGCGTTTCGATCATGCCAGTTATGCCTGGGAGCAGTTTCGCGAGACGCAGGTGAAACTCTTGGACGAGCTCGAGCATCTTCCGCAGGTATTATCGGGCTAACAGGTGACACAGAGTTGAGGACGGGTGAGGGAGATGCATTGCCATCTTCCTCACCCTCCCATCACGGCTTACACGACAGCCAGAATCAGTGCGGCCACCGCTGATGCGACGATCAACATCGTGCAGAGCCGCCCCGTTTCTGCCCAGCTTCGCAATGCCAGACGCACTATCCGGGCCGTCTCAACGATGAGGCGGTTAAAGTACGGCATCCCTGTTCCCTCCGTTCACCCTGTTACGTTAGTGAAATGCGCGTTCACCGCCGATCGGTTCAGCCCGAGTTGGATTTTGTTCATCTCTTTCCTGTGGCTGCCCGGTCAGGTGCGGGTCAGCGTTACAGCTCCGTATTCCTTCGGGCCTTAAGGTCGAGGGAGGTCTCTCGGGGTCTGAACGGCGTTGCAGCCCGAATTTGCCCGCCAGCTCCCCACCACGGGCCTCGGACCGTCCAGGTCGCCGCATGCGCACGTGTTGGTCGAGGTACCTCCGCGTGCCGCCCTCCACGTGTCTGGGAGTGGTCGCCTACGTTCGGGCCCAGTGAGCGTCCAGGTAGTGACTGTTCAGTGCAGTTGGACAATGACACACCGAATGCGGCGTGCCAGCCCAGTCGGCCTGTCGTGCCTCCAACATGGCAACCGACGATTCCGGCGCAGCGGCGGACGGCGAGTCCTCCAGCGTGAGCACCTCGGCCCACACCGTGCTTCCGATGGAGCCCCGTCGCCCACCCCAGCGGACGGAGACCGCCTCGACCAGCAACCCCCGGCCGTGGTCGTCCTCGCTGTTCGGCCGACGGGAATGGGGGAAGGTCCGTGATCCCGCGTCCGTGACCGCAATGCGCAACAGCCTGTCGCTGATCTCGGCCACCTCCAAGGCGACGAGTCCGCCATGCCGGCCAGAGCGGCTGTGCACCGCAGCGTTGCTCACCAACTCCGAAAACACGAGACGCACGTCATCCAGGTTCCTGTGTCCGGCCGACGTCAGCACCAATGGGAGTGGTCGAACGATTTCTCGCCGAGGTGGTGGTGCCAGGGGACGTGTCCTCAGTGACGCTGCTTCGGCAGTACGTCACCGTATCGACTCCAAGATCATCCCGATGGAGAGTGCTGTACCCGCTTCTTCGGGGCTTGTCCCCAACCCGGCAGACCTGTCCGGTCACAGCACTGGAGGCTGCTGACGGCGCGTCGCCATGGGCCGCATCCCGCCGCGAGGGCCATCGACACCACATTGGGCATCGGCCGCATCCTGCTGTGAAGCGAGGTCGAGCGGGCCATCGCGGCGTGACCAGGTGGCCGCGTCAACCCGGATCCAGTCTCCATGCTGTACCTGGCAACAAGGGTCAAAGCCGGAGAGACCGGGCAACGCAGATGGCCAGGGCGCTGGAGGGACCCGGCCGGCCCTTTCTACTCAGGTTCACAAGGTTGCGGATCGCGGGCCGGTCGGTGGTGGGCATCGAACGGCCCACCACCCAACCGGTCAACGGGCGGGCCCGCGCTGGCGCCGAAGGCGCGGGAGGTGCACGATAGCGCCGAAAGGCCCGGGGGTGCACGACAGCGCCGGAGGCGCGTGGGGTGCGCCGGAGGCGCGTGGGGTGCGCCGGAGGCGCCCCGATGTGGGCGCCTGAGCGCTCGCGCGCGAAGCGCTCTCCGGCGAAGCCCGTTGTGAGGGGCGGGCATCAGCAGGCCCACCGCTCAGACGGGCAAGGGGAGGGCGCCCGCCGGCCCACCTACCTAACTGCCTACTTGGCGACGTGGCGACGGTCGTCGTGCTTCCGGTCCTTGCCGGCCACCACGGTGAACGAAGCGGTGGCGACCTTGTTGCCGACCTTGACGCTCACGGTCTTGCTGCCGGCCTTGGCCCTGGCGGGCACGGACAGGGTCTTGGTGGCCCGGCCGCCCGAGAGCGAGACGCGGTAGCTCTTGCCCTCGGGGCTCGTCACGGTGGCCGTACCGGTGGAGGAGCCCTTCACGACGATCGTCACGCCATAAGAGGAGCCCGCGCGCACGCGGCTCGGGTTGACCGCCACCTTGAGCGAAACCTCCTGGTGCCTGGCGTCCTTGCCGGGCCGGTCCTGGGTCTTGGCGGGAGCCGAGTGCGTCGGCTGCGGGGCCTTCACGGTCGCCGTCGGCTGCGGCCTGGCGCCATCGGCCAGTGCGGAGCCCGCGAAGGGGAGGGCGACGAGGGCCGCGCTGGCGAGGGTCACGGTCAAAGGCTTGGCGAAGCGCATCAGTAGAGCATCCAATCCGCGGCAGACCTGGCCGAACCTCTGAATTCGGCCCCGAAGGTCATCCGCTTGACCTGAACTCTGCCGACCGAATCTTAAAACCGCCTGATTTGCGGTTATGTATTGGATAAGTGCAGGTAGGAGCACCAGTGGCAGCGGAGTGATCTGCAACACATAGGTTCTCTTACGTAATTCTCAGCGTTTTATCGGCTGCGCTCTCAGGATCCATTCCGGCCTCGGAGAACGCGTACGACGAAATGATCTTCCCCGGATCACGGCGCGATCACGGCCCGCTGTGTGCCAGCTAATACCGGACAAAGGGGACATAAAGCCAAGGTCAAGAGGGATAGCTTCCTGCCTCATAGACGCACCGAACGCTCATGGCGTTCCCGCGACGACCAAGGAGTACCCCCTTGAAGATCAAGCACACCCTCGTTCCCCTCGGTGGCGGCCTGGCCGCCACGGCGCTGCTCGGCGCCTCGCTGGCCGGCGCCGCGCAGGCGGCCCCACACGTGAAGCCGTCCGAGAGCGTCAGCATCACCAGCGCGAAGGGGATCGCCGCCTACTGGCTGGAGAGCAACGGCGCGGCCCTGAAGGCCGCCACCTACGTCGAGGAGGACACCACCGACGTCGACAAGCTCACCTCCACGGGCACGCCCTCCACCGACACCAAGGCCGGCTCGGTCGCGCCGACCGGCACCACCACGACGACCACCAAGTCGAAGAACGTGAACCTGCCGAAGACCATCGGCAAGGTCTTCTTCGTCGACTCGGCGGGCAAGAACCGCTGGTGCTCCGCCTCGTCCATCCAGGGCAAGTACGCCAACGTGGTCGCCACCGCCGGCCACTGCGTGTACGACACCTCCAACGACGAGCAGCTCCTGGACAACTGGGTCTTCGTGCCCGGCTACTACCAGGGCAAGACCCCGTGGGGCATCTACGTCGGCAAGCAGGCGTTCGTCCACTACGACTACAGCGTCTACGAGGACTACGACCGCGACTATGGCTTCGTCTCGGTCTACAACGGCGTCACGGTCAAGGACTCGACCGTGACCAGGTCCGAGTACGACACCGACCGCGCCAAGTCCGGCACCGACACCACCAAGGGCGACCACGGCTACTACGACCGCGACTCGAACACCTACCACGTGCTCGAGGCCTCGGACGCGGGCCGCCTGGGCGACAACGTCGGCGGCCAGGGCATCGCCTGGAACCAGCCGCTGAAGAAGGCGCACTACGTCTTCGGCTACCCGCAGGCCGCGCAGCCCGACGGCAACAAGCCGTTCACGGGCGTCACGCCGAAGTGGTGCTACGGCACGACGACGGCCAAGACCGTGGGCTCGGCCGCCAAGAAGATCGAGGAGCACGTCGGGCTCAAGTGCTCCATGACCGCCGGCGCCGACGGCGGGCCGTGGCTGCTGAAGTACAGCAGCGCCAAGCGGCTCGGCTACCTGAACGGCGTCACCAGCGCCTTCTACGACCAGGACGAGAACGACCGCGTGGACTACATCAGCTCGCCGTACTTCGACGCCGAGACCTACAGCGTCTACGCGTCCGCCGCCAACGTCTGGTCCGGAAAGCTGTTCTGAAAGGCGATTCAAGGGAAGGGGGATGCCCTTGGGTAGCGCTGACAGCGTCTTAAAGGGATAGGAAGGGCCCGGCCTCGGCCGGGCCCTTCCGCTGCTCATAGCCGATTCATACGCAGGCATCATCAAACACTCATCAAGGCACGTCATCGTCACGAACATGCACACGACCCGCCCGAGCTTCCGGTCCGAGCCCGTGCGCCGGCCGGACGGCAGCTCCATCAACATCCTCGTCGTGGACGACGAGCCTCCGCTGACCGAGCTGCTGTCCATGGTCATGCGCCAGGAGTACTGGGACGTCCGCAGCGCGCACAACGGCACGGAGGCCATCCGCGCGGCCCGCGGCTTCCGCCCCGACGCCATCGTCCTGGACGTCATGTTGCCCGACATGGACGGGATCCAGCTCCTGCCCAGGTTGCGGGCGGTGCTGCCGGGGGTGCCGATCCTGTTCCTGACCGCGCTGGACTCGGTCCAGGACCGGCTCACCGGCCTGCGCGCGGGCGCCGACGACTACGTCACCAAGCCGTTCAGCCTGGAGGAGGTCGTCATCCGGCTGCGCGGCCTGCTGCGCCGCTCGGGCGCGGCACAGGCACGGCCCGACGCCGGGCTCGTGGTCGGCGATCTCGTGATGGACCAGGAGACCCACGAGGTGAGCAGGGACGGCAAGGAGATCAGGCTGACGCCCACCGAGTTCGAGCTGTTGCGCTTCCTCATGCACAATCCCGGCCGGGTGCTGAGCAAGACGCAGATCCTCGACCGGGTGTGGGCCTACGACTTCGGCGGCCAGAGCAACGTCGTCGAGCTGTACATCTCCTACCTGCGCCGCAAGATCGACGCGCACCGCAAGCCGATGATCCACACCGTGCGCGGCGTCGGCTACACGCTCAGACCCGCCGGATGACCGCGCGGCCCGAGCCGGGGGCTCCGCGATGACGATGACGATGTCGCTGGAGACGAAGCTCGTGATCTCCTCGATCGCGTTGCTCGCCACCGTCTCCGCCGTCATCGCCACCGCCACGACCCTGCTGTTCAACGACTTCCTCATCGACCGGCTCGACAGCCAGGTCAGCTCGGCCGCCCGCCGCTCGGCCAGCGGCGCGCTGCCGCCGGGCAGCGCGCCGCCCGAGGCGCGGGAGGTGTCGTTCCTGCTGCTCCCCGGGCAGTCGGAGGGCACGTTCGGCGCCCGGATCCGCCAGGGAGCGGTACGCCGGGCCGCCGTGCTGACCGATGTCGGCTCCGTGCGCGAGGTCCCGTCGCCGCCCTCGCTCGTCCACGTCACGAACGCGCCCGTCACCGTCGAGCTGGGCCCGCTGGGCGACTACCGGATGGTCAGCACCCGGGCGCCGGACGGCGACCTGCTGGTCACCGGGCTGCCCGTCACCGGGGTCCGGTCCACGCTGACCAGGCTCGTCGTGGTGGAGGCCGTGGTGACGCTGGCGGCCGTCGCGCTGACGGCCGTCGCCTGCACCCTGCTCGTACGCCGGGCCGTACGCCCGCTCGGCCGGCTGGCGGCCACCGCGACCAGGGTGTCCGAGCTGCCGCTCGCCACCGGGGACGCCGTGCGGCTGACCCGCGTGCCGGAGGTGGACACCGACCCGCGTACGGAGGTCGGCCAGGTGGGCGGCGCGCTGAACCGGATGCTCGGGCACGTGGAGACGGCCTTCGCGGTCCGGCACGAGAGCGAGACGAGGCTGCGGCAGTTCATCGCGGACGCCAGCCACGAGCTGCGCACCCCGCTGGCCTCCATCGTCGGCTACGCGGAGGTGAGCGGGCGCGGCGGCGAGCGGCACGGGCCGCAGACGGCGCACGCGCTCGGGCGCATCCGCTCGGAAGCCGGCCGGATGACCACGCTGGTCGAGGACCTGCTGCTGCTGGCCAGGCTGGATGCGGGCCGCCCGCTGGAACGGCTGGAGCTGGACCTGTCCCCCCTCGTGGTGAACGCGGTCAGCGACGCCAACGCGGCCGCGCACCGGCACCGCTGGCTGATCAGCCTGCCCGACCAGCCGGCCCTGGTTTCGGGGGACGCCGACCGGCTGCACCAGGTCGTGGCGAACCTGCTGGCCAACGCCCGCACCCACACGCCGCCCGGCACCACCGTCACCACGACCGTGCTGCTCGCCCCCGGGCAGGTCAGCGTCCGGGTCGCCGACGACGGGCCGGGGATCCCCGGGCATGTGCTGCCGCACGTGTTCGGCAGGTTCGCGCGGGGCGACGGCTCGCGCTCGCGCCTGGCCGGGGGCAGCGGGCTCGGCCTGGCCATCGTCTCGGCGGTGGTGGCGGCGCACGAGGGCCGGGTCGAGGTGACCAGCGCGCCGGGGAACACGGTCTTCACGCTCGTCCTGCCCGCCGCGCACGACCACGATCCAGGCGATCGGGTCCTGCTCGCATCAAGCCATCAGGTCCCGCCGCCGGAACGCGACCCCGCCGACGACCAGCAGCACGGCCGCCGACAGCGCGAACGCCGCGGGAGCCACCGGGCCGGGTGAGATCGTGGGATGGCCGTAGCCGAACGGCGTCAGCAGGAACACCTCCCTGCCGATCACCTTCGCCTCCCACAGCGCCACGAACGCGACCGAGGCGACGACCACCGTCCAGCTCGCGGGCACCACGAGGCGGGGGCGCAGGCCGTACAGGGCGATCGTGAGAGCGGCGATGGACCAGGCGGCGGGCAGGAAGAGCAGGGTCGTGCCCGTCTGGGCGAGGACCGCCCACGGGCGGCCGGCGCCCAGCCCGGTGCCGAGACCGACGGCCAGCAGCATGGCGGCGGGGGCCGCGAGCCCGAGCGCGGCGTGCCCGGCCAGCCAGCGCGTCCTGCCGGTGGGCGCGGCCAGCAGCGGCGCGGCCCGCCCGCGGCTCTCCTCCGTGTACGGCCGCAGCGCGCACACCACGGTCAGGCAGGCGACGACCAGGCAGAAGACGTACGTGAAGATCGCGATCAGGGCGTCGCCCATCGTCTCGCGGCCCAGCCTGCCCAGCAGCTCCCCCACCAGCGGCAGGTCCCCGAACCGGGCGTCGAACGAGGCCGACACCCAGCCGACTCCGACCGACATCACGGCCAGGGTGAGGCTCCAGCTCACCACCTGGCCGCCGGACAACCGCCAGGCCAGCGCCGCGGGGCCGCGCAGGAGCCGGCCCGCGCGTACCGGTCCAGTGCTGCCACCGCGATCGGGCAGCAGGCCCGCGCCGATGTCCCGGCGGGCGGAGAGCGCGTACGCGGTCAGGACGAGCGCGACGGTCAGCGCCAGCGGGACGAGCGGCACCCACCACCGGCCTTCCGCGTACGGACCGGCGATGCGCGGCCAGCCCGCGGGGAGCAGCCCGATCCGGTCGTCCGGCACCACCACGCCCGGCATCACCCCGGCGACCAGCACCCCCACGGCGAGGCTGCGCGCGAGGGCGGCGCTCTGGGCGAGCTGCGCCGTCACGAGGCCGCACGCGGCGAACACCAGGCCGCCCGCCCCGGCCGTCAGGCTGAAGAGCAGGGATCCGGCCAGGTCGTAGCCGGGTCCGAGGGCCAGCGCGGCGGTCAGCAGGAGGGTGACGGCGGCGTTGACGGCCGCGATCACGGCGAGGGCGGCGGTGACGGGGGCCTGCCTGCCGATCGCGCCGGCCGCCATCAGCTCCCTGCGGCCCGCGTCCTCCTCCGCGCGGGTGTGCCTGACGGCGAACAGCAGCCCGGCGAGCCCGGCGATGAGCAGGCTCTGCAGGCTCGACCGCCACGCGACGACGCCCTCGATGGAGAGGTCGTGGATGGGGCCGAGGAGGGCGGCGGTGATGGGGTTCGCGGCACTGGCGACGGCGAAGTCGGCACGGGCCTGGCGGGTGGGGAGCAGCGCGCTCAGCGAGTACGCGTTGAACAGCGGCACCGCCACCGCCACCGCGGCCCAGGCGGCGAGCAGCCACCGATCCCGCCGGACGACGAGCCCGGCCAGCGTCAGGGTGCCGCTGAACACACCAGATGTGGATCGCTCCTGGCCGGCCGTCACCGGGTCGCCGCCCGCTCCGCGTCCTGCCGGTAGTGGCGCAGGAACAGCTCCTCCAGCGTCGCCGGTTGCGCCGTGATGTCCCGCAGCCCGAACGCGGTCAGCCGGTTGAGCACCTCGCCGACCCGCCCGGCGTCCGCCCGGAGGCTCACGTGGGTGCCGCGCACCTCCAGACCGTGTACGCCGTCCGCCCCCGCCAGCCCATCGGGCGGGCGTTCGAGGTGAGCGGTGATCGTGGTCCACGTCAGGTGGCGCAGCTCGGCCAGGGTGCCCGACTCGACGATGCGCCCTTCGCGAACGATGCTCACCCGGTCGCACAGGGCCTCGACCTCGGCCAGGATGTGGCTGGACAGCAGCACCGTGACCCCCTGGCCGCGCCGCTCCCCCAGGCACTGCCTGAACTCGGCCTCCATGAGCGGGTCGAGCCCCGTGGTCGGCTCGTCCAGCAGCAGCAGCTCGGCCTCCGAGGCCAGCGCGGGGATCAGCGCCACCTTCTGCCGGTTGCCCTTGGAGTAGACGCGGACCTTCTTGCCCGGGTCCAGCTCGAACCTGCCGATCAGCTCGTCCCTGCGCCGCGGGTCGAGGCGGCCGTGCACCCGGCCGAGCAGGTCGATGGTCTCGCCCCCGGTCAGGTCGTCCCACAGGGCGACGTCGCCGGGCACGTACGCCAGGCGGCGGTGCAGGCGTACGGCGTCGCGCCAGGGATGCCCGCCCAGCAGCCGCACCTCGCCCGCGTCGGCGCGCAACAGGCCGAGCAGGACGCGCAGCGTGGTCGTCTTCCCGGCGCCGTTGGGCCCGAGGAAACCGTGGATCTCCCCCGCCGCCACGTGCAGGTCGAGCCCGTCCAGCGCGCGGGTCCGCCCGAAGTGCTTGACCAGACCCGACACGGCGATCGTCCGCTCCATGGGGCGGACGCTACGTCAAACTTGCAGACCTGTAAATATGCATTGGATGCAATAATGTTTCCGTATGTCGTTGCGGGAGCGGAAGAAGCAGCAGACCCGGCAGGCGCTCATCGACGCGGCCGGGCGGCTGTTCGACGAGCAGGGCTTCGAGGAGACGACGGTCGAGCAGATCGCGGCGGCGGCCGGGGTCTCCACCCGGACGTTCTTCACCTACTTCCGGCACAAGGCGGACGTGCTCTACGACAACAGCGTCCAGCGGGTGGACGCGGGCGTCCGGGTGATCGGCTCGCGCGACCCCGGTGAGCGACCGGCCGCGCTCCTGGCCCGGGCGTTCGACGAGATGCTCGCGGACAGCTGGGAGATGGGGCTCACCGTCGGGCTCGTCGGCGAGGCGTACAAGCTGCCGATCTTCTCCCCCCAGGCCACCATCGACCGCTCGAACACCCGGCTGGAGCGGCTCGCCGTCGCGCTGGCGAGCGCGTGCGAGATCGACCGGGCGACGGCGTACGCGATGGTGGGGGCGGCGATCGGGGCCGTGAGCGGGGCGGTCGCGGTGACCCTGGGCGAGGGGCGCTCCGACGCGGAGGCCCTGGCGGTCGCCCATCGAGCCTGCCGCCAGGCCCTGGCCGGCTTCGACGCCTGACCCGCTAGATCGGATCTAGCGGGCCGTCTGGCGCCTAAGAGGTGAAGGCGCGAGACGGGAGGGCGGACATGACGATCGGCGACAACCCGCTACAGGTCGCGGTGATCATCGGCAGCACCCGGGCGGGCCGCGTCTGCGACACGGTCGGCGAGTGGTTCGCCGCGCGCGCCGCCCGCCGCGAGGACCTCGCCATCGAGGTGCTCGACCTGGCCCGCTACGCCTTCCCCGGCTGCTACCCGCAGGAGGCGACGCCCGCCATGCGGCGCTTCACCGAGTCCGTCGGCGGCGCGGACGCGTTCGTCGTGGTCACCCCCGAGTACAACCGGAGCTTCCCCGCCTCGCTCAAGCAGGCGATCGACTTCGCCTATGACGAGTGGCAGGGCAAGCCGGTCGGGTTCGTGTCCTACGGCTCGGGCTCGGCCGGCCATTACGCGGTCGAGCAGCTCCGTACCGTCTTCGGCGCCCTGCACACCGTGACCGTGCGCGACTGGGTAGGGCTCGACCTGCTCGGCGACGACCTCGACGAGCAGGGCAGGCCCCGCGACACCGACGACCGCCTGCGGGCGGTCGCGGCCCTGCTCGACCAGCTCACCTGGTGGGGCAGGACGCTGCGCGCGGGCCGGCACGCCCAGCCGTACGTCTCCTGATCTCTCTTCGAAAGGAACACCATGCCAGATCTGGCGATACAGACCTCCGGCCTGGTCAAGGTCTTCGGCGACACCCGCGCCGTGGACGGCCTCGACCTCGCCGTGCCCGCCGGCGCCGTGTACGGCGTGCTCGGCCCCAACGGCGCGGGCAAGACCACCGCCGTGCGCATGCTGGCCACGCTGCTGCGGCCCGACGGCGGCGAGGCGACCGTGTTCGGGCACGACGTCGTGCGCGAGGCCGACGCCGTACGCAGCCGGGTGAGCCTGACCGGCCAGTACGCCTCCGTGGACGAGGAGATGACCGGGGCCGAGAACCTGATCCTGCTCGGCCGCCTCCTCGGCCACCGCAAGCCGGCCGCCAGGGAGCGGGCGGCGCAGCTGCTGGAGGCGTTCGGGCTGACGGAGGCCGCGGGGCGGCAGGTCAAGACGTACTCGGGCGGGATGCGGCGGCGGATCGACATCGCGGCCAGCATCCTCAACACCCCGGACCTGCTCTTCCTCGACGAGCCCACCACCGGGCTCGACCCGCGCAGCCGCAACCAGGTCTGGGACATCGTGCGCATCGTCGTCGCCCACGGCACCACGGTGCTGCTCACCACCCAATACCTGGAGGAGGCCGACCGGCTCGCCGCGAGGATCGCGGTCATCGACCACGGCAGGCTCATCGCCGAGGGCACGCCGGGCGAGCTCAAGTCCTCCGTCGGCGCGGGCTCGGTGCACGTACGGCTGCGCGACCCGGCCACCAGGCCGCAGGCCGAGCGCGTACTCGCCGAGACGCTGGACGCGCCCGTCTACCTGGAGTCGGACCCGGTGGCGCTGACCGCCCGGATCACCGGCGCCGGTCGCGACGCGGCCGCCGCCGAGCAGGCCTCGCGCGCGCTCGGCCGGCTGGCCGAGGCCGGCATCGTCGTCGACGACTTCTCACTCGGCCAGCCCAGCCTGGACGAGGTCTTCCTCGCCCTCACCGACCACCCCGCCACTGAGGAGGCAGCATGAGCACCACCACCGAGAACGCCACCGCCTACGTACCCGCCGCCGAGGCGCTCAGCACGGTCCTGGCCCCGACGGCGAGACCGCCGCGACCTAGCGCGTGGTCGGCGTCCATCACGTTCGGCTGGCGCGCCATGTTGAAGATCAAGCACGTGCCTGAGCAGCTGTTCGACGTGACGGCTTTTCCGCTCATGATGACGCTGATGTTCACCTACCTGTTCGGCGGCGCCCTGGCCGGCTCGCCGACCGAGTACCTGCAGTACCTGCTGCCGGGCATCATGGTGACGAGCGTCGTGATGATCACCATGTACACCGGCCTGGAGGTGAACAAGGACATCGAGAAGGGCGTCTTCGACCGTTTCCGCACCCTGCCGATCTGGCGCCCATCGACCATGGTGGGCTACCTGCTCGGCGACATCCTGCGCTACACGATGGCCTCGACGGTCATCCTCCTGGTGGGCCTCCTCCTCGGCTTCCGCCCCCAGGGCGGCCTCGTGGGGGTGGTGGCCGGGATCCTGCTGCTGCTGGCGTTCTCGTTCGCGTTCTCGTGGGTGTGGACGATGTTCGGGCTGCTGATGCGCAGCGAGAAGTCGGTGATGGGGGTCAGCATGCTGGTGCTGTTCCCGCTGACCTTCCTGAGCAACGTCTACGTCGAGCCTTCGACGATGCCCGGCTGGCTCCAGGTGTTCGTCAACCTCAACCCGATCACGCGGCTGGTGGCGGCCGTCCGGTCGCTGATGGCGGGGACGCCGGATGTGGGGGAGCTCACGTGGGTGCTGGTGTCGTCGGCGATCCTCATCGTCGTCTTCGGCACCCTCACCATGCGCCTGTACAACCGCAAGTAGGTCGCTGCGACAGCACTCTGTACGAGCGGCCTCCGGCGTGTCCGGGACCGGCGCGAACGACGCAACTCGCCCTCAGTCGTACCTGCTCTCCCTTGGCTCGCCGTTGCGGAGGTCTCGGATGGTGACGCGTCCCGATCCGCGAGCCTCGGCGCAGTAGGGGCCGTGCACGTCCAGCGAGCTCAGATCGGCTGCGATGGCGGCCTCCCGGCCGAAGTACGAGCGGTCGAGTTCGAAGGCGATCCGGGTTCCGCTGCCTGCCGGGGCCTGGAAGGGTTCGGGCGCGTTGAGGGGCCGCAGGTGGCTGAGCTCCTGGCGGAAGCCTTGGCCGTCCCGCCAGATTTCGACGATGGCTCGCGAGCTCATGGCGGCTGCGGCGGCGCTCAGCCAGCGGTCCGGGCCGAGCAGAGAACGGTGGTAGCCCAAGTGGGGCAGACCGTCGTCCGCCGGAGGGCCGGCGTGATCATCTGCCACCGAGAAGGCGAGGTCAGCGGAGACCTCGGCCTCGATCCGTAGCGCGTGTGCTGGGGCGACACTCGTCGCGGGATGAAGGCCATGAGCCAGAACGCAGCAGAGCACCTCGGTGGCCAGTCGCGGGTCCTCCTTGCCCACCCCGAAATACATGCCCGGTCGCGTGCGCACGACCTGGTCGAACTCCAGCACCCGAATGTCGGCGGCGCTGTAGGTGGGCTCCGGCGGCGGCATGCGATTCACGCTATCGCCTTGCTCAATGCCTGCGTCGTGGCTCCGAGCGCGGTCTTCCCCAGCTTGCGGCCCCGCCGAAGGACGGGGTCCGGGAGCGGTATCGGCGTCCGGTGCGGAGCCGGACGCCGATACCGGTCGGGTCGGGTCAGGCTGGTGAGGTGCTTACCCGGCCGAGATGCCGGGCCATGAACTCGTTGTCGATCCCGACCCAGCGGATGTTGCGGTGATCGCCAGGGTTGGCGTGCAATGTCTTTTCCGTCGAGGCGAAGGCGTCGAACAACGCGAGAGCGGATTGGCGGTCGACGTGCTCGTCGTCCCACGGGAGCAGGAACTGGACCGGAACGGTGATGCGCCTCGCCGCCTCGATCAGGGCCTCGTGCACGACGAACCCGCCGCCGAAGATCGCGGCCGTGATCCTGGGCTCGATCGCCGTCAGCGGTATCCCGATCCCGGTGCCCAGCGTGATGCCGCCGCCGTAGCCGATCGGCGCCTCGGTGCCGATCTCCGGCAGGTGCTGGAGTGCGTCCAGGGTCGCCTGCCATTCCGGCACGGCACGCTGCGCCACCGCGGCGCCGTACCGGGCGGTGATCGACTCGACGTGCTCGGTGTCGCCCGCCGCCATAGCCTGCCTGAGGTCGGCGCGGGCCTGCTCGTCCTCCGCCGTACGCGGGCGGTCGCCGTGTCCGGGCGCATCGATGGCGACCACGGTGAAACCCCAGGTGGTCGCAGCGTCGTGGGCGCGGGCCATCAGGGCCGGCGTCTTCTTGTGCTGGCCGCCACCGTGACCCATCAGCACCAGCGGGGCTTGCTCGGAGCCGGATGCGGGCGACCAGAGCACGCCGGGGATGTCGCCCACGGTGAAGTCGCGTTCGAGGACACCGTTCGACGATGTCTCCGTGGTGAAACGTACAGAATGCATGGGTTGTTGCCTTTCGGGAGTGCCTTGGTGTTGAGGCGCTCCCGGCGACCTCTACGGCAATCGCCCGGCCATGACGGCGAGGGGGAGCACCCACGTGCGTGCAGCGTTCATGGGTCTCACCTCCTCAAGCGTTGTCACGGCTCCGGGAACGCTACCAACCCGGACGCGCACCTCCAAGCCGTTTTCCTGCCGAGGAAAGGGGCGGGCCGCCCGGCCACTGGGATTGACGGCGTGCTCTGTCAGAGGCGCCAGGTGAGGTTGGCGTCGTCTGGCTGGTAGCGGCAGGTGGCGCCGGTCGAGACTGACGCGCGCAGGTGGGCGGCCAGCTCCGGGTGGGCTCGGTCGAGCTTGCGCAGCACGTCGCGGATCCTGGCGGTGACGGTCTTGCGAGCTCGCTCCGCCTCGTCGCCCAGCCGGCGGGTACGGCCCCCGAGCCCCGCCGCGGCCCGCAACTCCGCCAGCAACGCCGCCCGCTCCTCGTCGAACTCGGCCGCCCGCCGGTCGTCCCCCAGCTCAGCGGCCCGGTCGATCTCCTCGTCCAGCATGGCCAGTCGGCGGCGGTAGCGGCTCTTGGCCTCCTCGTCGAGCACCTCGTCACCGCCCATCCGGGCCGCCGCCACGACGAGCGGGCCGCCTTCCGGGTCGAGCAGCAACACGGCGGGCACGTCGTCGCCGGGGCGGCTCAGCAGGGTGTGCAGGTCGCGCAGTCCTTTGGCGTCGGGCAGGTGGGCGACCCGCCCCGCGAACGCCAACGCCCAGACCGCACCCTCCTGCCTGAACTCCCCACGCGATGCGCCAACTCGCCCACTGTCTCCGTCCCCGCCTCGCCCACTGTTTCTGTCCCCGCCTGGCCCACTGCCTTTGTCCCCGCCTGGCCCACCGTCTTTGTCACCGCCGCCGTCACTGCCTCTCTTGGTGCCTCTGCTAGTGGCGGCTTCTGCGGCGGCGCCGGGGCCTGGGCTGTCGCTGCCCCTGGGTGCGTCCCGGCCGCCCGCAGGCGTGTCCCGCGTCGAGCCGGTCGGGCCGTGTCCGTCCAGGTGCCAGGCCGGCTCAGGCCGGGCGGGGTGTACTGAGCCGAGCCCGCCCGGGTGCCACGCGGCCGGCTCTGGGCGACCCGGGCCGAGCCCGTCTTGGTGCCATGCGGCGGGCTCTGGGCGGGCGGGGCGTACTGAGTCGAGGACCTGGGGCATGCCCAGCTCCCCCGCCTCGCGCCGCACCCCTTCCAGCAGCGACTCCGCGGCGGCCGCGTCGCCCGAGGCGTCCCTGGCGAGGAGGGCGTCGGCCAGGTGGGCCCTGGCCACGACCGCCCACGGGCGGGCCTGCATCTGGTCGGCCGAGCGGGCGGCGGCGGTGAAGCCCTCGACGGCCTCCGCCCAGCGCTCCTCCGCCGCGTCCACCATGGCCAGCCACAGGTCGTAGGGCCCGCTGACGTCCCAGCCGAACAGCGACACCACCCACTCCCCCCGATGCGGCGTCAGCTCGGCCCGCGCCCTGGCGCACAGCTCCGGGTCGTGCGTGGCGGCGGCGATCTCCGCCAGGAAGCGCAGCCACAACGGCCGGGCCATGCGGTCGCGCGGCTCCCCGTCGGCGAGGCGGCGCAACGCGGTGTCGAGGTCGCCCGTCTGCAGGGCGGTCAGCGCCTCCAGCACCGGCAGGCACGGATGGCTGGTGCCCCTGAGCTCGTGGAGCGCCTCCGACTGCGCGTCCAGCCTGCCCTGCAACGCCATCAGGGCCCAGCGGTGGTGCACCAGCATGAACCGGTAGTGGTCGTGGCGGCTGTCGATGTGCAGGCCGGACAGCAGCGACTCGGCCTCGGCGAAGCGGCCCGCGAGGGTCGCGATGATGCTCGCGTCGATGGAGGTGGACATGGTCAGATGCGGCTGCTCGCTGCGCCGGCCCTGGGCGGCGTAGTGGTGGAAGTCGTCGAGGTAGCGGGGATCGCCCTGCTCGATCATGGCCACCCAGTGCAGCGCGGCGGCGAAGTGCGCCAGCTCCGGATCGGCGGTGCGCCGGGCCACGTCGATCAGCTCGCCGGTGAGCGCCACCCGCTCCCCCGCCGTGCCCGGCCCCCAGATGATGTCGTGGTGGGTCCACAGGCTGAACGCCAGCGCGTCGTCGTCGCCGCCCTGCCTGGCCAGCGCGACGAGGTGGAAGACGAGACCGAGCGCGAGACGGTCGTCGGGCACGGAGCCGCCGACCAGCCGGTCATGGGCCTCCCTGAGCTGGTCGAGCGAAGCGGCCAGGCCGTAGTGGGCGTGCAGGGTGAGCGCGAGCCTGGCGGTCAGCTGGGGGTCGTCGAGATCGCGCGCGCCGCTGACGGCCCGCTCGAAGATCCGCCGGGCCAGGTCGCGGTCGCCGAGGTGGTGCAGCTCCCTGCCCAGATCGAGGGCGATCATGATCTGTCTGCGCGGATCGACGCCGGCACTCAGGTCGTACGCCCTGCGCAGGTGGCCGAGCTGCTCCTCGTCGGCCAGCCGGCCCCGTGCGTCACGGGCGGCGGCGAGCAGGAGGTCGAGCGCCCGGCCCCGATCCACGCGGTCGCCCGCGACGTGGGCGTGCCGCGCCAGGTCGCCCGGCAGCACCTTGCCGGCGAGCCCGGGCGAGCGCTCCACCGCGGCGACGACGGCGGCGTGCAGGTCGCGCGGGTCGTCGAGCGAGTCGTAGAGGGTCTCGCGCACCAGATCGTGCGCGAACGCGAACACGCCCCCGCCCCTGGTCGTCACGAGCTTGGCCACCACGGCCAGCTCCAGCAGCCGATCGACGTGGGCGACGGGGAGTGCGATGGTCGCCGCGAGCACCTGGCGGTGGAACTCCCTGCCCAGGACGGCCGCGACGGGAAGCAGCTCGGACACCGGCCGGGGCAGCAGCGACAGGCGCCGCAGCAGTGCGTCGCGGACGCCGGGCGCGACGGCGCTGGCCGAGCCGCCGCTGCGCCAGAGCCTGGCGGTCTGCTCGACGAAGAACGGGTTTCCGCCCGTGCGCAGGTGGACCTCGGCGACCAGGCCGGGGGGTGGCTCGTGGCCGGCGGTGCGGGTCATGAGGGCGCCGACGCCTGCCTGGTCGAGCCCGGTGAGCGTGATGGTGGTGGCCTTGGCGACCAGCGGCGACAGCAGGTCGCGCAAGGGATGGTCGACGGGCTCGACCTCGGTGTCGCGGTAGGTGCCGATCAGCAGCAGCCGCTCGAACCAGGTCTGCCTGGCCGCGAACTCCAGCAGCCGCAGCGAGGCGGGGTCGGCCGCGTGCAGGTCGTCGATGACGACCACCACCGGGCGCCGCTGCGACAGCGCGACCAGGGTGGAGGTGACCGCGTCGTAGAGCCGGAAGCCGTCGGAGGGCTCGGCGGCCTGCGCGTCGCCGAGCAGGACGGTCAGCCCGCCGGCCGTGGCGTCGTCGGCCGGCGCCTCGCCGAGCAGGGCGGCCAGGCCGCTGCCCGCCGCCTTCTCGGCCGTGGCCCACTCGGCGGGCTCGACGCCGCGCCGCAGGGCTCGGAGGACCTGCACCCACGGCCAGTAGCCAGGGGCGCTGCCGGAATCCCAGCACGCGCCGCCGACCACCAGCGCGCCCTGCTGCCTGGCCTCCGCCGCGGCGCTGGTGACGAGCGTGGTCTTGCCGATGCCCGCCTCGCCGGTGACCAGCACCAGGCCGCCGTGGCTGCCGATCACCCGGGAGATCTCGGCACGCAGCAGCGCGGCGGGGTGCTCCCTGCCGATGAGCTCGTGTGCCGCGAGGTCGATAGGCATGACGCTTGCACGCTATCCGGCCCGGCCGACAATTTCCCGCCGGCGGCGCGTGCCTCGCTCCGCAAGGGCGCAGTGGCTCCGGCCCGGTCGCGTCGGCGGCTGGCTCCCAGGCGGCGGCTGCTACCAGGCGACCTCCAGCGAGCTCAGCCCGTAGATGATGTGGGAGGAGCGGAACTGGGCCGGGTTGTCCGTCAGCCGCAGCCCGGGGAAGCGCTTGAGCAGCTCGGGGAAGGCGATGCGCAGCTCCATGCGCGCCAGCGGCGCCCCCAGGCAGTGGTGCACCCCGTGGCCGAAGGCGACGTGACCGGGCGTGCCCCGGTGGAGGTCGAAGGTGTCGGCGTCGGCCACGAGCTCCGGGTCGCGGTTCGCGGTCGGCAGTGCGCAGACCACCAGCTCGCCGGCCTCGATGACCTGGCCGCCGAGCTCGACCCGGGTCGTCGCGGCCTTGGTGGTGCCGGAGTTCACGACGCTGAGGTAGCGCAGCAGCTCCTCCACCGTGGCGTCGATCCGCTCGGGCTCCTTCTTGAGCGCTTCGAGCTGCTCGGGGTGGCGCAGCAGGGCGAGCGTGCCCAGGGAGAGCATGTTGGAGGTGGTCTCGTGCCCGGCGAACAGCAGCAGGCCGCCGATCCCCACGAGCTCGTCGGTGGACAGGTCGTCGCCGTGCTCGCGCACCAGCATGCCGAGCAGGTCCTCACCGGGGTCGGCCTGGATGCGGGTGACCAGGTTCTCCATGTAGGCGCGCGCCTCGAACTGCAGCATCAGCCGCTCGTCGCCCGGCACCGCCATGTCCAGCATCCTGCTCGTACGGTGCTGGAACCCCTCGCGATCCTCGTACGGCACGCCGAGCAGCTCGCAGATGACCAGCGACGGGATCGGCAACGCGAACGACGACACCAGGTCGGCGGGCGAGCCG
Organism: Nonomuraea zeae; assembly: GCF_005889725.1. Lineage (GTDB taxonomy): Bacteria > Actinomycetota > Actinomycetes > Streptosporangiales > Streptosporangiaceae > Nonomuraea > Nonomuraea zeae. The sequence continues at coordinate 22,597 of NZ_VCKX01000025.1, forward strand.
GCGGCCTCCATGGCGTCCAGGTGGTCCTCGACGATGCCCTTGATCCGCGGCTCCAGCCGGCGCATGCGGCGGATGGTGAACTCGGGGGTCAGCATCCTGCGCAGCCGCGTGTGCTCGGGGGGATCGACGCCGAGCAGGTTGCCCGCCATCACCTTGGCGAGCTGCTCGGGGGTCATCTCCGGCGCTCCGGGCAGCCGGGCGAGACCCTGCGGGGCGATCTTGAAGCGTTCGGCGTCGCCCAGCACCTCGCGCACGTGCGCGTAGCGGGTCACCAGCCAGGCCGGATCGCCGAACGCGTTGACGATGCGCTTGATCCCCTCTTCCCGCGCGGCCGCCAGCTCCGGCGCCGGATCGAACTCCACCCGCCGCATTTGCAGCGGCATCGAGGACTCGCTCATGCAATCTCCTGGATCTTCCTGGATAGTGCGTAGAACGGTAACAATCCCCCCGGGACGTCCTCTAGAGCGATCTCCGTGCTGAAACCCAAGCGACATGCAAAAGCCGGGACCATTCGGGCCCCGGCTTTGCCTCGCGTCGCGTCAGGGGATGGGAACGATGTTTTCCGCCTGAGGTCCCTTTTGCCCTTGAGTGATGTCGAAGCTCACCTTCTGACCTTCCCGCAGCTCGCGGTAGCCCTGGGCGGCGATGTTGGAGAAGTGGGCGAAGACGTCGGCGCCGCCGTCGTCCTGGGCGATGAAGCCGAAGCCCTTTTCACTGTTGAACCACTTCACGGTTCCGGTCGCCATGCCGATCTCCTTTGATTGGCGCGCTGCATGGATTCCATGTCGCCGCAATGACCCGTCCGGAAATGACCGGCGAAAACAAAAATGCGCCCGCCGGGCGCACACGAAGTCGTGGGTACCAGAACTGCAACGCCACCAAGCTAGCACGCACCACCCCGGAAAAAGCCGCTGCCTGATCGTCGTGTCGGCGCGTCCCAGCCATGAGGTCACGCCCTTCTGGTACGGCCCACCCCGCCTTGACGCGGTCCGTCCCCCGCGAGCACCATGCCCCTGATCATCACTATGAAGAGGATGTGCCCATGGATGCGCGAGTCCCCGAGTCGGCGCCCGTTCCCGAGTCGGTCCCCGTACTGATCGCCGGAGGCGGGCCCGTCGGGCTGGCGACAGCCGTCGAGCTGGCGCATCACGGCGTGCGCAGCCTGGTGGTCGAGCCGCGTGAGACGGTGTCGTGGCTGCGGCCCAGGGCCAAGACGACTTCCGCCCGCTCCATGGAGTTGCTGCGCAGGTGGGGGCTGGCGGAGACGGTACGCGCCCGCGCGCCGCTGGCGGTGTCCTGGTCGGACCAGGCGGTGTTCGTCAACAGCCTGCTCGGGCGGGAGATCACCAGGATCGGCGGCTGCTTCGGGCTCGACCTGACCGGCTCGGACCTGGCCGCCGAGCCGGGCCAGCAGGCGCCCCAGCCGCTGGTGGAAGAGGTGCTGCGGGAGGCCGCGGGCGACGCGCTGCTGACCGGGTGGCAGGTGACCGGGCTGCGCGAGGACGCCGACGGCGTGACGGTCGGCATCGTCTCGGCGGACGGGGAGGAGCGCGAGGTACGCGCCCAGTACGTCGTCGGCTGCGACGGCCCGCGCAGCGTGACCAGGGCGGCCATCGGCGCCCGCTACGAGGGCCGCCAGGACGCCAGGCCCAACTTCAACATCGTCTTCCGTGCTCCTGGGCTGGCCGAGCGCATGCCGCACGGCCCGGCCGTGCACTACTGGGTGCTGAACCCGGCCCAGCCCGGCATCGTCGGCCGCCTCGACCTCAAGGAGACCTGGTGGTGCATCGCCATGGGCGTGCGCGCCGACGACGCCGACCCGGTGGGCCTGATCCACAACCTGGTGGGCGCCGGCGTCGAGGTGGAGATCCTGGCCACCGACCCGTGGAGCGCGCGGATGCTGCTGGCCGACCGGTACGCGAGCGAGCGCGTGTTCCTGGCCGGTGACGCGGCCCACCAGAACCCGCCCTTCGGCGGCCACGGCTTCAACACCGGGGTCGGCGACGCCGTCAACATCGGCTGGAAGCTGGCCGCCGTGCTGCACGGGTGGGCTCCGGCCGGCCTCCTGGCCAGCTACGAGGCCGAGCGCCGCCCGATCGCCGCCGACACCATCGAGGCCGCCGCGGCGAACATGGCCACCCTCGCCCCCGAGCTGGCGGACCCGGCGCTCATGGGGGACGAGGCCGAGTTCGAGCGCGTGCGGCCGGCGGTGGCGGAGGCCGTGCTCAGGACCAAGGACAGCGAGTTCCACAGCCTCGACCTGGTGCTCGGCTACACCTACGAGGGCTCGCCGATCGTCTCCACCGGCGCGGGCGAGCGGCTGCCGCACCGGTGGCTCGGACCGGGCGAATCCCTCTATGACCGGCTCGGTCCGGGTTTCAGCCTGGTCGGGGACCAGCGCTCGCCCGGGGCAGCCGCGCTGGTGGCGCAGGCGCGCGAGCTGGGGGTGCCGTTCCAGGTCGTCGACCTGCCCGGCGAGCCGCTGGCGCTGGTCCGCCCCGACCAGCACGTGGCCTGGCGCGGCGAGGACCCGGGCGACGCGCTACGCGTGGCCGTGGGCGCCGCCTGAAGCCGGGCTCAGCCGAGCACGGCGCCGATCCCGGTCATGATCGGGATGGACAGTACGGTGGTCAGCAGCACCGCCCGGCGGGCCAGCCGCCGGCCGGTGTCGTAGTTCACCGCGTACACGTAGATGTTCTGCGCCGTGGGCAGCGCCGCGAACAAGGTGGCGGCCAGCAGCGCGCTGCCGTCGAGCCCGAGGCCGAAGCGGGCCATCAGGTACGCGAGCGCCGGCTGGACGACGGCCTTGAGCACGACGACGAGGTAGACGTCCCCGCCGAGCCCGTTCTCCTCGGAGGGCGTGGCCGTGCGCTGGGAGCCGTACAGGCTGAGGCCGTAGGCGAGCAGCGCGACGGGGACGGCCGCGCCGCCGAGCAGCTCGATCGGGCGCATGACGATGACCGGCAGGGAGACCCCGCTCAGCGCGAAGGCGAGCCCGAGCAGCGAGGCGACCGTGAGCGGGTTGCGCACCGGCAGCAGCAGCGCGGCCCGCACCGACCTGCCTCCCTTGTCGAGGATCAGGAACGAGATCGGGGTGATCACGATGAGCTGGAAGAGCAGGATGGGCGCGACCAGGGCGCCGTCGCCGAGCACGTAGATCGAGATGGGCACGCCGAGGTTGCCCGCGTTGACGTACGACGCGGCCAGCGCGCCGATCGTGGCCTCGCGCCGGTCCCGCCGCCAGACCAGCCTCGCCACGAAGACGTACACGAGCTGGACCACGGCCACGGCGACGACCTCGGTCAGCAGCACCGGCGAGAAGATCGAGTCCAGGTCCGCCTTGGACACGGTGGTGAACATCAGCGCGGGAGTCGCGACGAAGAACGCCAGCCGCGACAGCACCAGCTCGTCGCTGGCCCGCAGCAGCCCGCCCACGCCGACGAGGTATCCGAGCACGGCCACGGACACCAGCGCGACGAACGCCGCAACAACCCCGGACAAGCTCCTGACCTCCAAAATCGGACGTTTAGGAGCGTATCGGGTCCCTCTGGATGCCAGCGGCCGGGCTTACGCTGGGCCCATGCGAGTAGTGGTGATTGGCGCCAGCGGTCATATCGGCACCTACCTGGTTCCCCGGCTCGTGGACGCGGGCCACGACGTGGTCGCCGTGAGCAGGGGCAAGCGCGACCCCTACAGCCCTCACGGCGCCTGGCAGCGCGTCACCGGAGTCAGCGCGGACCGGGAGGCGGAGGAGGCCGACGGCACGTTCGGGCGGCGCATCGCGGACCTGGAGGCCGACGTCGTCATCGACCTGATCTGCTTCAAGGAGTCCAGCGCCCGCGACCTGGCCGCCGCGCTGGCCGGGCGGGTCAGGCAGCTCCTGCACTGCGGCACGATCTGGGTGCACGGGCCGAGCGCCCGCGTGCCGACGACCGAGGATCGCCCGCGCAGGCCCATCGGCGAGTACGGACGCCAGAAGGCGGCCATCGAGACCTTCCTGCTCGACCGGGCGCACCGCGACGGGCTCCCCGCCACGATCATCCACCCTGGGCACATCACCGGGCCAGGCTGGGTGCCGGTCAACCCGGCGGGCAACATCAACCCCGCCGTCTACCAGGCCCTGGCGGAGGGCACCGAGGTGGCGCTGCCGAACCTGGGCATGGAGACCGTCCAGCACGTGCACGCCGACGACGTGGCCAGGCTGTTCATGGACGCCGTGAACAACCCGTCCGCCGCCGTCGGCGAGAGCTTCCACTCCGTCGCCACCACCGCCCTCACGCTGCGCGGTTACGCCGAGGCGGTGGCGGGCTGGTTCGGGCGGGAGGCGCGGCTGACCTACCTGCCGTGGGAGCAGTGGCGGGACACGGTGTCCGAGGAGGACGCCCGGGTCACCTACGACCACATCGCGCACAGCCCGCACTGCAGCATGGAGAAGGCTGAGCGGCTGCTCGGCCACCGCCCCCGCTACACCTCGCTGGAGGCCATATCGGAGGCGGTGGACTGGCTGGTCAGAGCCGGGACGGTCAACCCCTGAACCGAGCTCCCTGACCCGGACGGGGGCTCAGCCCGTCAGCGGGCCGAACTCCTTGCGGGTGTCGATCACCGAGCCGAACAGCTCCCATCGCTCGCCCTTGAACTTCATGAGCTGCATCGACTCGATCGGGAACCCGTCTCCCTGCGCGGTGTTCAGCGTCACGCCGGGCAGCAGCATGTCCACCTGGACGCCCTTGAGATCGCGTACGGAGTCACGCAGCCCCTCCCTGGTCGGGCACTTGGCCGCCTCCATGGCCTTGTGGAAGCTGCTCGCGACCGCCCAGCCGAAGGTGTGGTACGGGATGTTCGGGTCGGCGCCGGGCGCGTACTGCTGCATCTTCTGCCGGTACAACGTCATCTCGGGATCGCTCTGCCACGTCGGGTCGTTCGGGTCCTTGTAGTACGAGCTGGACACGATGCCCTGGACGTTCTCGAAGCCCACGGGCTTGAGCACGGTGATCGAGGCGGCGACGTTGTTGATGATGTGCACCGGGTTCCAGCCGGTGTTCTTGGCGTCGGCGGCCAGCGCCTGCGAGCCGAACTTGGGCGTGGTGATGTTCAGGAACACATCCGCCTTCGACTCCGCGAGGTTGCGCATCTGGGGATCGATGCTGGGGTCGGAGACCTCGTAGCTCTGCTCGGCGACGATCTTGATGTTGGTGCCCTCGGCGGCCCGCTTGAACCCGCCGAGCAGGTCCTTGCCGAAGTCGTCGTTCTGGTAGAGGACGGCGACCTTGGCGTCGGGCTTCTCCGTCTTGAGGTACTGGGCGTAGACGCGGGCCTCGGAGATGTAGTTGGGCTGCCAGCCGATCGTCCACGGGTGCGCGGTGTCGGTGCCCCACTTGGAGGCGCCCGTGGCGACGAAGATCTGCGGCACCTTGCGCTGGTTCGCGTAGTCCCAGGTGGCGCTGGTCGAGGGCGTGCCGAGCGTCTGGAACAGCGCGAACACCTGCTCCTGCTCGACCAGCCGGCGCGCCTCCTCCACGGCCTTCGGCGGCTGGTAGCCGTCGTCGCGCACGACGAACTCGACCTTGCGCCCGCCGATGCCGCCCTTCTCGGCGTTGACGTAGTCGAAGTACGCCTTGATGCCCTTGGGGATGTCACCGTAGGCGGAGGCGGGGCCGGACAGCGGGTAGATGCCGCCCAGCTTGATGGTCTTGTCGGTGATGCCGGTGGTCTGCTGTCCCTGGCACTGGCCCGACGCGGCCGTGCCGGTGCCGCCACCGGCGTCCCGACCACCGCAGGCGGCGACGCCGGCCAAGAGCAGCGCCGCAGCGCCGATCGCGGATAAACGCATCCCTCTTACTCCTTCCGGGGAATCTTCCTGATCAAGCGCCCGGCCAGCCCCGCCAGTCCCGTCGGGGCCACGTACATCACCGCGATGATCAGCAGGCCGAAGATGACGCCGGGCGCGGCGTCGTTGATGTCCTGCGAGATGCTGGGCACGAACATCACGAACAGCCCCCCGAGCAGGGGCCCGAACAGCGAGCCGAGCCCGCCGACGACGATGCCGGCCAGCAGGGTGATCGACAGGTTGACGGTGAACGAGTCAGGCGAGACGAACCCGATCACCCACGTGTAGAGGCAGCCCGCCGCGCCGGCGAACATCGCGCTCCAGGCGAACGCCAGCGTCTTGTACGACGACAGCCGCACGCCCATGACCTCCGCCGCGGCCTCGTTGTCCCGCAGGGCGTGCAGCGCGCGGCCCACGCGCGAGCGCAGCAGGCTCGCGGCCACCGCGAACGCGGCCACGGCGACGGCCAGGGTGAGGAAGTACAGCCACTGGTCCTCGGCCAGGCCGCTCCACGCGGGCGGCGCCGGCTTGGCCAGCGTCAGCCCCATCGAGCCGCCGGTCACCCCCTCGAACCGCTTGAGCAGCGGCACCAGGAAGATCGCGATGGCCAGCGTGACGAGTGCCAGGTAGAGGCCGCGCAGCCGCATGGCGGGCACCCCGAGCGCCAGCCCGATGACGAACGCCACCCCGGCCGCGATGGGCAGCGTCAGCAGGTGCGGCACGTCCCAGCGGTCGAGCAGGATGGCGGCCCCGTACGCGCCGATGGCGAAGAACGCGCCGTGGCCGAGCGAGATCTGACCGGCGTGCCCGACGAGGACGTTGAGCCCGAGCAGCGCGACCGCGTAGATCAGCACCATCGTGAGCTGGAAGACGTGGAAGGGCACGAGCTGGAACGGCGCGTAGCAGGCGGCGGCGAGCGCCAGGGCCGCCACGCCCCACCGCCAGCGGCCGGGCAGCGCCCGGGACCGCGCGGGCGGGGCGTCCACCTCGGCGGGGCTGGTCACCCGCGTGGAGCCGCTCATGCCCGCTCCACCACCGCTCGCCCGAACAGCCCCTGAGGCCGCAGCAACAGCACGCCGAGGATGATCACCAGCGGCACTCCCACCTTGAGATCGGAGCCGATGAAGCCGACGTAGGCCCCGGCGAGCGTCTCGGCGACGCCCACGATCAGGCCGCCCAGGACCGCGCCCACCGGGCTGTCGAAGCCGCCGAGCGTGGCCGCCGCGAAGGCGTAGATGAGGACGCCGCCCATCATGTTGGGCTCCAGGAACAGCAGCGGGGCCACCAGCACCCCCGACACCGCGCCGACCGTGGCGGCCAGGCCCCAGCCGAGCGCGAGCGTCCAGCCGACCCGGATGCCGACCAGCCGGGCGGACTCGGGGTTGGTGGCCACCGCGCGCATCCCCAGCCCGATCTTCGTGTGCTGGAAGAGCACGTACAGCAGGCCCATGACCAGTGCCACCACGCCCATCACGCCGATCGTGGAGAAGCCCGCGCTGATCCCGCCCACCTCCAGCGCGCCGCTGGGGAACGGGTTCGGGAAGTCCTTGATGAGGAAGGTCCAGATCCACCCGGCGGCGGCGTTGACGAAGATGAACAGCCCCACGGTGACGATCACCAGCGTCAGCTCGGGCGCGCCCTCGACCGGCCGGATGATCACCCGTTCGATGAGCATGCCGCCCGCGAACGACACCACCAGCGTGAGCGCCAGCGCCAGCCAGAACGGCAGCCCGGCGGCCACGCACTGCCAGGCGACGTAGGTGGAGAACATGGCCAGCTCGCCCTGGGCGAAGTTGACGATCCCGGTGAACTGGTAGATGAGCACCAGGGCCAGCGCCAGGCTGGCGTAGATGGCGCCCGCGCCGAGCCCTTCGATGATCTGCTGCAGGAAGCCGGCCATGTCTACACCCGGTATCCGAGGTAGGACTGCGCGACCTGCTCGTCGGCCCTGATCTCCTCGGCGGTGCCCGACAGGACGATCCGCCCGGTCTCCAGGACGTGCGCCTGCTGGGCGATGCCGAGGGCGAGATGGGCGTTCTGCTCGACGACGACCACGGTGGTCCGCTCCTCTGCGTTGATGGCCTGGACGATGCGGAAGAGCTCCCGGGTGACCAGCGGCGCCAGGCCCAATGAGGGCTCGTCGAGCAGGAGCAGCCGGGGGCGCAGCATGAGGGCCCGGCCGATGGCCAGCATCTGCTGCTCGCCGCCACTGAGACTGCCCGCGGTCTGCTTGAGCCGGGTCTTCAGCGCCGGGAAGTACGCGTGGATCCGCTCCAGGTCGGCCTCCACCTCCGCCTTGCCGCGCCGGACGAACGCGCCGAGCCGCAGGTTCTCCTCGACGGTGAGCGGCATGAACGTGCCGCGCCCCTCGGGCACGTGCGCGACGCCCTGCCTGGCGAGCGCGTCGGGCGGGCGGCCGATCAGGTCGGCGCCGCCCAGCCGGACCGTGCCACGCGCCTTGACCATGCCGGACAGGGCCCGCAGCAGCGTCGTCTTGCCCGCGCCGTTGGGCCCGAGGATGGCGCAGATCTCTCCCTCGCGGACGGTCAGGCGGACGCCGTGCAGCACGCGGGCGTCGCCGTACCCGGCCACCAGGTCCTCGACCACAAGCTCGCTCATACGCCCTCCTCCGTCGGGCGTATGAGTGAAACGCTGCTGTGTCCAATTGTTCGCTCGCTGCGCTCGTTCACGGCGGTCCCCAGGTAGGCCTCGATGACGCCGGGGTCTCTCTGCACCTCGGCCGGCGAGCCTTCGGCGATCTTGCGGCCGAAGTCCAGGCACACGATCCGCTCGCAGATCCCCATGACGAACCCCATGTGGTGCTCGACCACGATCACGGTCAGGTCGTACTCGGTGCGGATCGCGCCCAGCGTGCCCGCGAACTCCTCGACCTCGGCCGCGTTCAGCCCGTTCACGGGCTCGTCGAGCAGCAGCAGCCGGGGCTTGCCGACGAGCGCGCGGGCCAGCTCGACCCGTTTGAGCGTGCCGAACGGCAGCCCGGTTGCGGGATGGTCGGCGACCCCGGTCAGGCCCAGCCGCTCCAGGACCCCGTCGGCGTCGGCGCGCAACGCGCGCTCCTCGCGGCGGACGCCCGGCAGGCGCAGCCCGGCGGACAGGAAGCCGGCGCGGCCCCGGTGGTGCGCGCCGACGAGCACGTTGTCGCGCACGGACAGGCGCGGGAACAGGCCCAGGTTCTGGAAGGTCCGCGCGATGCCGAGCTGCGCGATGGCGTGCGGCGCGACGGCGGTCAGGTCCCGGCCCTCGTACGCGATGGTCCCGGAGCCGGCGTCGTAGCGCCGGGTCATGCAGTTGAACAGGGTGGTCTTGCCGGCGCCGTTCGGCCCGATGAGCCCCACCATCTCGCCGCGCGCCACCTCGAAGCCCACGCCGTCCAGCGCCGTGATGCCGCCGAATTGGACGGTGAGATCGTGCACCTCCAGCATCCGGCCTCCTGGAGAATAATGTTCTATCGTTGGGCTCAGCGTAGGAGCCGCCGCTGAAGGGCCGCATTGGGCACGGTGACCCAAGATGTTTCCGGCAAGTTGTCCTCTGAGCACAGCGAGGGTCTCGGACCGGTTACGACCCGTTGACCGCCCGGCACAAGCCATGGATCATCCCGGCATGTCCACTGGTTCGAGCACCGTGGAAGCCGTCCGCGCGCAACGCACCCGCATCCTGTCCGAGTTGCTCGGCGATCTGCAGGGGCTGGCCGACGCCGCGGTGGCGACGATGCGCGAGGAGATCCCCGCCTACGCGGCCAGAGGGCCTGACTTCCAGGCCGACGTACGGGACCAGGTGATCAAGCACTACCGCGCCAAGCTGGCCGTGCTGCTGGAGGAGCGCACGGTGACCTTCGAGGACATCTCCTTCACCCGGCGGGCGGCCATGCGCCGGGCCAGGGCCGGGGTCGCGCTGGCCGACTACATCAACGCGTTCAGGGTCGGGCAGCAGGTGTTCTGGGAGTCGGTGGTCGAGCGGGCCGGACCCGCCTTCGCCGGGCGCGAGGCCGCTCTCACGCTCGCGGCCCCGCTGATGCGTTACTGCGACTTCGCCAGCACGCACGCGGCGAACGCGTACATGGAGTTCCAGCAGTACGCCGCCGCCGAGGCGGTGCGCGAGAGCCGCGACCTGCTGGAAACCCTGCTCGCGGGGGTCATGCCGACGCGCGGCAGGGAGCTGGCCGCGGCGCAGTCGCACGGCCTCGGGCCCGACGCCCGCACCCCGCTGCTCGTGGTGATCGCCATGCTCATCGGCTCGCCCGCCGCCGTGACCACCGGCCCCGACCAGGGCGCCGACGCCCGCCACGCGGCCTGCGCGGCGATCGCCAGGACCGGCGGCAACGGCACGCGTACGCTGTCGGTCGTCCGCCAGTCGGAGATCGTGGCCATCCCCGTGCTGAGACCCGGCTCCGAGCTCGGCACCGGGCCCGGCGAGCTGTGCGACCGGCTGCAGGCGGTGCTGGAGAGCCTGGCGGGCGAGGGGATCAGGCTGGCCATGGGCGTCAGCACCGTGGCCGCGGGCGCCGCGCAGATCCCGCAGGCCTACCAGGAGGCCAGGGCCGTGCTGGACTTCGTGCCGGAGGAGGGCGGGCTGGCCGCGCTGCCGCGGATCACGCCGTTCCAGTATCTGGCGCTGAAGGCCGACGACACCGCCAGGAATCTCGTGGACCCGCGCATCACCTCGCTGCTCGCGGAGGACCGGGCGCGGGGCGGCGTGCTGACCGCCACGATCAGGGCGTTCGCCGCCGCCGACCTCAACCTGCGGGCCGCGGCCGAGCAGCTGCAGATCCATCCCAACACCGCCCAATACCGGATGCGCCGGATCCAGGAGCGCACCGGGCGCAGCCTGCGCTCGATCAACGACCTCGTCGAGCTGCTCGTCGCGATCGCGCTGCAGGACTCCCAGCCCGTTCTCGGCGGGCCGACCAACGGCTGACCGGAAAGACTGGCCACCGCGACCAATGAGGGCCGTGGGAAAGCGGGCGTACGGTCTTTCCATGAACCTCGCTGACCGGCTCCACACCGCCGCCCGGCGGCTCGGTGGCAGAGCGGTTCTCACACTGGACGGGGCGGAGCTCACCTACGGCGCGCTGGAGGAGCTGAGCGCCCGGCTGGCCAGGCTCCTGCTGGCCCGGGGGGTCGGCGCGGGCGACCGGGTCGCAATGATGCTGCCGAACGTGCCCGAGTTCGGCGTCGTCTACTACGGGGTGCTGCGGATCGGCGCGGTGGTGGTGCCGCTCGACCCGCTGCTGAAGCGGCGGGAGATCGCCGCCTACCTGGGCGACTGCGGGGCCCGGCTGCTGATCGCCTGGCACGCGTTCGCCGAGACCGCGGAGGCCGGCGCGGCGGGCACGGGGGCGGACGTCTTCTTCGTGGTGCCGGAGGAGTTCCGGCGGCTGCTGCGCGGCGTCGGGGCCGAGCCCGAGATCGCCTCCATGGCCGACGGCGACACGGCCGTCATCCACTACACCTCGGGGACGACGGGCCGCCCGAAGGGCATCGAGCTGACCCACGCGAACCTGGGCGGCAACGCCGCCGCCGTGGCCCGCATGCACGCGCTCGGCGTGGACGACGTGGTGCTCGCCGCGCTGCCGCTCTACCACACGTTCGGCCAGACGTGCTCGCTCAACGCGACCGTGCACGCGGGCGCGCGGCTGACGCTGCTGCGGCGGTTCGAGGCGGGCCGGGCGCTGGAGGTGATCAGGCGCGACGGGGTGACCGTCTTCCAGGGCGTGCCGACCATGTTCATCGCGCTGCTGGATCATCCCGGCGCCTCCGACATGTCGATGCTGCGGGTCTGCGTCTCCGGCGGGGCCGCGTTGCCGCTGGACGTGCTGCGGGCGTACGAGACCCGGCTCGGCGTCGAGATCACCGAGGGGTACGGGCTCAGCGAGACCTCCCCCGTCGCCGCGGCCAACCGGGGCGGGCACCACCGGCGGGCGGGCTCGATCGGCTGGCCGATCAGGGGCGTCGAGATGCGGGTCGTCAGCGAGGACGGCCGCGACGTGCCGTGCGGCACGATCGGCGAGATCGTCGTACGCGGCCCCAACGTGATGAAGGGCTACTGGAACGACCCGGCGGGCACGGCCGAGGCCATCCGCAACGGCTGGTTCCACACCGGCGACCTCGGCAGGACCGACGAGGACGGCTTCTTCTACCTGGTGGGCCGCCGCCGCGACGTGATCATCCGGGGCGGCTACACGGTCTACCCGCGCGAGGTGGAGGAGGTCCTGTACGAGCACCCGGCCGTGCGGCAGGCCGCGGTGCTCGGCGTGCCGCACCCGGAGCTCGGCGAGGAGATCGAGGCCGTGGTGGCCCTGCGCGCGCCGGTGACCTGCGAGGATCTGCGTGACTTCGTGAAGGAGCGGGTGGCCGCCTACAAGTACCCCAGGCACATCACGTTCCTGGACGAGCTGCCGATGAGCCCCACCGGCAAGATCCTCAAACGCGCGCTCGCCCGCCCGTCCGCGGTCAGAGCCGGTAGGTCCGCGTGATCGCGACGAGGTCGCCGTCCTCCCGCGTGGCCGCCACCACGCCCGGCGGCCGCTCCACGTAACCGGGCACCGCGGACAGGCCGTCGGTCTCGGAGATCGCAGTCAGCCTGAAGCGGCCCGCGCCCGGCACCCGCAGGGTGATCTCCGCGCCGCCGCTGGGCAGGCCGCGGAAGCGGACCTCGCCAGGCCAGGTGCCGAGCCGCGTGCCGGTGACGGGGACGGTCACGGGGGTCATCCCCTTGACCGCCGCCGTCGCCTCGGTGATCGGGCGCTCGGTGCGCAGGGTGACGGAACGGGCGCCCCGGCCGGCGCTGACGCGCAGCCTGATCGTGCCGCCGGCCCGCGAGAGCACGGTGACCTGGGGCCCGGCGGCCTCGATCGCGGGCGCGCGGCCGGTCCACAGGGTGCCTCTGGCGTAGCCGGGCGGCAGCGCGCCGGTGTCGCGACCGGAGACGTACCGGCGGGTCCAGGCCGGTGGCTCCGGGTCGGCGCTGACCCAGGCGGCGCTCTTCGTGCCGGCGTCCATCACGTACGCCAGGTGGGTGCGCTGCGGGTCCCGCGCGTCGAAGGCGTTCCCGGCCAGGCCGCCCGCGATCAGCGCCGCCGTGAGCACCGTCGCCACCAGCGGCACGCCGACCACGACGGGACGGCCCTGCTCGCGGGCCGGATCGGGCAGGATCAGCTCCAGGATCGGCGGCACGGTCAGCCCGAAGAGCGCCAGCACCAGCGCGCTCACCCCGCCGAGCGCCAGGCCCATGCCGTCGAAGGTGTTCCCGGCCAGGGCGGGCAGCAGCGCCGCCGCCGGCACCGCGCCGAGCGTCAGCGCGGCCACGCGCCATCGGGCGTCGCGCAGCGGGAGCGCGGCCAGCGCGCCGACGGCGCACAGCAGCACGGGCAGGGTCAGCACGAACGAGGCCCCCGGCGCGGCCTGCGCGCTCAGCGCGCCGAGCAGCGCGGGCCAGGTCAGCGCGCCGATGCCGAGCGCGGCGGGCCCGAGCCGGCGCCGCAGCGGCAGGTACCAGCCGAGCAGCACCAGCGCCGTCACGACCGCGACGGCCGCGCGGAAGGCGAGGGGGTGGTGCAGCAGGCCGCCCATCCCGTCGTACGCGGGCCGCCAGCTCACCAGCAGCTCCCACAGCCCCTGCGCCAGGACCGCCGGGAGCACGAGAGGCACGACGGCCGACACCGCGGCCACCGCGATCCGCGGCAGGCTCGCCACCCGCCTGCGGCGGGCCAGCAGCGCCAGCCCCGCGACCGCCGCCAGGGCGAGCCCGGCCAGCGGCCAGGCGAGCCCGGCCGGGTACGTGACCATGACCCCGAACAGCCGGAAGTACGTGGCGTCGTGATCGGACTCCAGCGTCCGCAGGTCGGTCGCCCCGAGCGCGCGGGCCAGCGCCAGCATGTTGGTCCCGTGGTGTTGCAGGCTCCCCCGGTCGAGGTGGTCGAGGGAGTCGTCGGCGGTGTGGTAGCGCGAGGAGTCCTGGATGTAGGCGAAGTTCATGCCGGCGAACCCCGCCTTGCTCAGCGGGGTGAAGTCGGTGTTGTTCGGCAGCAGCCGGTACAGCTCCACCATCATCGAGTCGCCACGCGGGTGCGGCACGGCGTCGGCGAACAACCCGACCAGGGCGGCGTTGTCCTTCGACGTCTCGAACATCAGGGACGGCCCGCTGACGCCACGCGCCTCCCAGTTCAGCAGCACGCCGCCGGCCCGGCCCAAGGGGTGCTCCCTGACGAACGCCTGGGCGCCGAGGACGCCGTCCTCCTCGCCGTCGGTCATCAGGAACACCAGGTCGTTGCGGAGCGCGGTGCCGCCGAGCGCCCGTACCGTCTCCAGCATGGACGCCACCGCCGCGGCGTCGTCGGAGACCCCCGGGCCCATCGCCGCGGAGTCGTAGTGGGCGGCGACCAGCACCGTTCCCGTGGAGTCCGTCCCCCTGCGGGTGGCCACCACGTTGTCCACCTGGCCGAACGACGCCAGGCCCGTCGAGGCGTTCGAGCCCACCGCGCGCTGGACCTCCACCTCCAGCCCGGCCGCGCGCAACTGCGCCACCAGGTACCGCACGGCGCTGTCACCGGCCGCGCTGCCGATCGGGCGCGGCTCGGTCGCGAACTTCTCCAGGTGCCGCAGCGCCCGCCCGGCGCTGAACTCCCCGTCCGGCGCCGAGGCGGGCAGCGGCTGCATCGTGCTGTCCGCCATGGCCGTCAACATGATCACTCCGGCCAGCGTCAGCATGGCCGCCAGACCCGCCAGGACGCGGCGGGGCACATCGAACAATTTCCCGGTCATGACCAGGAACGTTAGGTTTTCGGCCTTCGTTGATGAATGAGGTCCGTGCCCGAATCCTCCTGCGGTTTTCCTCAGGTCAGGAAGCGACGGCGCAGGTCGGGGCGGAGCCGGGCGGCCGGGGGCGCTCGTTGACGCAGCGCAGCACCGGATGGGCGGTGAGCGCGGCGGGGTCCAGCTCCTGCCCGGTGGTGACGTGGAAGGTCACGCTCTCGCCGGGCAGGAGGGTGACGAGCTGGTCGTCCACGGTGGCCGCCGGGTCGAGCCGGTCGGGGAAGAGCGCCAGCTCGCGCAGGATGGTGGTGGCGGTGACGGTGACCGCGTAGCCGCCCTCCTCCTCGGCGACGGTGGCGGCGAACTCGGCCGGCGGGTAGCCCATGACCGGGTCCTCGGCGAGCGCGAACAGGGCCCGCTCGACGCCCAGCTCGGCGGTGAGCACCCGGGCCTCGCCGTCCTCCGGCGGGGTGAGGCGCAACGTGGCGCGGGCGGGCACCGCGACCGGCTCGGCCCGCGCGGCCAGCACCCGGCCCGACAGGTCGCGCGCCGCCAGCCCGAGCGTGCCGGCCCACTCCTCGTCGGTGTCGTTGACCAGGACGACCTCCGTGCCCTGGCGGGTGATGAGCCGGTCGGCGAAGGAGCGGCGCAGGGCGTACCAGAGGGGCTTCCTGCGGCCCGCGCCGTCGACGGCGGCCCACGAGGTCACCGGCCAGCAGTCGTTGAGCTGCCACACCACGGTCCCCATGCAGTACGGCATCAGCGAGCGGAACCGCTGCACCCCGAACGCCATCGCGCGGGCCTGGTTGAGCTGCGTGAAGTAGTGCCAGTCGTCGAACGTGTCCGGCGCCGGCAGGTGCTCGCCCAGGCCGCGCAGCAGCTTGGCCTGCCCGTCGTCGGCCTTCTGGTGCGAGGAGTCCGGCGTCAGCGGCTCGTCGGAGGAGGCCGCGCGCAGGGTCGCGTAGGCGGGCGGCCCCTGGAAGCCGAACTCGGCCACGAAGCGCGGCGTGTAGTCGGCGTAGTGGGTGTAGTCGCGCGACCCCCACACGGTCCAGATGTGGATGGTGCCGGTCGAGGGGTCGTGCACGTCGCGGTCGGGCGCGCCGGAGTAGGGGCTGCCCGGCCAGTACGGGCGGCTCGGGTCGAGCTCGGCCACGATGCCCGGCAGCAGGTCGTAGTAGAACCCGGCGCCCCAGCTCTTGCCCTCCAGCGGTGCGAGCCAGTCCCAGTGCTGGTGGCCCTCGATGTTCTCGTTGTTGCCGCACCACAGCACCAGGCTGGGATGCGCGGACAGCCGCGCCACGTTGTCGCGGGCCTCGGCCTCGACCTCGCTCCTGAACGGCTCCTCCTCGGGGTAGGCCGAGCAGGCGAACGGGAAGTCCTGCCAGATGAGCAGGCCCATGCGGTCGGCCAGGGAGTAGAAGTCCTCCGACTCGTAGACGCCGCCGCCCCACACCCGCAGCGCGTTGGCGCCCGAGCCGACGGCCTGGCCGAAGCGCTCCGCCAGCCGCTCGGGGGTGACCCTGGCGGGGAAGCAGTCGTCCGGGATCCAGTTGTAGCCGCGGACGAACACGGGCCGGCCGTTGACGATCAGCTTGAACGCGTCCCGGTCCAGCTCCACCGTGCGGAAGCCGATCTCCCGCCGCCACTGGTCGGCGCCCGCGCGGACGGTGAGCTCGTAGAGGGGCTGCGCGCCGTATCCGCGCGGCCACCACCGCTCGGCGTCCGGCACGGACAGGCGCAGCACGGCCTCGCTCTCGCCCTGCTCCAGCTTGGTCTCGACGCTCACGCCCGCCACGTCGGCGGTGACCGTCACGGGCGCGTCGCCGGTCCGCTCGACGCGCACGTGCACGTCGACGCCGTCGCTGCGGACCATCGGGCGCACCTCGGCCAGGCGCGCCCCCGACCACGAGTGCAGGCCGAGCGGCCGCCAGATGCCGCTGGTGACCAGCGTCGGCCCCCAGTCCCAGCCGAAGTTGCAGGCCATCTTCCTGATGAACGGGTACGGCTCGTCGTAGGGGCCGGGGCGGTCACCGTGCCGGGCCCGCTGCTCCTCGGCGTAGGCGTAGGGGGCGCGGAAGCGCACCTGGAGCGTGTTGTCCCCCTCGCGCAGCAGGTCGCGCACCGCGAAGCGGTAGGTGCGGTGCATGTTGGCGGTCGTGCCGGCCTCCTGCCCGTTCACCCACACGGATGCGATCGTGTCGAGCCCCTCGCACACCAGGTCGGCCCGCTCGTGGCCGTCGTCGTGCCAGTCGAACACGCTCTCGTAGACCCAGTCGGCACGCCCGATCCAGCCCAGCCTGGCCTCGTTGTCGTCCTGGTAGGGGTCCTCGATCAAACCGGCGGCGAGCAGGTCGAGGTGCACGCTGCCCGGCACGCTCGCCGGTATGCCGGCGAGCCCCGGGGGGTCGTCGCCGCCTGCGCGGAGGGTCCAGCCGTCGTGCAGCGGACGGTACACGTGGTCTCCCGATGTCGAAGGGGTCACGGAGGGAAGCTTTCACTAAACCGTTTAAGCGAACCCGACTTTACGACCGCCCGACATCATCGTCAACGGTCAGTCGGCCTGCCCTCCCATCAGGGAGATCGGCCGTTCCAGCCAGGTTGACGAAACCTAAGTGTAACGGTTAAGCAACGAGCGCGCCACACGGCTTTACAGCCCCCACGTCGGAGGCGCACGATCTCGACCACTCGAACTGAAGCGCTTTAGTTCCTCTCTCCCCCCACCTTGTCCCTGAGGACGGAGACAATGGATAAGCAACGCAAAGCACTGACCGGCGTCGCACTGGTCACGGTGTTCCTGATCACGGCCTGCGGCGGCGGGACGAGCCAGAGCGAGACCTCCCCCAGCGCCTCAGCCCCCGCGGACCCGGGCAAGGTGACCGGCGAGATCACCGTCCTGACCAACCGGACCGACATGGTCACCGACGGCACGCTGGAGAAGTACGCAGCCGAGTTCAACAAGGTCTATCCGCAGGTCAAGGTCAAGTTTGACGGCATCACGGACTACGAGGGCGAAGTCAAGATCCGGATGAACACCGAGAACTACGGTGACGTCCTGCTGATCCCGAGCACCATCAGCCGCGACGACTATCCCAAGTTCTTCTCCTCGCTCGGACCGGCCGCCGAGCTGAGCAAGAAGTACCAGTTCACCGAGAAGGGCACCGTCCAGGGCACCGTGTACGGGCTGACCTCGTTCGCGGTGGTCAACGGCTTCGTCTACAACAAGGACGTCTGGACGAAGGCCGGAGTCACGGAGTGGCCCAAGACGCCCGACGAGTTCCTCACCGCGCTCCAGGCGGTCAAGGACAAGACCGGCGTGATCCCGTACTACACGAACTACAAGGACGGCTGGCCGCTGAGCGGCTGGCAGGGCGCGGTCGGTTCGATCAGCTGCGACCCCAAGGCCAACGACAAGCTGGCCACCTCCGACAACCCGTGGGCAGCCGGCAGCGACCTCAACGTCTCCGACACGCTGCTGTTCAACATCGTCAGCAGGAAGCTCTCCGAGCCGGACCCGACGACCACGAACTGGGAGGACTCCAAGGGCATGCTGGCCAACGGCAAGATCTCCAGCATGTTCCTCGGCTCGTGGTCGATCGCGCAGATGCAGGACGCCGCGAAGAAGGCCGGCAAGAGCGCCGACACCATCGGCTACATGCCCTTCCCCACGCAGGTGAACGGCAAGTTCTGCGCCCCCACCACCCCTGACTACGTCTACGCCGTGAACAAGCACTCCAAGCAGCAGCAGGCGGCCCGCGCCTGGATCGACTGGCTGCTCGACAAGTCCACGTTCACCGGCGACATCCAGGGCATCTCCAGCGTCCGGGGCGCGGCGCTGCCGTCGGCGCTCAAGCCGTTCGAGGAGGCCGGGGTGCAGGTCTTCGAGCTCTCGCAGGCGGAAGCCGGCAAGGTCACCACGATCGACAACGCCGCCGAGGTCGGGCTGACCAAGCCCGAATACCGCCAGCACCTCGTGGACATCGCCCGCGGGGCCGCCAAGGGCGACCTCAACGGGGACTTCGGCACGCTGGCCAAGAAGTGGGCCGAGGCCGTAGCGCTCGGCGGATAGCCGCTCAGGCGCCCGGGGCGGTGCCGGCCCCGGGCGCGTCGCCCGTCGAAGGAAAGCCGATGACCAGCACTTCCGTCCGCACGTCCAGCGCCGCGCCCCCGCGGCACGCCGCCGCGCCGCCCTCGCGGTGGCGGCGGCTGACCCCCTGGCTCTACCTGGCCGTCCCGCTGATCATGCTGGTGACGTTCACGTACGTCCCAGTCGCCAGCATGATCTCCTACAGCTTCACCGACTGGGACGGCGTCAGCCCCGACCGCGCGTTCGTCGGCGTGGACAACTACCTGCGGCTCTTCACCCGTCCCGAGCTCTTCTCCGTCTTCTACGTCAGCCTGTTCTACCTGGTCGCGTCGTTCGTCCAGATCGTGCTGGCGCTCTACTTCGCCGCCGTGCTCAGCTTCGACGTGCGCTTCCGCAGCTTCTTCAAGGGCGTCATCTTCTTCCCCTACCTGCTGAACGGGGTCGCGGTCGCGTTCGTCTTCCTCTACATGTTCCAGCCGGGCGGCACGCTCGACCAGCTGCTCAGGCTGGTGGGCGTGGACGCGGAGATCCTCTGGCTGGGCAACCCCGACCTGGCCAACGTCTCCCTCTCGGGGGTGTCGGTCTGGCGCTTCCTGGGGCTGAACTTCGTGCTCTTCCTCGGCGCCATCCAGTCGGTGCCGTCGGAGCTGCACGAGGCCGCCATGCTCGACGGGGCCAACCGGCCGCAGATCCTCTGGCACATCATCATCCCGAGCATCCGGCCGATCATCAGCCTGAGCGCCATCCTGGGCGTCGCGGGCTCGCTGTCGGTCTTCGAGATCCCGTACATCATGACCGGCGGCTCGGGCGAGACCAAGACGTTCGTGATCCAGACGGTGAAGCTGGCCTTCCAGTTCAACAAGACCGGGCTGGCCTCGGCCGCGGCCGTCGTGCTGCTGGTCGCCATCCTGCTGATCACCTGGGTCCAGCGGCGGCTCGTACCCGAGGAGAGGACCCCCGCATGACCGTCCAGACGCGTCCCGGAGCGGTGCGGCCGGCCGTGACGGCGCTGAAGTATCTGTCGCTGGTGATCGCGACCGGGGTCGTGGTGGTGCCGCTGCTGACCATGTTCGGCACCTCGTTCAAGACGCCGGAGGAGATGGCCGCGGGCGACATCCTGGCGCTGCCCGCCAGCTTCTTCAACTTCGAGAACTACCGGATCGCCTTCGAGAACGGCAACATGCTGGTGGCGTTCGGCAACACGGCGTTCATCCTGCTGTTCTCCATTGCCGGGACGATTGCCATCGGCTCGATGGCGGCGTACGCGATCGACCGTTTCACGTTCCGGTTGAAGAAAGTCGTGGTCGCGTTGTTCCTGATCGCCACGCTGGTGCCCGGCGTGACGACTCAGGTGGCCACGTTCGAGGTGATAGACGCGTTCGGGCTCTTCGACACCAGATGGGGGCCGATCCTGCTCTTCATGGGCACCGACATCGTTTCCATCTACATATTCCTGCAGTTCATCAGGAACATCCCCGTGTCGCTGGACGAGGCCGCCAGGCTCGACGGCGCGACCTCGTTCGGTATTTACCGCAAGGTGATCCTGCCGCTGCTCAAGCCCGCCATCGCGACGGTCGTCATCATCAAGGGGATCACCGTCTACAACGAGTTCTACATTCCTTTCCTGTATATGCCGTCGGAGGAGCTGGGCGTCATCTCCACCTCGCTCTTCCGGTTCAAAGGACCTTTCGGCGCGCATTGGGAGGTCATCTCCGCCGGCGCGGTCCTGGTGATCCTGCCGACCCTCGCCATATTCCTGGCGTTGCAGCGGTTCGTCTACAACGGGTTCACCGCGGGAGCGACGAAGTGACGCCGGCCGATGTCCACCTACGATAGGCGCGTGAAGCGACTGACGATCAGCGATATCGCCGAGCGTGCGGGGGTGTCGATCGGTGCGGTCTCCTTCGCGCTGAACGGCCGGCCCGGGGTGTCCGAAGCGACCCGGAGCCGCATTCTGTCGATCGCCGCCGAAATGGGCTGGCGGCCCAATGCCGCCGCCCGCGGGCTGTCGGAGTCGCGCGCCCACACGGTGGGCCTGGTCATCGCGCGCAGCGCGGACACGCTCGGGGTCGAGCCGTTCTTCATGAAGTTCATCGCCGGGCTGGAGAGCGAGCTCGCGCTGTCGCGCACCGCCCTGCTGCTCCAGGTCGTGCCCGACCATCCCCGCTCGATCGAGGCGATCTGCGACTGGTGGGCCGAGCGGCGGGTGGACGGGCTGATCGTCATGGACCTGTGGACCGACGACTCGCGGCTGCCGCTGCTGGAGTCGATGGGGATCCCCGCGGTGCTGGTAGGGCGGCCGCGGCCGGGCGGCATGCCCGCGGTCTGGAGCGACGACGCGGTGGCGGTGACCGAGGCCGTCGACTTCCTGGTGGGGCTGGGGCACCGGCGCATCGCCAGGGTGGCGGGGCTGCCCGCGCTCGAGCACACCCAGGTCCGCACGGCCGCCTTCCACGCGGCGATGGCCAGGCACGGGCTCTCGCCGGTCGCCGTCGTCGACACCGACTACACGTGGGCGGCGGGCGCGGAGGCGACCAGGGCGCTGCTGTCCGCCGCCGAGCGGCCGACCGCGATCACCTTCGACAACGACGTCATGGCCACGGCCGGGATGAGCGTCGCCCGCCAGCTCGGCGTCGGGGTGCCGAACGAGCTGTCGATCATCGCGGGCGACGACTCGCAGCTCTGCGAGATGGTCTTCCCCGCGTTGACGGCGCTGTCCAGGGATGTGCAGGCGTACGGGGCGCACACGGCCCGCACGCTGCTGCGGCTGCTGGACGGGGGCGCGCCCCAGTCGTACGAGGACGCCGCGGCGCGGCTGCTGCCCAGGGAGAGCACCGCGAGGGCGCCCGGCCCCGCGCATTGAGATAAGTCTCACTTATTGACACAAGTCGTCTTAAATCCTAAGACTTGCTCTAGTCTCGCGCCATGACACCTTGGGAGATGGTCGCGGTGCTCGCGGCCGGCATCGCGGGCGGCGCCATCAACACCGTGGTCGGCTCAGGATCGCTGATCACCTTTCCCACGCTGCTGGCCGTCGGCCTGCCCCCGATCACCGCCAACGTCTCCAACAACATCGGCCTGGTGCCCGGCGGGCTGACCGGCGTCATGGGCTACCGGGCGGAGCTGAAGGGCCAGCGGGGACGCCTGCTCCGGCTGGCCCCCGCCTCCGTCGCGGGCTCGCTCATCGGCGGCCTGCTGCTGCTCAACCTGCCCGAGCAGACGTTCACCGCGGTCGTCACCGTGCTGATCGCGATCTCCTGCGCGCTCGTCGTGATCCAGCCCAGGCTCAACCGGCTGCTGGCCGACCGCCCCCGGCGGGCGCACGGCGGGCCCTGGCTGCTGCTCGGCGCGCTCGCGGCCGGCGCCTACGGCGGCTACTTCGGCGCCGGCCAGGGCATCCTGCTCATCGGCCTGATGGGCATCCTCCTCGACGAGGAGCTGCAACGGATCAACGCCGCCAAGAACGTCCTCGCCCTGCTGGTCAACTTCACCGCCGCCATCCTGTACATCCTGGTCGCCGACGTCGACTGGACGGCCGTGCTGCTGGTGGCGCTCGGCTCCATGGTGGGCGGGTTCCTCGGCGCCAAGGTCGGCCGCCGGCTCCCGCCCGCGGTCCTGCGCGGCGTGATCGTGTGCATCGGAGTCGTGGCGATCGTCAAGCTGCTGGCCGGGTAGCCGGGCGATTTGCGCCACAAATGAAAATCGTTACCATTGTCGGTCATGCGCCTTGATCGTCGTACCTTCCTGTCCGCGGCCGCCGTCGCCCTGGCCGGTTGCGCGGCCCAGCCCGCCCCGGGCACCACCACGTCGTCGCAGCCCAGGCGGGGTGGCAGGCTGCGGGTGGCGTTCGCGGGCGGCGGTGCCCAGGAGAGCCTGGACCCGCATCTGGCCAACCTGTTCCTGGAGGCGTCGCGGTCCAAGGCGATGTTCGACAAGCTCGCCGACTACGGGACCGACGTGTCGATCGTGCCGCGCCTGGCCTCCGGGTGGGAGGCCGGCAAGGAGCTGACCACGTGGCGGGTCACGCTGCGCGAGGCCGCCTTCCACGACGGCCGGCCGGTACGCGCCGCGGACGTGCTCCACAGCTACGCCCGCATCGCCGACGAGAAGCGCACCTTCCGCGCCAAGGCGAACCTCGCCCTGATCGACCTCCCCAACAGCCGCGCGGCCGGCGAGCGCACGGTGGAGTTCGCGCTGAAGCGGCCCTACGCCGAGTTCCCCAACGTGCTGGCCGCCTTCGGGGCCTACATCGTGCCGGAGGGAGCCGACGAGTTCAGCCGGCCGGTCGGGTCGGGGCCGTTCGCGTTCGGGTCCTTCCAGCCGGGCCGGTCGCTGCTGCTCAAGCGCTTCGCCGGTCACTGGGACGGCGCGCCGTACGTGGACGAGCTCGAATACCTCGTCGCCAACGAGGAGTCCGCCCGGGTGAACGCCGTGCTCGGCGGCCAGGCCGACTACGCGCACGACCTGACCCCCGCCACGGCCCGCACCCACGAGGGCGGCGGCCGGATGGCCGTGGTCCGCCTGAGCAACAGCGGCATGCAGGCGTTCGCGATGAAGGTGGACCGGCCGCCCTTCGACGACCTGCGGCTGCGCCAGGCCATGTTCCTGCTGGCCGACCGCTCGCAGATGGTGGACAGCGTGCTGGCGGGCGCCGGGCAGGCCGGCAACGACCTGTTCGGCAAGGACTACCTGTACTACGCGGCCGACCTTCCCCAGCGCACCCCCGACCTTGAGCAGGCCAGGTGGCTGATCGAGCGGGCCGGGGCGAAGGGGCTGCGGATCCAGCTCGACACCTCGGCCGCCGCCAGCGGCTTCATCGAGGCCGCCAGCGTCTTCGCCGACCAGGCCAGGCAGGCCGGTCTGGAGATCACCGCGAAGACCGGCAACAAGGACACCTACTGGGCGGACGTGCTGAACAAGGGCACGATCTGCTGCTACCGCTCCGGCGCCATGCCGATCGAGACGCACATCTCGCAGCGGCTGCTCTCCCACTCCACCACGAACGCCACCAAATGGGCTCGCCCCGAGTTCGACGCCCTCTACGACCAGGCGGTCGGAACCGCCGACGAGACCCGGCGCCGGGCGCTCTACCTGGACATGCAGCGCACGCTGCACGCCGAGGGCGGCTTCCTGGTCTGGGGCTTCGCCGACTGGCTGCTCGGCACCTCGCCCAGGCTGCGCGGCGTCGTCAACGCCCCCGCGAACACGCTCGACTGGGCCCGCTTCGACAAGGTGTGGCTGGCTTGAGCCTGACCCGGTACGCGCTGCGGCGGCTGCTGCTCGGCGTCGCGCAGGTCGTGGCCGTGGCCACGCTGGTGTTCGCGCTGACGGAGGCGCTGCCCGGCGACGCCGCCGTGGTGCTGGCCGGCGACATCCCGGACGAGGAGCGCATCGCCCGGCTCCGCGAGTCCCTGGAGCTGGATCGGCCCGCCGTCGAGCGGTGGGCGGACTGGCTGGCCGGGCTCGCGGGCGGCGACCTCGGCGGCTCGCTGGTCTCCGGCCGCCCGGTGGCCGGGGTGCTGGCCGACGCCCTGCCGCCGACACTGGTCCTCGCCGGGATCACCCTGCTCCTGCTCGTGCCCGTCTCGGTGGGAGCCGGGGTGGCCGCGGCGGTGTGGCAGGGCGGGCTGCTCGACCGGGTGCTGACCACCGTGACCGTGGGCCTGTACGCCATCCCCGAGTTCGCGCTCGGGGTGGTGCTGGTCGCGCTGTTCGCGGTGCGGCTCGGCTGGTTCCCGCCCACGGCGGTGGGCGCGCCGGCGAACCTGCTCGAACAGCCCGCGCTGCTGGTGCTCCCGCTCGTGGTGCTGCTGGCCCGGCCGGTCTGCTCGATCAGCCGCCTGGTCCGCGCGGGCCTGATCGACGCGCTCGGCTCCGGTTACGCGGCGCACGCCCGGCGGCTGGGGCTGTCCCCTTGGCGGGTACGCCTCGCGCACGCGCTGCCGAACGCGCTCGCGCCCGCCGCGCAGCAGCTGGCCAGGACGACGGACTGGCTGCTCGGCGGGGTGATCGTGGTCGAGTCGGTGTTCGTGATCCCCGGGCTCGGGACGCTGCTGAACGACTCGGTGGCGGCCAGGGACATCCCGGTGATCCAGGCGTTGTGCGTGCTGTTCGCCGCGACCACGGTGGCCGTGAACCTGGCCGCCGACCTGGCGGCGTACCGGCTGGCCCCGGCGACGGCGGGCGCGCGATGACGGGCCCGGGGAGCGGCGCGGTGCATCGGGGGGCCGGGGTGTCGCTCATGGCGGTGCCGCTGCTGATCGCGCTCCTGGGGCCCTGGCTGGCGGGAGCGCCCGAGCCACGTGGCGTCTCCTTCGCCGCCGTGCCCCCGCTGGGCACGGACTTCGTGGGGCGGGACGTGTGGGAGCAGGTGCTGCTCGGCGGCCGTTCCGTGGTCTCCGTCGCGGTGCTGGCGACGCTGATGGCGTACGCGGCCGGGGTGCCGCTGGGCCTGGCGGCGGCGCTGGCCGGCCGGCGGTGGCTGGACGAGGTGCTGATGCGCCCGCTCGACCTGCTGCTGGCGGTGCCTTCGCTGCTGCTGCTCGTCATGCTGGCCGCGCTGTTCTCGCCGGGCCCGGTGGCGCTGGTGCTGATCGTGGCGCTGATCGGGCTGCCCGAGGTGGTGCGGATCTCCAGGGCGGCGGCGCTGGAGGCGGCGGGCGGCACGGCGATGCAGGCGCTGCGGTTGCAAGGGGAGACGTGGTGGCGCAGGGCCGTCGGGTACGCCGGCCGCTCGATGCTCTCCACGCTGGTGGCCGACGTCGGCGTACGGCTGGTCGGCGCGCTCTACCTGGTGGCCTCGGCGAGCTTCCTGGGCGTGGGCCTCGCGCCGGACGCGAGCGACTGGGCGGTCATGGTCGATCGCAACAGGACGGGGATGTTCCTGCAGCCGTGGGCCGTGCTGGCGCCCGCGCTGCTGATCGTGGCCCTCTCGGTGGGGCTGAACCTGACCTTCGACCGGGCGGCGGGAAAGGGCGGCAGGCCGTGATACTCCAGGTCGACGGGCTGCGGGCCGAGGTTGACGGGCGGGCGCTGGTGGACGGCGTGTCGTTCGAGCTGGCCGCGGGCGAGGTACTGGCGCTGGTGGGCGCCTCGGGCAGCGGCAAGACCACGGCGGGGCTGGCGCTGCTCGGGGAGCACGCGCCGGGGGTGCGGCTGTCCGGCGCGGTACGGCTCGCCCCCGGCGTGGTCGCGTACGTGCCCCAGCATCCGGCCGGCGCGCTCAACCCGGTGCGCCGGGTGGGCGGCGTCCTGAAAGAGATCGCCCGGCAATGTGGGAAGGCCGACGAGGGGGTGCGGGAGGCGGCCCGCCGTCGCGGGGCGGTCGATGAGCGGGTGCGGGAGGCGGCTCGGCGGGCGCGGCTGCCGGTCGAGCTGCTCGGCCGCTACCCGCACCAGCTCTCCGGCGGCCAGCAGCAGCGCGTCGTGCTGGCCCAGGCGCTGCTGCTGGACCCCGTGCTGATCGTCGCCGACGAGCCGACGACCGGCCAGGACGGCCTGATCCGGGCGGAGGTCATCGAGGAGTTCCGCGGGCTGCGCGCGCAGGGCATCGCCCTGGTGCTGCTCAGCCACGACCTCGCCATGGTGCGGGCGCTGGCCGACCACGTGGCGGTCATGCGGGCAGGCCGCGTCGTCGAGTCAGGCCCCGCGGACGCCGTGCTGAACACCCCTCGCCACGACTACACCCGCCGCCTGCTCGCGACGCGCCCCATCCCCAGAGCCCCCATACCCAGAGCCCCCATCCCTGGAGCCTCCGTCGCCGGGGCCGCGGCGACGCCGTCGATCGAGGTGCGCGACCTGGTGGCCGGGCACCGGCGCACGCCCGTGCTCCGGGAGGTGAGCCTGAGCGCCGCCGCCGGGGAGTGCGTGGCCGTGGTCGGCAGGTCGGGCAGCGGCAAGACGACCCTGGCCCGGTGCGTGGCCGGCCTGCACAGGCCCGCCTCCGGCACGATCACCATGAACGGCGAGCCGCTCCCGCGCCGCCTGCCCGCCCGCGCCCGCGACGTCCAGTACGTCTTCCAGGACGCCCGCGCCTCCTTCGACCCGTACCGTGGCGTGTCCGCCCAGGTCGCCCGCACGGCCGTCAGGTTGCGCGGCGCCACCCCGGCCCAGGCCGCGGCGGCCGCGCGGGCCATGCTGGAGCGGGTCGGCCTCGACGAGCACACGACGGGACGCCGTCCCGCGGCGTTGTCGGGGGGCGAGCTGCAACGGGCCGCGCTGGCCCGCGCGCTGCTGGCCGAGCCGAAGGTGCTCATCTGCGACGAGATCACCTCCGGCCTGGACGCGCTCGTCCAGGCCGCCATCCTCGACCTGCTTGACTCGCTGCGCCGCGACCTCGGGCTCACACTGCTGCTCATCAGCCACGACCGGGACGTGGTGGCCAGGCTCGCCGACCGGGTCGTGGCGCTGGAGGGCGGCCTGATCACCTCGGAGAGTGCACAGTGAACGGCTACACCGTCACCACCGCCGCGCCCGGCCACCTGGAGGGCGCGCGCCGGGTCATGCTCGACACGTTCCACCGCGAGTTCGGCTACGGCTACCAGCCCCGATGGCACTGGGACGTGGTGGACCTGGAGGAGGTCTACCTGCGTCCCGCCGGGCACACGCTGATCGTCGCGCTGCACGACGGCGAGGTGGTCGGCACCACGGCCGTGCGCGCGGGCGGCCCGAAGAGCCCGCCGCACCCCGAGTGGCTGGCCCGGCTCTACCCGGACGACGTCACGGCCCAGCTCTTCCGCGTGTACGTGGACCCCGCCCACCGCCGGCACGGCCTGGCCGGGGAGATGGTCCGGCAGGCCGGCCGCTTCGTCGCCGGGCACGGCGGTTACCGTGCCCTCTACCTGCACACCGACACGCGGGTCCGGGGTGCGGAAGAGTTCTGGCGCTCGGTGGCGGAGCCCGTGTTCGACGCCCGCGACGGCGACCCCGGCCACTTCCAGACCCTCCACTTCGAGCTTCCGCTGACCGGTCTCAACCGGACATCCCGAGCAGGAAGGCGGCGGGGATCAGTGCCACGGTGAGCCCGACGGCCCACCAGCGGGGCGCGGGACCGTCGCGCAGCACGGCGACGCCGGCGGGCACCAGGGCCACGGCGAGCCCGGCGAGCGCGAGCAGCGCGACCGGGTCGCTGCTGCCCTTGAGCACCCCGAGCGGCAGCCCGGCCGCCAGCCCGAGCGCCACGCAGCGGACCGGGCCGAGCGCCCTGGACAGGTGGGCGCCGATCGCGAGCACGATCCAGCCGCCCATGATGGCCACGTTGACCGCCTTGAAGACGTGGAACGCGCCGTAGGTGGATGCGACCGCCCGCTGCGCCGCCTCCAGGCCGAACGCGTCCACGAGCTGGAAGGCCAGGTGGCTCACCCCGGCGTGGAACACCCGGCCGAACAGCCCGAGCACCACCAGCGTGCCGCCCCACCTGGCCCAGCCGGGCCTTGTCGCCCCGATCGTCCGGGTGAGTGCGCTCACCCCGGGCCACAGCAGCACGATCCCCGCCGCGAACAGGCTGTAGGACAGGACCATCCGCCCGGGGGCGGCGGCGTAGGCGGCGAGCTGGCCGGGGAAGAAGTCGTCCGCGCCGGTCCGGGCGAGCACTCCGGCCAGGAGCAGCAGCGGCCCGAGCACCAGCCCGGCGCCCTCGACCCAGCGACCGGGGAACGTGTGCGTGATCGTCATGCCGTCGATTCAACCGGCGGCCCCGCGCCCGCACACGGGCGCTGCCACGAGACCTGGAGGTAGTCCGGGCACTACCGTCACTAGCGCGCGATGCCCTCCCTGACGGCAGGCACTACCGTCACTCCCCGGCGGTGCTCTCCCTGACGATCAGCCGGTGCGGGACCACGATCTCGGAGGGCGCGGCGGCCGTGCCGTTGATCGACTCCATCAGCGTGTCCACCGCCGCCCGCGCGATCACCCCCTTGTCGGGCGCGACCGTGGTCAGGCTCGGCGTGCTGTACTGGCCCTCCTCGATGCCGTCCAGCCCGACCACTGCCACGTCGTCGGGCACGCGGCGGCCCGCCCTGGTCAGCGCCCTGATCGCGCCCAGCGCGAGCAGGTCGTTGTAGCAGAACACGGCGTCGGGCGGCTCGGGCAGGGCCAGCAGCCGCTCCATGGCCTCGGCGCCCAGCCGCCGGTGGAAGTGCGGGGTGGCGGCCACGAGCCGGTCGTCCACCTCCAGGCCCGCGTGGGCGTGCGCCTGCCGGTATCCGGCGGTCCTGAGCTGGGCGGTCTCGCCGGTCGCGTACGGCTGGTCGCCGATGGCGGCCACCCGGCGCCGGCCCAGGCTCAGCAGGTGGGCGGTGGCCTCGCGGGCGGCGGCCACGTTGTCGATGGCCACGTGGTGGAAGCTGCCGTTGAAGATGTGCTCGCCGAGCAGCACGATCGGGATCCGGTTGCCCCGGGCGCGCAGCTCGTCGGCGGAGACGGCCAGCGGGCTGAGCAGCAGCCCGTCGAACAGCGTGGCCCGCGAGTCGCGCCCGAGCAGCTCCCGCTCCCGGTCACCGTCGCCGTCGGTCTGGTCGATCATCACCACGTAGCCGTGCGTGCGGGCCGCGGTGATCACCTCGCGGGCCAGCTCGGCGAAGTACGGCACGTCCAGCTCGGGCACCACCAGGGCGATCATCCCGGTCCGCCCCTGCTTGAGGTTGCGGGCGATCAGATTGGGACGGTAGTCGAGCTCGTCCAGCACGGCCTGCACGCGGGCACGCAGCTCGGCGGAGACCGGCGCGTAACCGTTCACCACGTTGGACACGGTGCGAATCGATACGTTCGCCCGTTTGGCAACGTCACGCAGGGTTGGACCGGCCATGCGTCTCCTATACCTCCGACTGCTCCGCTTGGGAAGATCCTAAATCTTCTCTTGCATCGTTGCAGACAAGTATGCATGATGTCTGCATCGTTGCAGAGCTCTCACTGGAGCCCAGGCCGAGGAGTCAGAGATGTCCACACCGCCCATAGACCGACGCGGCTTTCTCAAGGGAGCCCTGGGCATCGGCGCGCTCGCGGCCACCGGCTCCCTGGCGGCGTGCGCCCCCGGCGGCCAGAGCACCGCCCCCAGCAAGCTGGCCGCGCCGACCGCCTCGGCGTCGTCGGCCAAGGGCGAGATCACGATCTGGAACCGGTCGGGCGACCTGTTCAAGGTCTTCGACGCGGCGATCGGCAAGTTCCGGCAGGCGTACCCGAACGTCAAGGTCAACCACCAGGCCGTGGACATCGACGCCAAGCTCGCCAACACCCTCATCAGCGGCACCGACGTGCCCGACGGCAGCTTCTGGGACGACGCCAAGATCGGCGGGCAGGCCGAGCACCTCTTCGACCTGACCGACCTGATCGCGCCGTACAAGGAGCAGACCTCGGCGTACAAGCTGTCGGTCAACACGGTCGAGGGCAAGATCTACGGCGTGCCCTGGGACCTGGACCCCGGGCTGCTCTGGTACCGCGAGGACGTCCTGGAGGGCGCCGGGGTCGATCCCGCGAGCCTGGCCACGTACGACGACCTGCTCAACGCGGCCAGGACGGTCAAGGAGAAGGACCCGAAGACCAAGCCCATCCACCTGGAGAAGACGCCGTTCCTCAGCCAGCTCTGGCTGGAGATGCTGGCCAACCAGCAGGGCACCAGCCTCACCGACGCCCAGGGCAAGCTGCGGCTGGACTCGGAGGAGTACCGGCGGATCTTCACCTGGATCCAGGGCGCGGTCAAGGACGACCTGGTCACCCACGCCCCCTACCTGGAGCCGGCCGACGTCAACTCGCTCGACAGCGGACAGCAGGTGTTCGTGCCGTGGGCGATCTGGTGGTCGTTCGCGCCGCAGCAGCTGCTCAAGTCCACCAAGGGCAAGTGGCGGGCCGCGCCGCTGCCGGCCTGGACGCCGGGCGGCGCGCGCAGCGGCGCGATGGGCGGCAGCAGCTTCGTCATCCCCGCCAAGGCCAAGAACCCGGAGCTGGCCTGGCTGCTGTACGAGTTCCTGTGCTTCAAGGAGCCCGGCTACACCGCCGTGTACGGCCCCAACGACATCTACCCCGGCGGCCTGTCCACCTCGATCCCCAGCTACACCCCGGCGGCCGACCCGGCCAAGCCGCTGTTCCAGCCGATCGACGCGCTCGGCGGCCAGGACCTGTGGAAGGTCGCCGTCGAGGCCGGCGCCACCATCCCGGCCGCCGCGCCGATCCCGTGGTGGTGGGCCCAGTCGGTCGACTACCTCGGCAACAACATGCAGCGCCTGATGGAAGGCAAGATGTCACCCGACCAAGTGATCTCCGAGTCGGCCGAGAAGATCCAGCGCAACCTGATCGACCGGTCATGACGGTGAGCCTCGCGAGCGGCGTCCGCACGCGGCGGCGGGCGAGGGGCCCGCGCACCACCCGGCTGTCGCCGTACCTGTTCATCGCGCCGTTCTTCGTGGTCTTCGCCGCGTTCGGGATCTACCCGCTGATCTACGCGCTGCAGCTCAGCTTCATGCGCTGGCGCGGCGCGGGCGCGGCCCACTGGGTCGGCGCGGACAACTACCTCTACCTGCTGACCAGCCCGGACTTCTGGGCCTCGCTCGGCAACAGCGCCGTCATGTGGCTGCTGATCGTGCCGATCCAGGTCGTCGCCGGGCTGGGCGGCGCGGTGCTGCTGGCCAACGCCAAGCTGCGGCTGCGCGGGTTCTTCCGGGTGGCGTTCATCGCGCCGTTCGTGACCCCGCTGGTGGCCATGGCGCAGGTGTGGATCGTGGTGTTCGACCAGGACTACGGCCTGATCAACTACGCGCTCAACCTGGTCGGGCTGCCCGACGTGGGCTGGCTGACCTCCACGACCTGGTCCAAGCCGACGCTGGCGCTGCTGTTCCTGTGGAAGACGACCGGGTTCGCGATCATCATCCTGCTCGCGGGCCTCCAGGCCGTGCCGGGCGGCGTGTACGAGGCCGCCTCGCTCGACGGCGCCTCCCGCTGGCGCCAGTTCTGGTCGATCACCGTGCCCCTGGTGCGGCGCAGCATGGCGTTCCTGGTGGTCATCCAGACGCTGGCCGTCTTCCAGATGTTCGCCGAGCCGTTCGTGGTCACCGAGGGCGGCCCGTACGGCTCCACGACCACCGCGGGCCTCTACCTGTACGACCACATCACCGCCTCCGACCTGGGCACCGGCGCCGCGAACTCGTTCCTGCTGGTCCTGCTGGTCTTCGGCCTGTCGCTGATCTCCGTCAGGCTGCTCCGCCCGAAGGACGAGGTGTCATGAGCCAGACCAGACCGGGCCTCGCGCAGTACGTGCTGCTGGCGCTGCTGGCCATCGCGTTCCTGTACCCGATCTTCTGGGCGGTCAGCTCCTCGCTCAAGCCCGCGGCCGAGATCATCTCCAGCCCGCTGTCGCTCGGCGCGCCGACGCTGGACAACTACCGGGCCATGTTCGCCGACGTGCCGATCGGCACCGGGTTCGCGAACACGGCGCTGGTGCTGGTGGTCAAGGGCGCGATGACGATGTTCTTCTGCCCGCTGGCCGGCTACGCCTTCGCGAAATACTCCTTCCCCGGCAAGAACCTGCTGTTCGGCGTCGTGCTGCTGACGCTGATGCTGCCGACCCTGGTGCTGATCATCCCGCTGCTGCTGGAGATGAGCGCGCTGGGCTGGGTGAACACCTACCAGGCGCTGATCCTGCCGGGCAGCATCGACGCGTTCAGCATCTTCTGGATGCGCCAGACCATCGCCGCCATCCCGGACGAGCTGATCGACGCGGGCCGGGTGGACGGGGCCGGCGAGTTCGGCATCTTCTACAAGGTCGTGCTCCCGGTCATCCGCCCGGGGCTGGCCGCCCTGGCCGTGCTGACCACCATGAACGTCTACAACGACTTCGTCTGGCCGGTCGTCGCCGTCAACGACACCTCGCACCAGACACTGCAGGTGGTGCTGTCCACGCTGGCGCAGAACGTCACGGGCAACCGGATCGGCGCGGACTTCGCGACCGTCTGGGGCGAGCTGCTCGCCGCGGGCAGCATCGCCATGCTCCCGCTGCTGGTGATCTTCGTACTCCTGCAGCGCCACTTCATCAACGGCATCCTCGCGGGCAGCGTCAAGGGCTGACCGCCATCCCATGAAAGAGAGCACCATGACGCCGCGTGCGGAATATCCCCGGCCCCACTTCGACCGGTCGCACACCTGGTCGAGCCTGAACGGCGACTGGGACTTCCGGGCCGACACCGAGCAGGACTGGACCAGGACCATCACCGTGCCCTTCGCCTGGGAGACCCCCGCGTCGGGCATCGAGGCCCACTGGCTGCCCGTGGCCTGGTACCGCCGCCGGATCAGCGTCCCCGCCGCGTGGGCGGGGCAGCGGATCGTGCTCCATTTCGGGGCCGTGCACCACGAGGCCACCGTCTGGGTCAACGACACCGAGGTGGTCACGCACCGGGGCGGCTACACGCCGTTCGAGGCCGACATCACCGCCGCCCTGCGCCCGGAGGGCGAGCAGGAGATCGTGGTACGGGTCTCCGCGCCGCTCGACAAGCGCGAGATCGCGCACGGCAAGCAGCGCAGCATCCCGCGCGACGACTTCGACGGCGTGTGCTTCACCCCGTCGTCGGGGATCTGGCAGAGCGTCTGGCTGGAGGCCCGGCCCGCCACGTACGTGGCCGCGCTGAAGCTGCGCCCCTCGGAGGGACTGGACGCCATCGAGGCCGAGGTCAGCGTCGCCGGACCGGCGGGGGGCACGCTCCGGCTGACCCTGCGCGGCACGGGGACGACCGTCGAGCTGCCGGTCACGGCGGGGGTCGTGCGGGCGGACCTGCTGGTCGCCGAGCCGCGCCTGTGGTCGCCGGAGGACCCGCACCTCTACCACGTGGACGCCGAGCTGGTCTCGCCCGACGGCACCGACCGGGTGGCCGGCTACACCGGGCTGCGGCGGGTCGAGGTGATCGGCGAGGACCTGTACCTCAACGGCCGCCGCCTGTTCGTGCGCGGCGTGCTCGACCAGGGTTACTGGCCGCGCACCGGGATCACGCCGCCCGACGACGCCGCGCTGCGCCACGACATCGAGCTGGCCGCCGCCCTGGGCTACAACCTGGTGCGCAAGCACCTCAAGCTGGAGGACCCGCGCTTCCTGCACCACGCCGACGTGCTCGGCATGCTGGTGTGGGCCGAGCCGGCCGCGACAGGGCGGTTCTCGGCGGAGTCGGTGGCCGCGTTCGAGGAGCAGATCGCGCCCATGGCCGAGCGCGACGGCAACTCCCCGGCGATCGTCATCTGGGGCCTGTACAACGAGGAGTGGGGTCTCGACTGGGACATCCCGGGCGACCCGGCCAAGCAGGAGGCGACCGCCCGGGCGTACGACCTGCTCAAGGCGCTCGACCCGACCAGGCCCGCCGTGGACAACTCGGGCTGGGAGCACGTCAAGACCGACCTGCTCGACTGGCACTACTACGACGAGTCCGCCGCCTCCTGGGCGAGCACCCTCGCCAGGCTGGTGGACGGGGAGCAGGACGACTTCCCCGTGCGGCTCGGCCCCGACTACGTGGTGCGCAAGAAGCTGGCCGGCGCGCCCGGCCAGCCGCTGCGCGGCCTGCCCAACCTCAACAGCGAGTACGGCGGCGGCCACACCAGCGTCCAGCGGGCCTGGCACCTGCGCTGGCAGACCCAGGAGATGCGCCGCCACGACCGGCTGGCCGGCTACGTCTACACCGAGCTGTACGACATCGAGCACGAGTCCGCCGGCCTGCTCGACTTCGAGCGCCGCGCCAAGGACCTGGCCGGCGTGGATCCGGCCGACGTCAACGCCACGACCACGCTCGTGCTCGACGTCGTCCCCGTCGCGCCGGGCCGCGACCTGGTGAGCGAGTCCCGCGAGGTGAGCGTGCCGGTTCGCGTGTCGCACCACGGCGCCGAGCCGGTCAACGGCCACCTGCACACCGCCTGGACCCCGGTGCTCGGAGCCACCCCCGGCGCGCCCGGCGACGAAGGCCCGTGGATCGAGGCCAAGCCGTTCCTGCTGAGCGGCGCCGCCGAGGTGCGCGCCGAGCTGCCGGCCGGCTGGACGAGCGGGCGGCTGCACGTCGCCCTGGTCAGCGACGGGGCCGTGGTCGCCCGCTCGGCCGTGGACGTGGACACCTTCACCGGCCACGTCATCGGCGACGACCCGCTGGCCCGCCCCTGACCCTGCCGCCCGCACACGTCCCGGCCTGATCCAGACCTCCCGGCAGTGGTGAAACTTTCACGTGTTCCCGCAGGTCACCGCCACCGGGAGGCCGCCGCGCATTGACGTGCCCGAAGGGAGCGACCGAGCATGACGCGCGTTCTCCTTCTCCGAAAGGGCACCCCATGCACTTGTCCAAGGCGATGACGGCCGCCCTGGCCACGCTGGTGGCCGGGGCGGCGATCACGGTCGCGGTCGCCACCGCCGGGCCGGCCGGCGCCGCTGCCGGGACCGGCACCGGATACCTGCACACCAGCGGGAACAAGATCGTGGACAGCACGGGCGCCACCGTCCGGCTGACCGGCATCAACTGGTTCGGGATGGAGACCGACAACAAGACCTTCCACGGCCTGTGGTCGAGCAACCCCTGGAAGAGCCAGATCGACAAGATGGCCTCGCTGGGTTACAACACGCTGCGCGTGCCGTACTCGAACGACGCGCTCAAGTCGGGCGCCACGGCCACCGGCATCAACGACTACGTCAACCCGGACCTGATCGGCCTGTCGCCCCTGCAGATCCTGGACAAGGTCATCGACTACGCGGGCGTCAAGGGCATGCGGATCATCCTCGACCGGCACCGCCCGACCGCGGCGGGACAGTCGCCGCTCTGGTACGTCTCCGCCACCCCGGAGTCCACCTGGATCAACGACTGGAAGGCGCTGGCCCAGCGCTACGCGGGCAACACCACGGTCATCGGCGCCGACCTGCACAACGAGCCGCACGCCGAGGGCACCAACCCCAACGCGACCGGCGCCTGCTGGGGCTGCGGCGACCAGGCGCGCGACTGGCGGCTGGCGGCGGAGCGGGCCGGCAACGCGGTCCTGTCGGTCAACCCGAACTGGCTGATCTTCGTGGAGGGCGTGAGCTGCCCGAGCGGCGGCCTGTCCAACGTGTGGGACGGCGATCCCAGCAACGACGAGGACTGCGGCTGGTGGGGCGGCAACCTGTCCAAGGCGGGCCAGTTCCCCGTGCGGCTGAACGTGGCCAACCGGCTCGTCTACTCGCCCCACGAGTACGCCACCTCGGTCTATCACCAGAGCTGGTTCGACGCCCCCGACTACCCGGCGAACATGCCGGCGATCTGGGACAAGTACTGGGGCTACCTGTACAAGCAGAACATCGCGCCGATCATGATGGGCGAGTTCGGCACCACGCTGACCGCGAACGTCGACAAGATCTGGCTGCAGGAGCTCATGAAGTACACCGGCACCGGGGTGAACGGGATGTCGTTCACGTACTGGTCGTGGAACCCGAACTCCGGGGACACCGGTGGC
Source organism: Nonomuraea zeae (assembly GCF_005889725.1). Classification (GTDB taxonomy): domain Bacteria; phylum Actinomycetota; class Actinomycetes; order Streptosporangiales; family Streptosporangiaceae; genus Nonomuraea; species Nonomuraea zeae. Next base: position 58,712 of record NZ_VCKX01000025.1, read on the forward strand.
ATCGCCAACGACGACTGGACCACCATCAACCAGGCCAAGCAGGACATCCTGCAGCCGTACCTGATCCCGCCGGTGGGCGGCAGCGGCCCGACGCCGACCGTGACGCCCACGGTCAACCCGCCGGGGCAGTGCACGGTGACCTACAAGCAGACGAACGCCTGGCAGGGCGGCTTCCAGGGTGAGGTGACCGTGAAGAACACCGGCACCGCCGCCATCGCCAGCTGGAGCGCTAACTGGACGCTCCCGTCGGGCGTGACCCTGAACAACGCCTGGAACGCGGTCGTGACGCAGTCGGGGACCACGTGGACCGCGAAGGGTCCCGACTGGGCGAAGAGCCTGGCCGCCGGGGCGTCCGTGGCGATCGGCTTCACCGCCAACGGACCGGCCGCCACCCCGTCCGGCGCGACCTGCTCCTGATATGCCGCCGCGGGCGGACGCGCTCCCGCCCGCGGCCCAGGTGAGCGCGCCGCTCAGGTGAAGGGGCCCGTCAGGTGAACGGGCCCCTCAGGCGTACGGGCCGCTCAGGCGAACGGGCCGCTCAGGCGAACGGGCGGGCGATCTGGCCGAGGGTCTCCAGCACGACCTCGACGAACGTGCGGGTCTGCCCTTCCTCGGCCCACTCCTGGTTGGCCAGGCGCATCGCGGTCATGAAGGCCGCCCCCAGCACCCGGGGCGGCACGTCGCTCGCCCGCCCGGCCACCGCGTCGGCCAGCTCCCGCTCCAGCGTCGCCATCGTGGCCAGCTGCCGGGCCAGGAGCGAGGGATGCCGCTTGGCCAGCCGGGCGCGCAGCACCCGCTCGCGGTCGGGCTCCCCCATGATCTCGCTGAGCGACTGAAGGGCCCCGCACAGCGCCTCCCAGGCAGACAGCCCGGCGGGCTGGGCACGGACGAGGTCGACGAGCTGGCGCACCCGCTGCTCCTCGCCGTAGAGCAGCGCGTCCTCCTTGCCGGCGAAGTAGTTGGAGAACGTCCGGCGGGAGATGTTGGCCGCGTCGGAGATGGCCTCGACCGTCACGGCGTCGAAGCCGTGCTCCAGCACCAGCCGCAGCGCGGCCTCGTGCACCGCCTGCCGCGTCTCGGCCTTCTTGCGCTCGCGCAGACCAACCGTGGTGTCCATGATGCGGCTCATCCTACCGTCGGGGAATATATGCTCAATGGGAAAAGTTGCCCACTGAGCACATCTTTACTTATGACCCTAGGGGAGGCCCGCGCGTGAGCGCACCCACGGCTCAGGACACCCAAGCGATGTCCTCACGCCAGATCATGGAAGCCCTCAGCGGACTGCTGCTGGTCCTGTTCGTCGCGATGATCAGCAGCACGATTGTGTCGGTCGCACTGCCGCAGATCGTCGGCGCGCTCAAGGGCACGCAGTCGCAGTACACCTGGGTGGTCACCGCCTCGCTGCTGGCATCCACGGCCTCCACCCCCATCTGGGGCAAGCTGGCCGACCTGTTCAGCAAGAAGCTCCTGCTCCAGATCTCCATCGTGATCTTCCTGCTCAGCTCGCTGGCCTGCGGCTTCGCGCAGAACACCGGCCAGCTGATCGCCTTCCGCGCGTTCCAGGGCCTCGGCATGGGGGCGCTGCAGGTCCTCGTCCAGGTGATCATCGCGGCGATGATCAGCCCCAAGGACCGCGGCAAGTACAACGGCTACCTCGGCGGCGTCATGGCCGTCGCGACCGTGGGCGGACCGCTGCTCGGCGGCCTCATCGCCGACACCTCGTGGCTGGGCTGGCGCTGGTGCTTCTTCATCGCGGTGCCGTTCGCCCTGGTCGCCTTCTTCCTGCTGCAGAAGACGCTGCACGTGGTCAGCGTCCGCCGGCCCGACGTCAAGATCGACTACTTCGGCGCCACCCTGATCGCCGCGGGCGTCAGCGTCCTGCTCATCTGGGTCACCTTCGTCGGCAACTCCTTCGAGTGGCTCTCCTGGCAGACCGCCGCGATGGCCGGCGGCGGCGTGGTGCTGCTCGCGCTGGCCACCTGGGTCGAGTCCGTGGTCAAGGAGCCCGTCGTGCCGCTGCACGTCATCAAGCGGCGCACCCCGGCCCTGGCCATCGTGGCGAGCCTCGCGGTCGGCATGGCCATGTTCGGCGGCTCGGTCTTCCTCGGCCAGTACTTCCAGACCGGCCGTGGCTTCAGCCCGACCGAGGCGGGCCTGCTCACGATCCCGCTGATGCTCGGCGTGCTGCTCTCCTCGACGATCACCGGGCGCATGATCTCCAGGAGCGGCAACGTCAAGCCGTACATCGTGCTGGGCTCGATCGTGCTCACGGCCGGCTTCCTCGTGCTGTCCACCACCGACCACGACACCCCGATCCCCCTCATGATGGCCGCGATGCTGCTGGTCGGCGCCGGGGTCGGCATGTCCATGCAGAACCTCGTCCTCGCCATCCAGAACACCGTCCCGCTGCGCGAGCTGGGCGCGGCGAGCGGCGCCGTCACCTTCTTCCGCTCGCTCGGCGGCACCATCGGCGTGTCGGTGCTCGGCGCGGTGCTGGCCAACCAGGTCACGGCGAACATCAACGAGGGCCTGCTCAAGATCGGCGTCGACCCGTCCAAGGCGGGCGCGGGCGCCGGCGCGAGCCTGGACATCGCCGCGCTGCCCGAGCCGTTCCAGTCGATCGTGCGGGCCGCCTACGGTGACGCCACCGGCCACATCTTCCTCATCTCGGCCGCCATCGCGGTCGTCGGCGTGCTCGCCACGCTGTTCCTCAAGCCGGTGAAGCTGCGCGACAGCGTCGACCTGCCGGCTCCGGTCGAGAAGGAGCCCGTCGGGTAGCGAACGCGACCTGCGGCACGGGAGCCCTGGCCGGCTGGCCAGGGCTTCTTGCGTGACCGGGCCCCAGGCCTGTGTGATGGGCATCCAGCTTGAGCCACACCCTGTGTACACTTCTGTATACAGGAGTCGCCGAGCGAGGAGCAGATGCGCACCATGGCCGGAATGCCCGAGCGTAAGAGCCGCCGGACCGCGGAGTTCATGGCGGACGTCGTGCACGAGCGGCTGCGTGACGCCATCCTGGCCGCGGAGTTCCGCCCCAACCACCGGCTGGTCGAGGAGGAGCTGGCCGACTGGTTGCAGGTGAGCCGCACGCCGGTGCGCGAGGCGCTGCTGCGGCTGCGCCAGGAAGGGCTGGTCATCCAGCGCAAGGGGTGGATCGTGCGCGACCACGCCCCCGAGGAGATCCTGGAGATCATCGAGGCGCGGGCCGGGATCGAGGCGCACGCGGCGTTCCTGGCGGCGGAGCGGCTCGACGGCGAGCGGCTGGCCCGGCTGGAGGAGCTCATCGAGCAGATGGAGGTGCCGGGGATCTCGCGCTCCAAGCTCAACGAGCTCAACAACGAGTTCCACGAGATCATCACCGACGGGTCGGGCAACTCGCTGGTCGCGCAGTTCTACCGGCGGACGAAGGTCAACTACTGGAACTTCAACCAGCCGGTCGTGTTCACCCCCGCCGACGACGAGGTGGTCAACACCCAGCACCGCGAGCTGGTCGCGGCCATCGCGGCGAAGGACGCCGAGACGGCCGCGCGGGTGGCGCGCGAGCACGTCAACAACACCACCCGCATCATCGTCTCCGCGCTCGGCCTCGGCTGAAGACCGCGAGGCCGAGCAGGACCACGCCGAGCGAGAGCCACTGCCCGGCGCTCATCGCCTCCCCCAGCACCAGGATGCCGAGCAGCAGGCCGACGACCGGCTGCAGGTAGGTGTTGAGCGAGGCCGCGGTCGACCCCCACAGCAGGATGAACCGGAAATAGAGCAGGTAGCCCCCGGCCGAGGCCAGCAGGCCCAGCTCCAGGAGGGCCAGTACCGGCAGGACCCCCGGCTCGGCGACCCGGGCGCCGTCGCCCGACAGGATCACGACCGGCAGCAGGTAGAGGGTGGCCGCCGCGATCTGCCCGCCCGCGATGACGGCCGGGTCCAGGTGCGGGAGATACCGGCGGGTGTAGACGTTGCCGGTCGCGAAGATGGCGGAGCTGGCCACCACGACCAGCGGCCAGCCCCACGTCCCTCCCTCGAAGGAGCCGCCGGACAGCGCCGCCAGGCCGCAGAACGCGATCACGATCCCGGCCAGCCTGGGCAGGCTGAACCGCTCGGCCCGCGTGACCAAGGTCGCGATCAGGAACACGAACACCGGCGTGGTCGCCGAGAGCACGACCGACGTGGACGAGTTGACGTGCACCTGCGCCAGCGTCAGCAGCGTGAACGGCAACGCGATGTTGAACGCCCCCAGGGCCAGCAGGTGCCCGAGCACGCGCCGGTCACGCGGCACGGCCAGCCCCCGCACGCGTACGACGACGCCCAGCGCCACGGCGGCCAGCGCCATCCGCACGAGCACGATCACGAACGGGCCGAAGGACCTGAGGGCGATCGCGGTGAAGAAGAAGCTGGCTCCCCAGATCGACGTCATCACCGCGTAGAGCACGTAGTCACGTGCCGTCCCCCGCATCATGCAGGAGCGCTCCTGCTGGTCATCTTCGCGAGGAACGCCCTGGTGCGATCGTGCTCGGGCGCGTGCAGGACCTGCTCGGCCGGCCCCTCCTCGACGATCACGCCGTCCACCATGAAGATGATCCGGTCCGCGATGTCCTCGACGAGCGGGATGTCGTGGGTCGCCATCAGCATGGTGCACTCCTGCCTGGCCAGGTCCCTGATGACGTTCGCGACCTCGACACGCAGCTCGGGGTCGAGCGCGCTGGTCGGCTCGTCCAGCAGGATCATGCTCGGGTCCATGGCCAGCGCCCTGGCGATGGCCACGCGCTGCTGCTGCCCGCCGGACAGCTGGCGCGGATAGTGGTGCTCGCGCCCGGCCAGCCCCATCCTGCCGAGCAGCTCGGCCGCCTGCCGCTCGGCCGTGCGCCGGTCCCTGCCGAGCACCTGGCGCGGCCCGTAGGCCACGTTCTGGGTCGCCGTCATGTGCCGGAACAGGTTGAAGTGCTGGAACACCATGCCGATGCGGGCCCGCTGCCTGCTCGCCTCCCTGTCGCCGAGCGGCTGGAGGTGGTCGCCGACCTTGCGGTAGCCGATCAGCTCGCCGTCCACCTCGATGTAGCCGGAGTCGATGAGCTCCAGGTTGTTGACGCAGCGCAGGAACGTCGACTTGCCCGCTCCCGACGGCCCGATCAGCGCCACGATCTCCCCGTCGCGCACCTCCACGGACACGTCTTTCAGCACCCGCGTCGCCCCGAAGGACTTGAACACGTGCCGCGAGCGCATCTTGACCGCTCGTTCCTCCATGGCCGTCACCTCGCCGGGAACTTGCGCTCGAGGACGTGCTGCAGGACCGTGATCAGGGCGGTCAGCAGCAGATACCAGAAGGCGGCGACGAGCAGCAGTTCGAGATATTTGAAGTTGGTGTAGTAGACGCGGCTGACCGAGAGCAGCAGCTCCGAATACCCGATCGCGTAGGCCAGCGACGTGTTCTTGATCATGAGGATGTACTGGTTGCCGACGGCGGGCATGACGATGCGGAACGCCTGCACCAGCACGATCTGCCGGGTGATCTTCCCGTTCGGCACGCCCAGCGCGCGGGCGGCGTCCCGCTGCCCCTGGTCCACGCCCTGGATGCCGCTGCGGATGACCTCCGCCATGTACGCGCTCTCGGCCAGCGTCAGCGCGAAGAGCCCGGCCACGAACGGCGTGAAGAACGCGCTGGCCGGCTGGTCGGCGACCAGCACCACGTCGGTGAACGGGATCGACAGGCTGACCCGCCCGATCACCCGGGGCACCGCGTAGAACCAGATCAGCAGCTGGACCAGCATCGGCGTGCCGCGGAAGACGAAGACGAACCCCGCCGCCGCGGCCCGCAGCACGGCGTTGCCGCTGATGCGCAGCAGCGCCACGCCGGTGCCGAGGACGATGGCCAGCGCCGTGCTCAGCGTGGCGAGGGAGAGCGTCCCCCAGACCGCCTCCAGGATCGCCGGCCCGAACAGGTAGCGCCCGACCGTGGACATGTCGAACACGCCCGAGCGCAGGAACGGAAGGGCGATCAGGGGGATGATCGCGACGACCGCGGCGGCCTGGAGGAGCTGCCCCCAGGGCCGCGGCCTTCTCACCGGGAAGTAGACCGGCGCCTCGGTGCTAGGGCCTGGCATCGAGCTGCCCGTTGTAGGCGGGCTGCTTCAGTCCGCCGACGGCGAGGTTCCACTTGGCCAGGATCTTGTCGTAGGTGCCGTCCTTCATCATCGCGTCGAGCTGGCCGTAGACGGCGTCCCGCAGCTGCGGATTCTTGTCCTTCACGAACGTGAAGTTGATCAGGTAGTCGACCAGGTGGTAGTCGGTCGTGGCGAACTGGCCGGGGTTCTCCTTCACGATGTACTGCGCCTGCGCCAGGTCGGGCGCGTACGCCTCGATGCGCTCGGACAGCAGGCCCTGCAGCCCGAGCGGGGTCGAGGTGTAGTGCTCGACCTGGATCGGGCTCGGGCAGGACCCGTTCTCCTTCGCCACGGCCTTCTCCAGCGTGGTCGAGCCTTCGAGCATGCCGAGCTTCTTGCCGCAGACGGCCTGGGCGGTGGTGTACTTGCCGGCGTCCGCCTTGCGCACCAGGAACGTCGCGCCCGACTGGTAGTAGCCGACCATGTCCACCTGCTGGAGCCGCTCCGGGTTCGGGCTCATGCCGCCCGAGCCCATGTCGAACTGGCTGGCCTGCAGGCCGGTGATGATGGCCGAGTAGTCCACCTGGACCCACTGCGTGGTGAGGCCGAGCCGGCGGGCGATCTCGTCGACGATCTCCACGCCGAACCCCTGCAGGTCCTGCGACCCTTCGGCGCGGAACTCCCCGGGAATGTACGACTGCTGCGAGCCGATCATGAGGACGCCCTTCTGGACGGTGGGCGCCTTCGCGTCCGAGGACGCCTCGGTGGCCCCGCCTCCTCCGCCCGAGCAGGCGGCCAGCAGCACCACGGCCGCGGTGACCACCGCCGGGAACAGCCTTCCGGACATGCAACTCTCCCTGCGTGTGAGTGGTTGGGGGGTGAGGGCCGCTAGCGGGAGTCGGCGGAGCGGCCCGGCTTGCCGGCCGGGACAGGGCGGTCGAAGTCGGGGCACTCGGCCGCCTCGTCGAAGGTCTGCTGCACCTCGGCGCGGTAGTCGGCGGGGAACTCCTGCTCCGCAAGGCCCTGGGGCACCCGCTCCCAGTAGAAGCGCGGCGGGCGCATCCGGATGCCCGGCTGCGACAGCACGTACGTGAAGCAGTCGTAGTGCTTGCCGTCGTCGCCCTGGACGGTCAGGAACACGATGTCGAAGTCGTCGAAGTCGTCCTTCAGATGGGCGTCGTCGACCTCGAAGACGATGCCCTGGGCGGCCTTGCCGTACGTGCCGGTGTCGGCCAGGTGGCACCAGCCGCGGTCGGTGCGCTCGCCCGCCGCCCTGAACTGGATCTGCCGGTTGACCGCCTTGGCCTTGGTCACCGCCACGGCCTCAGGCAGGTACTTCCGCAGCTCGGCCTCAAGCAGGTACGTGCAGTAGCCGAAGTAGTACATGGACTCTCCACAGCAATGGTGATGAAAGCGACATACAGGGGAAACAATCTTGTATGTGCTACCGTACGCCAATCTGTATACAGCCATTCCAGGCGTTCCGTCCAGATAGGGAGATGTCATGATTCCGCTCTTCAGGAAGCTCCACCACGTCTGCGTCGTGGTCGCCGACCTGGACAAAGCCGTCGCCTACTACGAGAGCGTCGGCATCGGCCCCTGGTTCGACTATCCGAAGGGCGGCGCGTACGTCGAGTACGACGTGCCGAACGCGCAGGCGTCCGCCGCGATGCGCTACAAGTGCGCGGACCTGGACAACTTCCAGCTACAGCTCTGCCAGCCGCCGGAGCTGGACTCCCCGCAGCGGCGCTTCCTCGACGAGTCCGGCGAGGGCGTCTACCACTTGGGGTTCGAGTCGGACGACCTCGGGACCGCCGAGGAGCAGGCGGGCGCGCTCGGCCTGGACGTCATAGCGCGGGGCCGCCGGGCGGACGGCTCCGGATTCTGCTACTTCGACACCCGCGCCGGCGCCGGGGTGACGCTGGAGGTGCGCAAAACCCAGCACTGACCACAAAACCCGCCCCCAGAACGTTGCCGCCACTCCGGGACCGGCGGTCGTTTCGGCATCGACAATGGACGAATCACTGAGAAGCAAGGAAACTCAACCAACAGTAAACCCGCACTGTTACCGGAGACCCCGGAGACCCGATGACAAGCCTGGTTACTCCTGCGTTGGTCGGGCGTGACGCCCAGCTACGACTGCTCATCGGCACCATCACCAGCCCACCTGCCATCACCCAGGTGCAGGGCGAGGCAGGCATAGGGAAGACCAGGCTCGTCAGGGCGGCGATCGACCTGCTCCGCGACGGCGAGCCCACGGTGCTCCTCGGCCACTGCCACCAGATCCGCGAGCCGTTCCCGTACGGGCCGGTGTTCGACGCGCTGCGGCACGTCGCCGGGGCCCTGCCCGGCGAGGACCGGCTCAGCCCGGTCACCGGGGCGCTGCGCGGCTACCTGCCCGAGCTGGCGGTGCACCTGCCGCCGGCCCCCTCGCCGCCGCCGCTCGACGACCCGCGGGCCGAGCGGCACCACCTGTTCCGCGCCGTGCACGCGCTGCTGGCCGCCGCGGGGCCGGTCGTGCTGGTGATCGAGGACCTGCACTGGGCCGACGACGGCACGCGTGACCTGCTGCGCTTCCTCACCGACCAGCCGCCGGACGGGCTGGCGCTGGTGGTGACGTTCCGCAGGGAGGAGCTGCCGGTGCCCGGGCTGCCGTTCGGGCACGCGTACCGGCGACCGCCCGGCGTGCGCAGTGAGGTGATCTCGCTGACGCCGCTCGACGTCGAAGGCGTGCGCAGCCTGACGGGCGCGCTGCTCGGCCGGCCGGCGGTGACCGCGGACTTCGCCGCCAAGCTGCACGAACGCACGGCGGGGGTGCCGTTCGTGATCGAGGAGGTGGTGCGCTCGCTGCTCGACGGCGAGGGCCGGTTACCCGAGGCGGGCGCGCTCGACCGGATGGCCGTGCCGCTGCTGCTGCGGGAGGCGATGGCCGAGCGGCTCACCGGGCTGTCGCCGGCCGCGCTGCGCGCCGTGCACGCCGCCGCCGTGCTGGGCCTGCCCGCCGACGAGCACCTGATCGCCGCCGTCTCCGGCCACGCCGAGACGGGGCTGAGCCAGGCGTTGCAGGCCGGGGTCCTGCTCGAACACCAGGACAGCCAGTACGGCTTCCGCCACGCCCTCGCCCAGCAGGCCGTCTACGACGCCATCCCCGGCCCCGATCGCCGGCTCATCCACCACCGGGCGATGTCCGCACTGTCCACGCTCGACCCGCCGCCCCTCGTCCAGCTCGCCTACCACGCCCGCCGCGCGGGCGACTTCGCCGCCTGGCAGCGCCACGGCAGCGCCGCCGCCGACCACGCCGCCGCGCTCGGCGACATCCCGCTGGCCGTCGAGGTGCTCGAAGGGCTGCTCGCCGACCCCAAGCTGCCCCGCGAGGCCCGCGGCGCGCTCGCGCTCAGGCTCAGCCGGGTCGCCGCGATCGGCCTGTCGCACCGCCGCGTCGCGCGGATCCTGCGCCACCTGCTGTCCGACGACTTCCTGTCCAGGCGGGTACGCGGCGAGGCCCGGCTCAACCTGGGCGTGCTGCTGTCCAACCAGGCGGGCGCGGTGGCCGCGGGCCGACAGGAGATCCTGGCCGCGCTGCCCGACCTGGACGACAACCCCAGCCTGGCCGCCCGCGGCCTGGCCCTGCTGGCGATGCCCGCGTGGGGCGGCGAGCCGCTCTCCAAGCACGAGGAGTGGATGGAGCAGGCGGAGAAGCTGCTGGCCGAGGGCCGCGACCCGGAGCTGGCCGCCGCCGTGCAGGCCAACAAGGTCAGCCTGGCCATGCTCGTCGGCTCGCCCGACGCGTTCGAGCTGGTGGCCACGCTGCCGGTCAACGACCCGTCCACGGCCGTGCGCCGCCAGGTGGCGCGCGGCTACTCCAACCTGTACGACGCGGCGCTGGCGCTCGGGCACTACGCCGCGGCCGAGCGGTTCGCCGAGCAGAGCCGGCGCATCGCGGAGGAGACGGGCGCGCTCTACCCGGTGTTCCTGGTGGAGATGTCGTCGATCCGGCTCGACCTGCTGACCGGCCGCTGGGCGGGCCTGCGCGAGCGGGCGGTCGCCGCCGTGGAGATGACGTTCGAGGCGCCGCTGCTGGCGGTGGAGGCCCGGCTGGCGCTCGGCATGCTGGCCCTGGCCAGGGGCGAGTGGGACGAGGCCGGCGAGCATCTGGAGGCGTCCGGTATCCGCGACCTGGACTCCGGTTTCCTGCCCGTCGCCGCCGCCGGGTCGAGCGGCCTGGTCGAGCTGCACCTGACCAGGGGCGCGATCGACGCCGCGCTGGCCGAGGCCGATCTGGCGGTGGGCCGGCTGCGGCGCAAGGGCGTGTGGGTGTGGGGCGACCAGCTCGTGCCCGCCACCGTCGTCGCGCTGCTGCGGGCCGGGCGGCCCGCGCAGGCGGCTGAGCTGGTGGCCGAGTTCGCGGCCGGCATCGCGGGCCGGAACGCGCCGTCGGCGCACGCCGGGCTGGACGCCGCCAGGGGCGCGCTGGCTTGGGACGCGGGCGGGTTCGGCGCGGCGGCGGAAAGCTACGCCAGGGCGCGCGAGGCGTACGAGTCGATGCCGCGGCCGTACGGCGCGGCGCGGGCGGCCGAGTCCGAGGCGGGCGCGCGGCTCGCGCTCGGGGACCGGCAGTGCGCCGCCGACCTGGTCGCCGGGGCCGGCGAGCGGTACGTCGCGCTCGGCGCCACCCACGACGCGGCCCGCTGCCGGCGGCTGCTGCGGGAGATCGGCCCCGAGAGCGGCCGGGGCGGCGCGCCGCGCAGGAAGGCCAAGAGCGGCGTGCTGTCCCCCCGGGAGAGCGAGGTCGCCAGGCTGGTCGCGCTCGGGCGGACGAACAGGGAGATCGCCGAGGTGCTGTTCCTGTCGCGGCGCACCGTGGACACGCACGTGGCGCGGGTGCTGCAGAAGCTGGGCGTGCGCACGCGCGCGGACGTGCGCGAGCCCCGGCCGGAGAACCGGCCGGGGCCCGCTGAGCCGCCCGGTTAGACGGTGATGCTCCAGGAGTCCAGGAATCCGGTGTCACCGGAGTAGACGTCCTCGATGTCGAGCACCCAGGTGCCCGCCGCCTGCTGGCTGACCGGGACGGTGAACGTCCTGGTGCCGTACTGCGTGCAGGTCGTGCCGCCGTACCTGTCGACGGCGTACCAGGTGCCGTTCGGGCCGCGTACCCAGATGTCGAGGTCCTCCGCGCAGGTGTGGCTGATCGTGATGGACAGCCGGACCGGAGAGGTCGCCGTGCCCGTCGCGGTGGAGGTGATCGAGCTCTGGGTGTTGCTGTAGTCGGCGATCGGATAGTCGGTGTCGTTGGTGAACGTCCTGCCGCCCGAGGTGCCCTGGACGGTCAGCGCGTACGTCGTCGTACGCGTGCCGGTCTCGCCCGTGCCGGTCACCGTGACGGTGTAGCCGCCCGCGGGGGTGGTGGGCGCGGTCGAGATCGTCAGCGTCGACGATCCGCCCGAGGTCACCGAGGCCGGGTTGAACGTGGCCGTGGCGCCCGTCGGCAGGCCGCTGGCGGACAGGTTCACCGTCTGCGCCGTGCCCGCCGTGGTGCTCGTGCCGATCGTGGAGGTGGCCGACGAGCCCGCCTGCACCGTGCCGGAGGCAGGATTGGCCGAGATCGAGAAGTCACGCGGCTGCGTGCCTCCGACCGCCTGCTTCCAGATGGCGTAGGCCGCGGCGTCGGCCGCCCGGTCGAGCACGGTGTCGTTGATGTTGGTGGTCGTGTCGCAGGAGGCGTGGTAGCAGGAGTCGTACGCGCGTCCTGCCGTGCCGCCCCACTTGGTGGCCTGTGCCGAGGTCTTCGTCGCGCTGGCGCCGGCCGCCACGCCCGAGCTCGCGATGCCGGCGTTGCGGAAGGAGGCGTCGTCGGAGCGGTTGGCGCCCTCGACGTTCTCCTCGGGCTGCAGGCTCAGCCTGTCGTAGAACTCCTTGAGATAGGCGGCTCCGGTGGTGGTGATGTTGTTGATGAAGTAGCCGCCGTTGGTGGAGCCGGTCATGTCGTAGTTGTAGTAGACCTGGATCCGCGACCGCTCGGTGGCGCTGAGCGAGTTGACGTAGAACTCAGAGCCGTTGAGGCCCTGCTCCTCGTCGGTCCACCAGCCGAACCTGACGTGCTTGGTCAGCGTCGGGTTCCGCTGCGCGAGGGTCAGCGCGACCTCCAGCAGGTTGGCCGAGCCGGAGCCGTTGTCGTTGATGCCGGGCCCGGCCGCGACGCTGTCGAGGTGCGCTCCGGACATGATGACCTGGTTGGCGTCGCCGCCCGGCCAGTCGGCGATCAGGTTCGGGCCCGCGCCGCTGGTGCAGTAGGTCGTGCTGCAGCTCTGCCTGACGACGGTGTAGCCGGCCGCGCGCAGCTTGTCCTCGATGTAGGAGACCGATTGCAGGTAGCCGTTGGTGGTGGACCTGCGGGTGCCGCCGTTGGCCGTCGCGATCGACTGGAGCTGCGAAAGGTGCGCCTTGATGTTGGTCAGGCTGATGTCGGGCGGGTCACTGCCGCCGGGGCCCTGTCCGACCGTGAGGGTGTAGGTGGCCGTGTGCGGGCTCGTGCCGGTGCCCGTGACGGTGATCGGGTACGTGCCCTGCGCCGTCGACGAGCCCACCGACAGCGTCAGCGTCGAGGAGTTGCCCGAGGTCACCGAGGACGGGCTGAAGCTCGCCGTGGTGCCGCTGGGCAGGCCCGACGCGCTCAGGCTGACGGTCTGCGCGCTGCCCGAGGTCGTCTGCGTGTTGACCGTGGCCGTCACCTGCTGGCCCGGTGGAGTGCTCCCGGACGACGGGTTGAGCGAGATCGAGAAGTCGTTGCCCGGGGTGCCGCACGCGGGCTCGCCGGAGGCCGCCGCCACGCTCACCGCGCTCCACGCGGCCTTGGTGGTGTTGCACTCGGTGCTGCTCGCGCCGTACAGCTCGATCACGGCCGCGACGGAGGCGGCGCGGACGTTGGTGTAGCGCCAGGACGAGGTCTTGCGACCCAGCGCGCCCATGAAGATCTTGCCGGCCTTCTGGATGCCGATGCCGGTGACCGACGAGGGCCCGCCGGAGCAGATCGGGCTGCTCGGCTTGCCGCCGCCGGGGTTGCTGCCCTCGGCCAGCAGGTAGAACCAGTGGTTGAGCGGGCCGGCCGCCGCGTGCACCTCCGTGCTCGGGATCGAGGAGGAGTAGCAGTTGGGGTCGCCGAGCGCGCTCGGGTTGTACATGTTGCGGATCGGCCCCTGCCCGACCAGGTTGACCTCCTCGCCGACCAGGTAGTCGGCCGGGTCGTTGGCGTTGGCGGCGAAGGCCTCGGTGAGCGCTCCGAAGATGTCGCCCGTGCCCTCGTTCAGCCCGCCGTTCTCGTTGCCCGAGCCCGCGCCGCCCGGCGTGGTCTGGAAGATGGCGTGCCCGAACTCGTGGGCCACGACGTCGATGGGGGTCGCCTGCTGGGTGTTGGCCTGGTTGTGGCCGAAGTTGGTGTAGCTGCCGTTCCAGTAGGCGTTCACGTCGGCGAGCCCGACGCGCGCGGGGAAGCCGCGGCCGCTGCCGTTGATGCCGTTGCGGCCCAGCCAGTCGCGCAGCATGTCCCACTCGCGTTGCACGCCGTAGAGCGCGTCGACGCAGGCGGTCTCCAGGTTGGTGCCCGAGCCGTTGCCCCACGCGTCGTCGGTGCCGGTGTAGGCGCTGCCGCCCTGGCCGCCGCACTGGATGCCGGGCCTGGTCGTGTCGGTCATCGAGTACGAGCTGCCGGAGCCGCTGGTGTTGATGGTGACCTGGCCGTAGTAGTAGCCGTTGCCGGTGCCCGCGCGTACGAGGTCGTACGAGTCGGCGATCTTGCCGGTACGCGCGTCCACGAACACGTGCTGGATGCTCGGCTTGCCCTCGGAGATGCCGCTGACCACGGCCTCCCAGGTCAGCCTGGGCCGCTCGCCCCAGGCGAGCACGACCAGGCGCGGGGCCGCAGTGTCGTCCACCCGCGAGAGCCTGGTCCTGGCCACTTCCGTGGCCTTCTCCGCGCTGATCGTCGCCTTCGTCGGCAGGTTGCGCGGGCTCGGGCCCGCCGCCGCGACCGTGTCCCTGACGTGCCCGGCCGCATCGGTGACGACGACGGCGTCGCCGCCCACCATGGGCAGGCCCTTGTAGGTGCGCTCATAGGCCACGTAGAACATGTCGCTCGCGCCCGGAGTGACCCCGACGCGGCTGTACGCCTCGTCCGGGCCCCTGCTGAGCTCGTCCAGCTGGCTGGAGACGGCCTTGTCCGCTACTGCCGCCGCGAGCGACGCGGGGTCGGCCGCCGCTCGGGTGGTGGCGCCGGAGCCCTCCTGAGCCGGGGTGACCCCGGGAGGGGCGGCGTTCGCAGGTGGCGTTTGTAACGCCATCGTCGCGGCCGTGGCCATGCCGACGACCGCCGCGAGTAAGGCTTTGCGTTTCACGCTGTGTTGCTCCTTTCGGCGGTTCCCCGGGCCGCCCGCGCTTGTGAGCGCACGACGGCCACCGCGAGCCCGGGGTTCTCCCGGGTCGCGCGGATGTCAGGGAATTGGGGGGTGTTAATCGGGGGGTGACAAAGGGTGAAGAGAAAGCGAGCGGACCGTTTCGCCTTGTTGCCGCCAGACGCTAAGCGCTCGCCCCCCGCGGGGAAATACGTATGTCCATCCGTAGGCATACCGATAATTTCGTTCTGGCTGGTCAGGTCGGGTCTGTGCGCCCGTACAGGGGAGGTGGGGGACAATCGGGGTCGTGCAGTTCGCCATCCTGGGCCCGCTGGTGGTGCGGCCGGACGGCGGCGACCCGATCGCCGCCGGCGGCCCCCGGCCGCGCGCCCTGCTCGCGCTGCTGCTGCTGGACGCCGGCCGCACGGTCAGCCTCGAACGCCTCATCGACGGCCAGTACGGCGACCGCCCGCCCGCCGGGGCCGCCAACGCCGTCCAGGCCCAGATCTCCCGGCTCAGGCGCAACCTGCCCGCCGGCCTGATCGAGTCCCACGGGACCGGCTACCGGCTGGTGGCCGATCGCGACGACGTGGACGCGCACCGGTTCGAGCGGCTGGCGCGTGACGGCCGGCGGCTGCTGGCGACCGGCCGGGCCGCCGCCGCGGCCTCCGTGCTCAGGGAGGGGCTCGACCTGTGGCGCGGGCCGGCCCTGGCGGACGTGGCCGGCGCGCCGTTCGCGGTGCCGCAGGCGCAGCGGCTGGAGGAGCTGCGGCTCGCGGCCACCGAGGACCTCCTGGAGGCCGAGCTGGCCCTGCCCGAGGCCAGCCCGGTGGCGGCGCTGCGGGAGCTGGCCGACGCGCATCCGCTGCGCGAGCGGCCGCGCGGGCTGCTGATGCGGGCGCTGCACGCGGCCGGGCGGCAGGCCGAGGCGCTGGCCGTGTTCGACGACGTACGGCGGCTGCTCGCCGACGAGCTGGGCGCCGACCCCTCACCGGAGCTCCAGGCCCTGCACCTGGAGCTGCTGCGCGGCGAGCGGGACCGGGAGCGCGTGACCAGGGTCCAGCCGCCGGCGCAGCTCACCAGCTTCGTCGGGCGGGAGGAGGAGCTCGCGCGCCTCGACGCGCTGCGTCCCGCCCGGCTGGTCACCGTGGTCGGGCCGGGCGGCACCGGCAAGACGCGCCTGGTCATCGAGGCGGCGGGCCGGTGGCCCGGTCGAGAGGTGTGCTTCGCCGACCTTTCCCTGATCTCCGGCTCCGGGCAGGTGCCGCAGGCGGTGCTGGGGGCGCTCGGGCTGCGCGAGCCGGCGCTGCGGCCCGCCTCGGCGGCCGAGCTCGTCGAACGCCTCGTCGCCGCGCTGTCCGAGCAGGAGCTGCTGCTGATCCTGGACAACTGCGAACACGTGATCGCCGAGGCCGCCGCGCTCGCCCACCGGCTGCTCGCCGCCTGTCCCGGCCTGACGATCCTGGCCACCAGCAGGGAGCCGCTGAGCATCACCGGCGAGCAGCTGGTCCCGCTGCCCCCGCTGCCCACCCC